>NZ_JBHWES010000002.1:202268-301086 GCF_042734105.1 Streptomyces sp. NPDC059679 | reverse complement strand
GCCTTGCGCAGCTGGCGCAAGGCGGCAGCCAGCCGCTGGCGGTCAGTGGCATAACGCTCGGGGTTCATGCGAAGCGGCACTTTCGGGTCGTGGATCAGGACATGGCCGTGTCCTGCCAATTCTGCCGCCAGTATTGGGGGTGGGCGTTCCAGTAGTCGGGAAACGGGACCGAGGCCGCCAGAGCGGCGTCTCTGTAGCGCACATGCGCGGCGATTTCGTCTGGTGCGTCGATCCGCTGAGCCCCGGTGAACTGCCCGTGGTCGTCGTAGTGCATACGCAGCACCACATGCTCGTCGATCATCCAGTAGTCGTAGTGGGGCAGGTCTGGCGTGTTGGGGGTTTCCGCCCGATCGAGAACGAAAGTGCGCTGCCCTCGGCGCTCGGTGGGCGCGTACGACCACTCGAACTCCCACCGCTCATAGTCGCTCAGCGGGCCGTTCGCGATACGGACCTTGCGGTAGGCGATGCCCTCCCCGGTCCGGCGCTCGATCTCCTCGTACCACCCTTTCGGCTCGGCGTTCGGGTCGTAGGGCTCTCCGGCCATGTAGGCGCGGAAACGTGGCTGCTCCACCGCTGTGCGGTAGGAGCGGAGCGCTTCGAGGCGGAACCATTCGAAGCGTGCTTGGTCGAAGTACGCGTTCATCTCGTCGCTACTCAACATGTGCGAACACCTCGGACAGGAGATGGACGGGGACTTCGATGGCCGACTCTTCGGCGGGGAGTTCCAGTTGCTCCAGGGCCTCCGGGTCGGTGACGGCCGGACCGTGAATCACCACGGTGCCCTGATCCGTTGGTCGGAGAAGGTCGCTCGCCCCGTTGGTCGCCAGGGCTTCGGCCACCAGTTCGGCGGGGATCTCCACGGCCGTTTCGTCGGACGCGAGAGAGTCCCACTCGACGTTTGCCGGGAGGCCACGGTCCAGCCCTGGATCACTGCCGTGTGGCGGTCGGTCCTGTACAGCGTCGGACGGGTCTTCTCGTCGTTGCAGTTGCCGCGTACGCGGATGAGCTTCACTCAGGCCCCCTTGACTATTCAGTCTCCTTCTGAATTATTCTTCTTCATGGTGAATAGGTCAACCACCCTGCACCCACGGAGGGTTGATCAAGGGTCAGTTGCCGAGGAGCGCGTTATGGGAAAGCACAACAAGCCGGATCCCGATCCCGGACAGGGCACGCCGCCGCCAGGGAACACGGACGGACAAGTGCCCAAACCGCCACCGCCGTCGGGCACGCACAGGAAGTAGTCTCCATTGACCCAGTTCGAAGAGCGGCGGATGCGGTTGGCGGAGGCCATGGAGGCCGGTGGCGACTGGCCCGACCGCTCCCCGTGGATCCGGGACGCCGTCGCCGCCCTGCCCCGGCATCTTTTCGCCCCGGACCGGCTCTGGCGCTGGGACGGCTTCCGCTACGAGCCGGTGGATCGCGCCGAGGATCCTGAGCGGTGGGCCGCCGAGGTGTACGCGGGGCCGAGCGACCCGGCCGTCACTCAGGTCATCGGCGGCCGGGCGTCGTCCAGTCTCTCCTGCCAGGCCGTCGTGGCGGACATGCTGGATGCTCTGATGCTGCAAGAGGGGCATCGCGTGCTGGAGCTCGGCACCGGCGCGGGATGGAATGCCTCGCTGTTGGGGTGGCGGGCCGGGCCGGGGCGGGTGGTGAGTGTCGAGGTGGATCCCGGGCTCGCGGCAGGGGCGCGGGGGCGCCTGGCGGCGGTGGGGGCGGATGTCGACGTGCAGGTCGGCGACGGCAGCCTCGGATGGCTGGCCGGCGCGCCGTACGACCGGGTGATCTCGACTTACGCCGTGGACCGGGTGCCCTGGGAGTGGGTGGCCCAGACGCGCGGGGGCGGGCGGATCGTCACCCCGTGGGGGCGGCTGGGGCATGTGGCTCTCACGGTGGCCGAGGGCGGTGGCTCGGCAACGGGCTGGGTGCAGGGGCTGGCGATGTTCATGCCCAGTCGGGGGAGTGAGGCGGGACTGGGCTGGAGCGAGGTACGCGGGGATGGGCCGCCGCAAGATGAGCGGCCGGTCGCACGGGAGCTGCTGTCGCTCCGGGATGACGCGCACCTGTTGTTCGCGGTGCGCGTCATCCTGCCCGACGTGGTGGTCATCATGAACGCAGGCGACGGCACGGCGGTCTGGGCGCACGACGGTGTCTCGTCGTGGGCCGTGCTGTCCGCGTCCGGCAACGAAGGCGCTGCCATTGCGCATCAGGGTGGGCCGCGCCGCCTCGTCGAGGAGTTGGAGCGGGCCTGGGGCTGGTGGGTGAGCGAGGGCGGACCGGAACTGTATGACTTCGGCATGACCGTCGAGCCGGACCAGCAGTATGTGTGGTGCCGGGATCCGGTCGCGGGGTCTCGATGGCCCCTCTAGGGGCTGGACGTAAGGGAGTTGGTGGGCGGGTCAGGCCGTGAGGGCCGACCGGGCCGCCGTGAGGGCCTGTTCGGCGTAGCCGCGGCCGAAGAGCACCGCGTGGACCAGCAGGGGGAAGAGCTGGTGCAGGGCGATGCGGTCTCGCCAGCCTTCGGCGAGTGGGGCGGTCTGCTGGTAGCCGTCGAGTAGGTGGTCCAGGTGCGGGCAGCCGAAGAGGTGGAGCATCGCCAGGTCGGTCTCGCGGTGGCCGCCGTGCGCGGCCGGGTCGATCAGCCAGGCGTGGCCGTCGGCGCCCCACAGCACATTGCCGTTCCACAGGTCGCCGTGCAGCCGGGCGGGCGGCTCGGCCGGGCCCGCCAGGTCGGGCAGCCGCTCGCAGACTCGCTCGACCACGGCTGCCTCGGCGGGGCGCATGGTGCCCTCGTCCACGGCGCGGCGCAGATAGGGCAGTACCCGGTGGTCGGCGTACCAGGTCGGCCAGTCGGCGCCGGGGACGTTGCGCATCGGGGCGAGCCCGATGTACGCGTCCTCGGACCCGCCGGGCGGCGGGGCGCCGAACGCGGGGGCGCCAGCGGCGTGCAGGGCGGCCAGGTCGTGGCCGAACCGGGTCGCCGCCTCGGGGCTCGGGCGGCCGGTCGGTACCCGCTCGGTCACCAGCCAGTGCGGGTCGTGGCCGTGCACCGCCGGGACGCGGACCGTCCCGGCCTCGGCCAGCCAGCGCAGCCCCGCGGCCTCGGCGAGGGCGGCTCCGGGGGCGGAGCCGCGCTTGACCATCACCACCTGCCCGCCGCCGAGCACGACTTCGGCCAGCGTCCCCGACAGGGGGCGGAGGCCGGTCACCGGGCGGCCGGTGAGGCGGGTCGCCGCGGCGCCCGGGTCTTCGGCGGTCCCGTTCTCGGCGGTCCCGTTTTCGTACGTGGCCGGCATCGTGTTGGCATCCCTTCGGGCCGCGAGCGTACGGGACGTATCCGGGCCATCAGCGTACGGCGTCGAGGGTGGGGTAGTCGGTGTAGCCGGTCGGGCCGCCCACGTACATCAGGTACTTGTCGCGGATCTGGTTCATGGGCGCCCCGGTGCGCAGCCGTTCGACGAGATCGGGGTTGGCCAGGAAGGGGCGGCCGAGGGAGATCAGGTCGGCTCCCGCGGCCAGGAGCCGTTCGGCCGCCTGCCGTCCGCCGTCGGCGGGGAGGGGGCCCCGGCGGAGGACCGGGTTGGCGATCAGCGTGCCGGGCCAGTCCTCGCGGATGCGCTGGAAGAGGGGCTGATCGGGGTCGGCGAGGACGATGTGGAGGTAGGCCAGGTTCTTGTCGGCCACGCGGGCGAGGAGCGCCGGGTACAGGATGTCGGCGTCGGTGTCGGCGATGCCGTTGACGGGGTTGCCGGGTGAGATGCGCAGGCCCACCCGGTCGGGGCCGATCGCCTCGGCGACCGCGCCCGCGACCTCGGCCACGAACCGGATGCGGTTCTCCACGGTGCCGCCGTAGGCGTCGTCGCGCCGGTTGGTGTTGGGGGCGAGGAATTGGTGGAGGAGATAGCCGTTGGCGGCGTGCACCTCGACACCGGCGAACCCGGCGTCGAGCGCGCGGCGGGCCGCGGCGGCGAAGTCGTTCACGGTGGCCCGGATGTCGTCGCGCGTCATCTCGCGGGGGGTGACCGCGTCCTGGCGGCCGGTGGGGGTGTGGATGGGCTCCGGGAGCGGGATCGGGGAGGGGGCGACGGGGATCAGCCCGCTGTTGTCGGGGTGTCCGACCCGGCCGCCGTGCTGGAGCTGCAGAAACATCGGCCCGCCGCCCGCGGCGGCCACGGCCTCGGTGACCTGCCGCCAGCCGGACACATGGGCGTCGGTGTGGATGGCGGTGATGTTGGGGTAGGTCTGGCCGACCGCGTTGGGGGTGGCCGCTTCGGCGATGATCAGCCCCGCGGAGGCGCGCTGGGCGTAGTAGTCGGCCATGAGCGGCGTCGGGCTGCCGTCGGCGTCGGCGCGGTTACGTGTCATGGGTGCCATGACCAGGCGGTTCGCCAGGTCCAGGGGGCCGAGTCGGGTGGCAGTGAGGAGGCGGGATGTGGTCGCGGTGTTCGTCATGCGGGTACCGTAGAACTTGCCATTGATGTCAGATTCAAGCTCGTACGGTGTGAGGTGCGTCATGCGGATCGGTGAGCTGGCCCGGCGTACGGGGGTGAGCGAGCGGTCCCTGCGCTACTACGAGCAGCAGGGGCTGCTGACGGCGCAGCGCACCCCCGGTGGCCATCGCGACTACGTGGACGCCGCCGTCGACCGTGTGCTGCGCATCCAGGAGCTGTATGCCGCGGGGCTGTCCAGCACGAAGATCGGGCAGTTGCTGCCCTGTATGCGGGACGCCGACGGCGGACCGTCCGAGATCGCCGACGCACACCTGGTCATGGACCTCACGGCGGAGCGGGACCGGATCGACCGCATGATCCAGGACCTCCAGCGCTCGCGCGCCGTCCTGAACGAGGTCATCGACACGGCCTCGGGGGCCGGGGCGGCGGAGGGCTGAATCGCCGGGATCGGCTGCCTGCTCTCCGGTGGGGCCTCGGGTCTGAGCCCGCCGGACGGGCGTTCACGGGTTCTGATCCTCACCTGCCCGGGCGAGCGGGCCGTCCACCGGCTCACCCGAAGCCGCCTCGATCACGCCGTCGAGGACCTCGCGCGCGCGGGCCAGTTCCGCGATCATCCGGTCCAGCCGCTCCCGCTGCTCGCACAACTCGGTGACCAGCAGCGGGGTGGCCGCCGGCGAAGGACCGCCGTCCGCGTCCCGCATGCAGGGCAGCAACGCGGCGATCTTCGAGCTGCACAGCCCGGCGGCGTAGAGCTCCTGGATACGGATCACCCGGTCCACCGCGCCCTCGTCGTAGGCGCGGTGGCCGCCGGGCGTGCGGTGTGAGGCGAGCAGCCCCTGCTGCTCGTAGTAGCGCAGCGAACGCACGCTGACTGCCGTACGGCGTGCCAGTTCACCGATGCGCACTCGCCGCCTCCACTTGAATCTGACACCGATGTGAGCCTCTAATGTCTCGGCATGAGCAACGCAGACCTTCTCACCCCTCATTCCCTGGGGCCGCTCCACCTGCCCAACCGCATCGTCATGGCGCCGATGACCCGCTTCCGCGCCCACGAGGACGGCACTCCGCTCCCGCTCGTCGCCGACTACTACGCGCAGCGCGCGAGCGCCGGTCTTCTCATCACCGAGGGGATCTGGCCGAGCCGGCGCGGCCAGAGCGACTGGCGCGTCCCCGGTCTGGAGACGCAAGCGCATGTGGCCGGCTGGCGGAAGGTCACCGAAGCGGTGCACACCGCGGGCGGCCGGATCTTCGCGCAGCTGATGCACGGCGGCCGCAAGGGGCATCCGCTGGCCCGCATCGACGGCTCCGTCCCCGCCGGACCCTCCGCCGTTCCCGAACCGGGCCCCGTGCACCTACCGGGCGGGCGCAAAGCCGATGCTGTCGTGCCCCGCACCATGAGTCTCACCGACATCCGCACCGCCCTCGACGACTACGCCGAGGCCGCTCGTCACGCGATCGAGGGGGGCTTCGACGGCGTGGAACTGCACGGCGCCAACAGCTACCTCATTCACCAGTTCCTCGCGGACAACACCAACCTGCGCCGGGACGCCTACGGAGACTCGGTGGCGGGTCGGATCAGGTTCGCCGTCGAGGCGGTCGAGGCGGTCGCCGGGGCTATCGGGGCGGAGCGTACGGCGCTGCGCATCTCGCCGGGGAATCCGCAGTTCGGGATGGCCGAGGCCGATCCCGCCCCGGTCTACCGGGCCCTGGTCGACGCGATCGACAGTGCGGGACTGGTGTACCTCCACCTCACGGACAACGCCCGCTATCCGGCGCTGGACGACCTCCGTCCCCGCTGGTCCGGCCGACTCATCGCCAACGTCGGCGAGAACGGGGAGGCGACGACCTGGGAGGCCGGAGAGAAGGTGCTGGCGGACGGCCGCGCGGACCTCGTCTCCTACGGCCGTGCGTTCATCGCCAACCCCGACCTGCCCCTGCGGTTCGCGGCCGGGGCGCCGTTGAACACCATCGACGAGCGGCACCTTTACTCGCACGGCCCCGAGGGCTACACCGACTATCCGCTGATGTCCGTTGCCCCGTCCGGAGGCTGACCCGGCGCGGTGCGCCTCACGCGCGATGCGCCCGCTGGCACGCCTGGACGTTCTCCGGGGCCGAGCAGGGCAGATGGCCGTGGCGCTCGATGAGATTCCGTCCGGTGTCGCCGGCCAGGAAGTCCAGGAACTTTGAAGTGAGGGAGTTGGGCGGCGGGGTCCGGTAGGTGTACGCGTACTCGGGCTCCCAGAACGGATATGTCTCGTCCCTGACGGTGTCGATCGAGGGCCGGTGCCCGCCCAGGCCCAGCAGCCGCACATCCTTCCGCTCCTCGGCGCGGTCGTTGGCCGCCTTCAGCTCGGTGTAGCCGATCGCGCCCGGCGTCCGCGCCACGGTCTTCAGCACCTCTTCCGTGCCGTCGAGCTCGCAGCGCACGATGTGCGTGTTGCCGAACTTCGGCGTTCGGCAGTTGTCCGACGTACGCGCGGGCTCGGTCGTGCTGCCCAGCACCCGGTTCTCGAACACCCCGCGCGTGCCCGACTTCCCGTCGCGGCTCACCAGCCTGATCGGCAGATCGGGCCCGCCGACGAGCTGCTTCCAGTTGGTGATCTCGCCCGAGTAGACCTTCCGCACATCATCGAGGGTCAGATTCGATATCCGGACCTCCGTGTTCACCACCATCGTGAACACGGACAGCGCGGTCAGATGCTCCTTGAGTCCTGGATCCCCGCTCCCCTCCCGCCCGTCGGAGAACGACAGATACGCCGGAAAGCCCTTCGCGCCCTCCCCGACGTCCCGCAGCGTGTCCGTGCCGCGACCGCTGCCCTGGGCGTCGACGGTGATGTGGGCGGCGCCGTCGCAGTCCTCCTCGTACGCCTTGCCCAGGTCGTTCATCACCGGTTCGAACGCGGTGGAGCCGACGACGCTGAGCGTCCCCTTGGCGCAGCCTTGACGCAGCGGGTCCGGTTCCAGGAGTTGGAAGCCGATGGGCTGGAGGAGCATGAGGATCACCAGGCTGCCGATGAGCCCCAGGACGCGATTGCTCGGGCGCCGGAAATTCTCGTTGTTGCGGATCCTGCCCTCCCTGATGCGGCCGACGACGTGCGGCTCCTTGTCGGTCCCGGCGCCGGTCAGCAACACCAGCAGTTTGAAGTGGTCGCCCTTGTTCAGCGGCACTCTCGGCAGGGAGATCTCATTGTCATGGCAGATGAGCCCAGGACTTGTCTCCGTCCCGCGCTGCGGCAGGTACCGCAGCAGATCCGGGTGGCTGGGCTCGGTGACGGCCACGTCCATGACCGTGCGATTGGGGAAGATGGCGGTGAGCCCGCGGTGTTCCGTCGAGGGCGCGGTGATGTAGTCGTCGATGTCGACGCTGCGGAAGCCGTCGTTCTCGATCCGCAGCAGCACCAGCGAGGCCCCGGCGAGATCGGGCGTGTTCTCCAACATGCGCAGCCGATGGTGGATGTGGCCGTCGTCCGGGCTGTCGTCTATGAGCGTGTCCATCTGGACGCGGTATCCGATGCGCTTCCGGCCCGGGATCAGCCGCTCGTACGACAGCCCCCCGACCGTGACGACCACACCGAGCAGAGCCAGCAGATTCTCCGGAGCCACCAGCTCCGTCAGCCATCCCATGATCTTTCCCCCCGTCAGGTCATGAGCCCTGAGAGGGTGAATGTACGACTCTGATGTGGATGCGGGGCCGATGCGACTGAAGTCTCATCAAGTGTTCGTCCCGTGTTCAACCGTCTCGCGGCCCCACCGCCGACGGCTTCGGTCAGGCGCCGCTGCGCCCGCTGTGCAGGACCTCCCGCTCCCACTCGTGCCGCGGTTGGGTGTGCAGCCGCCAGTAGTGTTCGGCGATGACATCCGGGTCGAAATCCGTGCCGGGGGCGACCGGGCCGCCAACGGTCACCGTGGCCACATGCACACCGGAGGCGCCGTACTGCTGGTCGAGAAGCGCCACCAACGACCGCACACCGGCCTTGCCGAGGGAGAGGCTGAGGTACTGCGGCTTCGGTTCGGGCATTCCGCCGGTGATGAGAAACGAACCGCTGCCACGCTCCGCCATCGCCGGGACGACGCGCGCGGCGGCGTTGATCGCCCCGACCACGTTGACGGCCCAGGCGTCCAGGTGCGCGGATACGGACAGCTCGCCGAGCGAGTCTGCCTGGATGATCGCCGCGTTGTACACCACGACGTCGGGCAGGCCGAATTCCTCGATCGCGGTGTCCAGGGCGGTGCGCAGGGCGCGTTCGTCGGTGCTGTCGGCGACCAGGGGGCGTATCGGCACCCCGGTGGCGGACAGGGCTTCCGCCGCCGCCGTCAGTGTTTTCTCGGACCGTGCCACGAGGGTGATCGGCAGACCCTCGCGTGCGAAGCGGCGGGCGACCGACTGGCCGAGCCCCGGTCCCGCTCCGATGATCACTGCTCCCGGCATCATTGCTCCTTCGTCGTCGGAGATCTCGTCGTCTGAGATCCCGGCGAAGGAAGGCTAAAGTCTCACATCAGTGTCAAGGTCAACCGCTGAGCCCCACCGGTCTCGGGGTAGGTCAAGGGCAGAGCAAGGGTGATCCCTGATGGCGGCGCCGCGAATCGCCCGTAATTTCGCGAACATGAATCGACATCATCTGCGCCGACCCCGCACGCTCACCGGTCTTGTCGCAGCAGCCGTCGTCGCGTTGGCCCTCGCGCCGATGTCCACCGCAAGCGCCCAGCAGCACCGGCCGCCGCAGCCCACCGGCCCGGGGCGCCCGGCCACCCAGGCCGCGCTGGAGGACCTGGTCGCAAGCGGTACTCCCGGCGCCATTGCCGGAGTCGACTCAGGCCGGGGGCGGTCCTGGTACGGCACGGCCGGGGTCGCGGATCTGGAGCGGCCCCGGCCACGGACGCGGGCGGATCACTTCCGTATCGGCAGCATCACCAAGACCTTCACCGCGGTCACGTTATTGAAGCTCGAGGCGGAGGGGAGCCTGAGTCTGGACGACAGCGTCGAGAAGTGGCTTCCCGGAGTGTTCGTCCACAGCGACTACGACGGTCGGAGCATCACCCTTCGCCAACTCCTCAACCACACCAGCGGTGTCTTCGACATCCTCAAGGACCAGGACTTCGTCTCCCGCTACACCGGAGCGGCGTTTCTGGAGCACCGCTACGACAGCTGGACACCGGACCAACTCGTCAAGATCGCCACCTCCCACCCGCCCGTGTTCGAGCCGGGGGACGAGTGGCGTTACTCCAACACCGACTATCTCCTCGCGGGGATGGTCATCGAGGCCGCCACCGGGCAGAGCTACGCCGACGTGGTGGAGAGCCGGCTGCTCCGCCCGCTGCGTCTCGACGAGACCGTCGTACCGGGGCTCTCCCCGACCCTGCCGGAGCCCCATGCGCGGGCGTACTCCCGTCTGTTCGTCGACTCGCCGGAGGCGAAGGTCTACGACGTCACCGAGTTCAACCCCTCCATGGCCGGGGCGGCCGGGGAGATCATCTCCACCACCCACGATCTGAACCGCTTCTTCGGGGCGCTCCTCGGCGGGCGCGTCCTTCCCGCGCGTCAGCAGGACGAGTTGCTGACCGGCGTCGACACCGGGCGCGGATACGCGTACGGGCTCGGTGTGCGGAGCTACCCCCTGACGTGCGGCGTGACGGTGTGGGGGCACGACGGAGACATCCTGGGATCGGTCACCTACGCCGTTTCGACCGAGGACGGCAGCCATGTGCTGTCGCTGAACACGAACGACAACTGGAACGACGACGAACCCGCCAGGAACGTGATCAAGGCGGATTTCTGCCACTCGTCAGCGCGCCAGGGGAGGCCCTAGGGTCCTCGCTTGTGACCGACCTCTCCTCCCACCTCAGTACGACAGCGGATGCCTACGACGCCGTGGCCGTCCTCTACACCGAACTCGCCCGCAATTCGCTTGACGCTCGTCCGCTGGATCGCGCGATGCTCGCCGCGTTCGCCGAACTCGTGCGGACCACCGCCGCTGCCGGGCCCGTCGCCGAGCTTGGCTGCGGCCCCGGTTATCTGACCGCGCACCTGCGGGACCTGGGGCTGGAGGTGTTCGGTGTCGATCTGTCGCCGGTGATGATCGATATCGCCCGCGAGGCATACCCGGACCTGCGGTTCGAGGTCGGCTCCATGGACGCCCTGGACCTGGCCGACGGCGAGCTGAACGGCGTCGTGTCCTGGTATTCGCTCATTCACACCCCGCCGGAGAACGTGCCCTCGTTCTTCGCGGAGTTCCACCGGGTGCTCGCGCCTGAAGGCCATCTCCTGCTCGCGTTCTTCGAGTCGGAGGGTGACCCGGTCACGGAGTTCGACCACAGGGTGACGACGGCCTACCGGTGGCCGATCGACGAGCTCGCGGGGCTGGCCGGCAAGGCCGGGTTCGTCGAGGCCGCCCGGATGCAGCGTGAGCCGTGCGAGGGGGAGCGGTTCGGCCACGGGCGTCTGCTGATGCGCAAGGCCAAGTAATTCTGCGGTCGATGTGGGACGGCGACACGCCGTGACGACGGCGTGTCGCTGTCCCGTACTCACCTGCCCCGTACTCACCCCACCGGCTGGCCCGGCCGCGCGAATTCCGAGGTCATCGCCACCGGGACGCGGAAGAAGCCGTCGTCGTGGTTCTGCTCCGCGGCATGCAGCAGGGCGTCGGTGTCGCCGATGCCGGCCCAGCCGAGCATGTAGCCGAGCAGCGAGGTCCGGCCGGGCGACCCCGTGTAGAACCCGTTCTCGCGGGCCCTGGTCAGGACGAGCTCCTGGTATTCGCGCGCTCGGGTCAGCAGCGAGTCGTCGCCGAGCACGCGCCCCGTGGCGATCAGCGACTGGACGACGCCGCTGCTGCCGTGGCAGACGGACAGGTCGACCGGGCGGCGGGCGGGCAGCCGTGTCGCCGCGTCGACCAGGGTCGTCAGCCGACGGCCGGACAGTTCGTCCGCCCGGCCGGCGGAGAACAGGATCTCGGCGGAGGCCAGCAGCAGACCGGCCGCGCCGTTGCACCACCCCGCGAGCGACGTTCCCGTACCGGACCCGGTCCGTGCGGTCAGCCAGTCCGCGGACTCCCGGGCCGGCGCCTCGTCGCCGAGGACCCTTCCGATACGGGCGCGGGCCCACTGGAGCCCCAGCTCGCCGTGCGCCAGGTCGAACCAGGGCGCGGTCCTGGGGGCCTGGAGGTGGCCGAGGACCAGATCGCGCAGGCGCGCGAGCCGGTCTTCGCCGCACAGGGCGGCCGGGTCGTCGCCGGCCTCCAGGCGGGACAGCAGGACCATCAGCAGACCGGCCGGGCCGTTGCTGAGGTCGGTCTCCAGGTCATTCGACGCGGACCGCGCGTCGATCTTGTCGAGAAGGGATCCGAGCCAGTCGGACGGCGCCGTCTGCGGCCGGGTGAGCAGCAGGGAGGAGGCGCCGCTGAACACGGATTCCGGCGTCTGGTTCAGCGTCTCGCCGTACGCCGTGAGCAGTTCGTCGAGTCCCTGGTCGGCGCGGTGGTGAATGGTCCGGAAGCCGTCGTCCAGGCTGGTCGCCCGGTTGAGGAAGGCGATGATGCCGCCCATGTCGTGGAACGAGATGAAGTTGCCCGGGGTGATGGTGGCCGCGGCCCGCCCGGGGCCGATGCCGCCCAGCCAGCCGGTCCGCGGGCCGTCCGGGGTGTGGAGGGTTACGCCGAGGTCGGCGATCCGACGCGCGATCTCCGGCCACCAGGTGCCCGGGCGGGCGTGCCGCAGGGGCGCAGCGAACACGCTGTGCCGGGACAGCCCGGCCGGGCTGTCCTCGCCGAACACCTCGCCGAAGCACTCCTCGAGCAGATAGTGGTGATAGCCGTCCGGCCGGGCTGCGTTGAGGGTGACGCCACGCCGGGCGTGGTCCACCGACGAGGTCTTGAACACCTCGGGGAAGCGCACCCGCGACGTCGCCAGGTCGGTGGAGTCCGCCCGCGAGCTGAAATAGGGCACGTTCCCCGTGTGCATACCGGCGCGCTCTTCGTCGCCGACGCGACTGGCCAACTCGGCCGTGAACTGGCCGGAGTTCCCGAGCAGTCCGAACAGCCGCTCGGCCTCCTCGGGCCGGGCGAGGTAGGAGGGGTGCGTCGAGGCGTCCATGAACCGGGCGTAGACCAGCGTCGCCCGCAGCACATACCGGACGGGCATGTCCCGGTGGGCGTCGAGAAGCGCCGGGATCGCACCGCCGCGCACGAATTCGAGGGCGTCGGAGTAGCCGGCCAGCACATCGGAGAAGTGGTCGGTCGCGGACAGCGGTGCGTCCCCCAGCCGTGGCACGTTGGCGTCCTGGCGGTAGGTGATGGGGTCACGCCCGACGGACATGCCGTCGGTGCCGATGTCGCGGATCACCGTCCTGGTCATCTTGGAGGGCTGATCGCCGGCCACACCCACCCCCGCCATGAGGAAGTCGACGGGGGAGGCGGGGCTCATCGAGGGGACGAGCATCGTGGAGGCGACCGACAGCTTCATGTGATTGATCAGCAGGTGCGGAAGCGTGTCGTTCTCGACGCCCGCGTCCGGCCGCAGGATGGTCTCGGTGTCGATCACGCAGGGGTTCTCGCCGTGGGCCAGCAGATTCTCGTCGTGCAGATCGGACGCCCCGATGGCGGAGAGGATCGCGCACAGCGCGCCGAACCGGTAGAAGTACCGGGCCGGTTGATCGGGCGAGGTCATCGGCTCCGAAGGGATGAACTGCTGCCAGCCGTGGGAGCCGGACGTCAGCGACATGGGCAGGCAGTCGCGCAGCGAGAAGGTGAGGTAGGGGTCGGCGGCGGCGTACAGGTCCCGTACGAAACTGTCCGTCGCCAGGGCGCGCGGTTTGAAGATCAGCCGTGTGCCGCTGGTCAGCCGCACCCCGATCACCTGGCGGTTGTCGTTGTGCGGATCGGACCCGGTGAGGAAGATGTCCTCGATCAGTTCCCCGGCCGCCGTCGTACGGGGCGTCAGGCCCTCGGCCCGCAGCGCCTCCTGGTCCGCCGTGTACGCGGCGAACATATCGGTGTACGCGTCGAGCGAGTTGTCCGCCAGGGTCGCCAGCCGCTGCCGCAGCACCGGGTAGGTGTCGGCGATGCGCCGGCAGGTGCCGGGCGCGCCGAGATGCCTGCGGAACCGCTGCAGTGCCTCGTCGACGTCGGCCGTCATGGGCAGCCCAAGGCCCTCGCGGAAGGTGTGGAACTCGCCGATCAGCGTACGGAAGGAGTGGCCCTCGACGGCCGTCAGCAGCTCCCCCCAGATGGTGTCCACCACCGCGTCTCGCCGTTCGGGGCGGGTGACCGGGGTCATGACCTCGCGCAGCGCCGCGACCACGGAGCTCCTGGGCACGAGGTGCTGATAGAACGGCAGGAAGGCGGGGATCGAGACGTCCGGGTCGGGGATCGGTCCTTCCGGGCCGGTCATGCTTTCCGGTCCCGATACTTCCCGCCCCGATACCTGGACATCGGGGTCACTTTCCGCGTAGAGATTCATGTAGACCGGTCCTCCGTTCAGCAATTCCTCGTGTGTGCCCTGTTCGATGACGCGTCCGCGGTCGAGCACGTAAATGCGGTCGGCCGCTTTGATGGTCGCCAGCCGGTGGGCGATGATGATCTGCGTCGCGCCCAGGTCCTGGATGATGTCCGTGACGCGTCGCTCGTTGATGGTGTCCAGCGAGGCCGTCGCCTCGTCGAGGACCAGGATCGCGGGCCGCTGGAGCAGGGTCCGTACGATGGCGAGCCGCTGCCGCTGACCGCCGGAGAAGTTCGCGCCCATTTCCGAGATCAGCGTGTTGAGCCCCATGGGAAGGTCCTGGAGGAAGTCGAGGATTCCGACGCTCTCGCAGAATTCTCGGACGTGTTCCTCGGGGATGTCCTGCCCCATCGTCAGGTTCTCCAGGATCGAGCGATTGTGCAGATGCACTTCCTGGGGGATGTATCCGATGGAGCGGCGCAGCGAATCCTTGTCGTATTCGCTCATGTCCCGCCCGCCGAACTCGATGGTGCCGCACGTCGGTTCGTAGAGCCCGCAGATGATCCGCCCCAGGGTGCTCTTACCGGATCCCGAGGGGCCGACGAGGGCGACCTTGGCCCCGGCCGGAATGTCGATCGAGACATCGGTCAGGACCGGGTCGCTGTGGGGCGTGTACTGAAAGCCGATGTCGGTCAGGCGGATGGAGGTCGAGGGCAGCCGCTTGAGGTCGCCGCCACGATCCTCCGAGGGCGTCTCGGCGATGTCGTTGAGCCGCGCCATGTAGCGGGACGCCTCGGCGAACTCGGTGCAGGTCTGGAACACCGAAGTCGACAGTGCGAAGTAGGTGCCGGACACCGTCTGCACCGCCATGGCCTGGCCCAGGGAGATCTGCCCATGGCCGACGAGGTACAGGCTCGACAGCAGCAGGATCAGCGGGCCGAACATCTGGGTGGTGGAGGTCAGGCCCGAGATCCGGCCCTGTTGCAGGCGCATGCGGTCCTTCATCGCCTGGAGGGACGAGGAATAGACCTTGCTCCAGCCGGCCAGGAACTCGGCGGCATAGCCGCCCATTTTGATGGTGGGCACCGAGACGATCGCGTCCAGCTGGGCCGACTGGCTCTTGCTCAGCTGGGTCATCTCCGTGTCCACGGACTCCAGCACCCGGACCCGAGTCTTCATCAGATACAGGGCATTGACCAGGGACAGTCCCGCCGCCACCAGGCCGAGCCGCCATTCGGCGATCAGCAGATAGCCGCTGACGCACACCAGGGTCCCGACATCCAGCACGCCCTGGGCCACGCGTGAGGAGAGCAGATCCCTGATCACATTCACGCTGTTGAGCCGGAACAGAAGTTCACCGGGTTGTCGCGTCGTGAAGAACTTGTACGGAAGGGAGAGCAGCTTGGAGAACGTCTGGATCATCAGATGCTCGCCCATCATCGCCACCACGGACGAGAGAACGGCGACTCTGAGCAGATACAGCGCGAAATACCCGACGGCTACGGCGATGATGACCGAAAGGACCGTGGCCAGGTCGTCCAGTCCTCCCCAGCGGGCGTACCGGTCGACCGCCCATTCCGTCAGCATCGGTATGCCGAGGGTTCCCGCGTATCCACCGAGCGAGAGAAACCCCACCAGCGCGATCCGCCTGCGCGAACCCTTCGCGAAGAGCGAGACCCCGCGCCACTCCGCCATGAACTTCCGCGGCGTCGGTTCGAAGTCAGGGCCCGGCTCGGCGGACACCGCGATACCGCTGAAGGCTGCCTCCAGCTCCTTCCTGCTGAGGCGCCGCCGCCCGAGCGCCGGGTCCATGATGACCGCTCTGCGGCCGTCGAACCGCTCGAGGACCACGAAGTGGTGGTCCTCCCAGTAGAGGATCACCGGCGAAGTGAACTTCGCGAGCGCCGACACATCCTTGACGCGGAAGAGCTTCGCGTCCATGCCGCGCTCCCGGAGGAAGCGGGCCAGCTGGGTGGCGCTGAGTCCGTCCCGGCCGGCCTCCATGACCTGCCGCGCGCTGGATATCTCCTCCGCGCGCCCGTGGTAGCGCAGCACCGCGACGCAGCAGCACAGGCCGCATTCGGTCTGGGCCACCTGCGTGATCGTCGGTACGCGTCGGGCCGGGCCGGACCGGCGGACGATGGTGTTCCACGTCATGTCATCGGCCCTCCGTGCTCAGATCGACGCTCAGCTCGACGGGGGACAGACGCACGGACGGATCGAGGCGGTTGACGAGATGGATCACCATCCCGGCGGTCCCTACGAGGAGGCTGTTGGTGTGCGCGTACCGGCTCCGGGTGTCACCGGCCTTGCGGGTGAACACCTCGGGGCGCAGCCATGTCCGCTCGACGTCCGCGACCGCGGTGCGCAGCGAAGGGTCCCGGTCGTGCGCCACGGCGGAGAGGATGTCGTGGTTGCCGAGATCTCCGTGGCACCAGGTCAGGTTGCGCCCGAAGCCGCTGCGGACCATGTTGCCCACGGCCACCTTCCGCATGCGCTCCACCGACTCGTCGCCGGTCATCGCGGTGTACGTCGTGAGGGCGAGCGCGATGCCGGCCGAGCCATGGCACCAGCCGGTCGAGAAGGACCCGGGGGCGGCCATGTTGGAGTGCCAGTCGTCCTCGGCGGGGTCGTAGAAGTTCCATAGCCGGTCGATCAGGCGCGACAGCGTCGCCTCGACGCCCTTTCGCTGCTGCTCGGGCAGACGCGGGTAGGCCCGGCTCAGCGCGTGGATGACACCGCTGACCCCGTGTCCGAAGCCGGACTGGTCGAGTACGGGGAGATGTGCGTCCGGCCGCAGGGCGTCCGGCGCCAGGGCGTCCGTGAGCATGGCCGTCAGTGTGGCGGCCGACTCGCCGGCGTTCGGTCCGCCGATGGCCGTCACGCTGGACAGGACGCCCGCCAGCCCGCTGATCATGTCCAGCGGCCGGTCAGCCGCGGGTGCGGCGGCCACGAGGTCGAGCACGTCCGGCACCGCCCGCTGCGCGGCGCGGACCCAATCGGGCTGTTCGAGCAGCCTGCCCGCCGCCACCAGCGCGAACAGCATGCCGGCCGATCCGGTGTAGGCCGAGTAGGGCGCCGTCTGCCTGGTGCCCGATGTCTCGGGCGGTAGATCGGGCAGGGGATCGGACAGGCCCTCCGCGATGGCCGAGAAGATCTGTGTGGCGAGGCCGCGGTAGGCGGGGTGGTCCAGGACGCGGCCGGCCGCCGCCAGGGCCAGCGCGGGGCCGACCCTCCCCGTGTACAGGTCGTATCCGAGCACCGCGGGCGGCCATGGCCGATTGGACTGCGCGGAGGCGAGCGGGCCGATCCAGGTGTGGGGAAGATCGGCGAACCGGTCGGGCAGGGCCGAGGCGACCATGGTGTCGCACAGCCGGGTTACGACCCCGGCGAGCCCGTCGCCCGGAGCCCCCTTCGGCCGCTCGCCCGCCGTAACGCCGGGCAGCGGGGGGCCGAAGTCGTCGGCCGAGGTCAGATGGTTGTCGGGAAAGCGGCAGGAGAAGGCGGAGTGAATGAGCCTCAGCTGCTCGCTCACCTCGAACTCGGTCAGGGCGGCGACCTTGGCCGCGGCCAGATCCAGCGGCGATGCGGTCAGCGCCGCCCCGACCTCGGTGCCCTCGCCGTCCGTGAGGGCCACGTCCGTCGCGGCAACAGTGAAGTAGGGGATGTCGCGCCCCGCGAGCTGCCGCAACTCGGAGCGGACGATCGCGCGCGCGGAGGGCTCGCTGACGATGGCCACCCGTTTCAGCACCGCCAGATAGGACGCGGGGTCACTCATGGTCCGGGCGCTCGACGCCGTGCGCAGCGTCTGCGCGTACAACATCGTCGGATTGTGGAGGTAGCGCACGCGCACGTCGGCAGCGGCCTTGCGCACCAGCGCCGTCCAGCGTTCCTTGTCCGACAGCACCGCGCGGCACACCCGGAAGAATCCGGCCGCCATCCGCTCGCCCAGCGCGTGGACCTCGTCCTGGCTCAGCGTTCCCACGACCGTCTGCCGTTCCTCCGCCGCCTGCCTGCTCAGCGTCAGTCGCACCTGGTCGGTGAACGGGGCCTCGAACTGGAGGGCCTTGAACGGCGACTCGCCGCTGCCCTGTTCGCCGAGGAAGCCGAGGTCGACATAGCCGGAGTCCTCGTCCCGGCCGGCCATGAGCAGGGGCAGGATCCCGATGCCGTAGACCGACTGCGCGATCCTGTGATGGGCGTTGTCCGGTGTCTCCTCGGGCGTACCGAGGTGGAGCCGGACGGGCTGGAGGATCGTCTCCAGGTCGATCGGCACTGGGCCGCGGCGGGTGGCGACGACATTCTCGAGATGCATGTCCTGCGCGTTGAGCAGATACATCACGGCGGCGAGCTCGCCGCTGGCCGCCATGAACCGTGCGGAGATGTCGGAGACGTCCTCCGCCGCCACGTACTCCACATATCCATAGCCGGCCCGCTCCAGGACCTCGGCGGCGACCAGGGAGGTGCCCAGCCAGGCGTTGGCCTCGCGGGCGATGACGGCGTACGCGGCCTCGCAGGACACGTCGCGCGGTTTGTAGGCCAGCTTCCTGCCGGACCGGAACTCCAGGACGGACACGCTGCGGCCATGGTGGTGGGCGTCGCCGTCGGCGAACCCGCAGGAGACGATCCGGTCCGCCGGGCCGATGCCGAAGGTGGCGGCGATCGTGTCCTGGTCGGCCGTGAGCCGCAGGCAGAGCTCCCGGAAGTTGTGCGCCTCGTAGGCCAGCACGACGCGCGTGACATCCCGCAGCACGGGGAACGACAGGCCGCTCAGTTCCTCGAAGGAACCGCGGGTCGACTGGTCGACGAAATACCGGTACCGCAGGGCCGGGTCCGCGCCCACGAGCCGACCGTGGCGGCGTGCGTGGTTGATGGCGGCGACCAACGGCCTGGTGTACACCAAGCGCAGCCGGGCCTCGGCACGTTCCAGCAGGTCCTGCAGCACAGCTGGGGGATCGGCGAACAGCGGCGCGAACGGGGTGACGGGGTCGGGGTCCGCGAGTGAGGCGGTGGCGTCCCTGATGATTTTCTGGAACGGGTAACGCTCGGGGGCCGCGCACCACCGTGCCACAGCGTCGCGAGTGGCGGCGCTCGGGGATACGGCGGCCCGGCGGCTTTCGATGTCTCGGAATACTTCGAGGGTCTGTGCGTCGAATTGCGCCAGCGGCGCAATGGAATCCGAGATCTGAGCTTCGCTCAGTTCCGGATAGTACGGGGCTGTGGTTTCCACGACTCGTAATACTCCATATCCAGGTGGACGCGTCGGAATTCGGCGGACGGGGCGGAACCGGGGGCCCGTCCGAAGGCCCCCGTTCCGCCGCGATGCGCTACGTACTCACCGAACCGGACGCCCAGCGCTCAGCACCTGCTGGTGCACTTGGTGGTGGGGCAGACGGCGTTGGAGACCGCGGTGGCGACAGCGGCCTGGATTCCAATGATGCCGATGATCAAGCCGGTGACGGCGGGATCGGTGCCCCCGTGGACGTCTGCCTCGCTCAATTCGACGAGCTCGGCCTCGTCCCATGCGCCGAGGACATCTGTGTCTTTCTGCATGGCAATTCCCTCCTCTGTTTGTTCGTCAGTTGCAGTTGGGCTGGCATTCCTTGGACAGGGTGCAGAACAATCCGAACCCGCCGTTCCCCCCGTAGTGCGCGCTGACGCGAAGGTAGATGGGGATCAGTTGCCCCGGGGTGATGGTGCCGCCGTGCTGTGCGGCGTCGTGCAAGTCCTGTTCCGCGAGCTCTTCCACGAGGGAGATGTCTCCCTCGAATTCCTGATGCATTTTCTGTCTCCTTCGTCGGACTGATTACGGGCGCCGAGCGCCCCGCTCTTCCGGCGGCCCGTGAATTCATTCTGCGAGGCCGTTGTTGAATGGCCGCATGGCGAAGAGCGAGGTTCGCGCACAGGCCGTGCATACGGCCCGCACATGCGCCGGGCGGTCGGCGGTCGGCGATCGGCGTTGAGCGTCAGGCAGCCGGCGCCAGAGTCGCCACGAGACGCTGGGCCTCCGCGCGGTCCCAGTTCAGCGCCGCGGTCCGCATCGCCGCGACGTTCGGCGGCAGGCCGAGCCCCAGGTCGTCGGCGAACAGGCGCTGACACCGCCCGATGACGTCCAGGGCGCCGACGGCGTCGCCGTTGATGCAGTGCACCGCGGACAGCAGCTCCCAGAAGCGCTGCCGATAGGGCGCCTCGGCGATGGCGCTCTCGATCCGATAGGAGAGCGTTTCGGTGCGGTCGGCCAGGATGGCGGCGGTGAACAGGTCCTGGTACGCGTCGAAGCGCGCGCTGTTGAGCCCGGCGACATGCGCGCCGAACCAGCGGGTCGGGGGCAGGCTCGGGCCGAACGGGCCGCGCCACAGCGCCACCGTCTTCTCCAGCGCGGCCACCGAACGCTCCGCGTCGCCGCGCAGCAGCAGGTTGCGGCCGTGCCGGGCGGACACCATGAACATCGGTACGTCGAATTCCTCGGGGGCGACGTCCAGGGCGTAGCCGCTGAGGCTGCCGCGGCAGGTCCGCACCCGTCGGCTCAGGCCCGGTTCGACGTCGTCGAGGTCGCGGCGCAGCGCCGTGAGGTGACTGCGGATGTTGGCCGCGGCGGAGGCGGGCGGCTCATCCCACAGCAATTCGGTGAACTCGGCGATGGTGATGGCCTGTCCGGCGCGGAGCAGAAGGGCGGTGAGAATGGCTCGCCGGAGTGGCGAGGACGGTTCGTCTCCGTTGATGACTTTCATGGGGCCGAGAACTCTGAAGAGCATGAGCGATTCCGCCGCCCGTGGGTCCCGGTCGATGGTCGAGAGGGCCGCCGTTTCCCCCTCGCTTTTCATGGCTGTCTTGATGGCCGTCAACTCTCTTCTCCCCGTTTTCCAGCTCGTCGAGATCGAGCAGACCGTGATGCCGCGTGAATGCCGGCAATCAATGCCTACCAACGCGGCCCGGGCGGAACAACGGATGGACGGCGTCCCGGACAGTCCGCTGCCGTCCGACCCCTGTCCGGCCCCGTCCTGCCTGGTCACAGAGGTGCGCGGCGGTCGTCATGCACGTCCCGGACGGATCCGCCGCGGGTTGACAGGCAACCGGATGGTTGCCATTCTGGGTCGGCGGAGGGATGACCACATGGACGACGTGTTCCGGGCGCTCGCCGACGCCAGTCGCAGGCGTCTGCTTGACCGGCTTCATACGCGGAACGGGCAGACCCTGCGGGAGCTGTGCGAGGGCCTGGAAATGAGTCGGCAGGCCGTGAGCAAGCACCTGGCGGTGCTGGAGGCGGCCGGTCTGGTCACGGCCGTCCGGCGGGGGCGGGAGAAGCTGCACTATCTGAATCCGGTGCCCATCCAGGAGATATCGGATCGATGGATCGGCAAATACGAGCGCGGGCGGCTGAGCGCCCTCGGCCATCTCAAGCGGACCCTGGAAGGAACGACTGTGAGCAAGCCCGAATTCGTCTACGTGATGTACATCCAGACCACACCGGAGCGGCTGTACGAGGCGCTGACCGACGCCGAGTTCGCCCAGCGGTACTTCGGCGGCTGGGGGCCCAAGTCCGACTGGAAGGTCGGGTCGCCGGTGCTGTGGAAAATGGGCCCCGACGGGGATTACGAGGACCTGGACCAGCAGGTGCTGGAGGCTGAGCCGGGCAAGCGGCTCGCGTACAGCTGGCACCGGATCTTCCCGATGCACCGGGAGCTGTTCGGCTCGGACGAGGAATACGAGGAGGCCCGCAAGGAGAAGTCCAGGGTCGCCTTCGACATCGAACCGGCGGAGGAGCCGGGGATGGGTGTGAAGCTCACCATCACGCACGACGGGTTCGACAGCCCGGACAGCAAGATGCTGGAGGGTGTGAGCGGCGGCTGGGTGATGATCCTCTCGTCCCTGAAGACGCTCCTCGAGGGCGGCAAGCCGGTGGCGGAGCAGTAGGCCGTGTGGCCGGAGGCGGCGGGTGGGCTACCAGTTGCCCGTCGCCAGCTCCGCCACGACCGCCGCGTGGTCGGAGGGCCAGACGCCGACCTCGTCGACGGGTCCGTCGCCCGCGCGGCGTACGGAGCGGACGTGGCCGAGCCCGTCGGGTCCCGGCGGGCCGACGTGGATGTAGTCGATGCGCGCGCTCGGCTCGAAGGTCCGGGCGACGTACGGGTTGGCGGGGTCCCAGGTGGCCCACGGCGCCGCCGGGTCGGCGTACTCCCAGACGTCCAGGAGGACCTGCCCGGGGACGGCCGGGGCCGTACGGTATCCGCCGAGCAGCCGCATCTCGTCGGAGTCCGGCCAGGCGTTGTAGTCCCCGGTGACCACCGGCGGGAAGGGACCTGCGCCGCGGTGCTCGGCGATGAAGCGGGCCAGGGCGGTGACCTGGGCGCAGCGGACCGCGGACTCGTGCGGGTCGGCGTTGAGGTGGGTGGTGAAGAACGGCGCGGGGTGGCCGGGCGCGTCCACCAGGGCGTACAGGGCCAGCCGCCCGTCGTCCGGGCCGCCCGCGGCCGGCAGCCGCGCCACGTCCCGCTCGGCGATGGGCCAGCGGCTGAGCACCGCGTTGCCGAAGTTGATGGTCGGGTCCCCGATACGGCGCTGCCACTTCTGGGGGGAGTCGGAGGCGGCCCAGGTCCAGTGCATGCCGAGCTCCTGTGCGAGCCAGCCCGCGAGGTTCTCGTCGCCGTCCGCCCACACCTCCTGCAGCCCGAGCACGTCCGGCCGCACCGAGCGCAGGACGGCGAGGATGGCTTCGCGGCGCCGCTCCCACGGGCCGAACCGCCACCACACATTCCACGTCATCACGCGCATACCGCCGCTCCCACCTTCCCATTCGCCGCGTGTGGTGATCACCTTCCGGGTGCGATCATCACAATCTCGACCAGATGCGGCGCGGGGCGTCGATCAAACGGCTGAGCGCCACGACCGGCAGCGGCGGCTGGGCGGCCCGGTCGGGGGTCAGGGTGAGCGCGTAGTAGATCTGCTCCAGGGAGGGCGGGCCGACGGCCAGATTGCGGCGCGCGGCCGCGGGGCCGGTCTGCTCGCCCGTACGGACCAGATACGCGGCGGACATCGTGCCCGTACGGCCCACCCCCGCGCCACAGTGGACGAACACCCGGCCGGGCGCGGTGCGGACGACGTCCAGGAAGCGGTCGACCTTGCCGGGCTCGGGCGTCTGACCGTCCCGGATCGGAAGCCGGACCACCCGCAGCCCGGCCCGCTCCGGCAACGCGAGCTGCCGGGCCGTCAGGTCCTCGGCGCGCAGGTCGACGACGGTGGTGAAGCGCAGCCGCGCCAGCCGCCGGTAGCCCTCGGGGGAGGGGGCCGAGCCCCGCCACAATCGCCCGGCCCGGTCCACCGGCTGGAAGTGGTGGATGCCACGGACGGCGACGGTGTGCGGGGGCTCGGGGGTGCGCTCGCCTACGAGATGGGACAGGAGCAGGATGCCGAGGGCGCCGGTGGCCCACAGCAGCAGGGGGCGGGGCGGGCCCGAGCAGGCCGGCGCCGCGCGCCGGGCGGGCGGCTAGCCCGGTGATGGGGCGGCTCTGGTCGGCGGCCGCGCCACCGCGGGGTCGGCCGGGCCGCCCGGCGGTTCCGTACGCAGCAGCCTGCCGCGCCGCGTGAGGTGGCAGTCGGTGCCGGACCGGGTGCGGCGCGCCGAGTCCAGGACGGTCCGTACGGCCGCGCGGAAGGCGTCCCGGCCGCGTACGTCGAGGACCGATGCGAACTGCCCGGCCATGGAGGAATCATGGGTGTCCTCCTGCGGCGAGGAGGACCGTACGACCAGAGGGCGGGCCCCGTCGGCGGACAGCTCGCGCCACGCCTGGTGTGTGGTCAACCCGTCCTCGTCCGGTGTCTCGGACTCGGAGCCGTGAAGGATCACAAAACCGGGCAGGGCGGGGAGTCCCGCACCGGCCGCGCGGGCCAGATGCGCGGCCTTGGAGCCCGCGGCGGCGGGCTGCCGCGCGAGGGGATGAACCAGGGGGACAACATGGGTCGTGCGCGTGTCGATCGTCGTCATCGGACACCCTCCCGTTCCGGCCGCCAACAAGGGGGACGCGCGGGGTGGGCCCGTTGCCTGACAGCGGGACGAAGGGCGGGGCCGCGCCCGGTCCGGTTCGCGGCCCGGGGCAATAAATCCCCATCTGGTGAAATATTCGCAGCGCGTTGTCCTGCGGGCCAGGTCATGGACGGTTTCCGGTCACTGGAGGGGGTCGTTCCGGTCAGTGTGCGGACCCCGGCCGTGGATCGCGTGATTGACGAGACGTCACGGATTGATAACTCCAGAAAATCGTGCAACCCTTCCGGCTTCACGCGGGTCGTATGTGGCGTCAGGCTTCCTGGGGGAGGATTCCGGGGGGGAATCCAGGGAAGAAGAGGAAGCCTTGCGGAGGGGGAAGCGAGGGGCCCGGTCCATGGACCGGGCCCCTCGAAACATGTCTGTCCCTTCCCCCGGGAGCCCGTTCCCGCTGCGCGCCCGCCCGTACGTCGAGCAGGAGGAAGGGCCGCTGATCAGAACGGAACGCCGCACCTCAGCAGCACATTCGCGTACGGCCGCGCCTCCCCCGTCCGTACCACCAGCCGCGCCGTAGCCGTCCGTGCCTTCAGGTCCTCGTGCGGCACCAGCTCCAGCGCCGGCCCGGGGAAGAGGCCGTCCAGCAGCGTGGTCGCGGACGGGTTGTGCTCCCGTACCTCCAGGGCCGCCGTGGCCCCCTCGATCACCAGCTCGTCGAGCAGCACCGTCAGCACCTGCTCGAAGGACGGCACCCCCGCCACGAGGGCGAGGTCGACCACGGCCGGGCCGCCCGGTCCGGCGGGGATGGGGAGTCCGGCGTCGCAGACCATCACCATGTCGGTGTGGCCCAACTCGGCTATCGCCCCGCTCAGCCGGCGGTTGAAGATCCCGGATCGTTTCATCGCGCCGCGACCTCCTCGGCCGTGGGGAAGGACTCCTGCGCGCCGGCGCGGGTCACGGCGGCAGCGCCGACCCGTACGGCGAACCGGACCGCCGTCTCGAGGTCGTCGCCGACGCCCAGGCGCCAGGACAGCGCGCCGGTGAAGGCGTCCCCGGCGCCGGTGGTGTCCACCGCCTTGACCGGGAGGCTGGGGACCAGGACCGTACGGTCGCGGTCGGCGACGAGCGCGCCCGCGGCGCCCAGGGTGATCACCACCGAGCGCGGGCCGCGCGCCAGCAGGGCGGCCGCCCAGGCTTCGGGGGCCTCCTCCCGGCCCGCCGGGTCGTCGCCCAGCAGGAAGCGCGCCTCGTGCTCGTTGACCACGAGCGGATCGCAGGCGGCCAGCACCTCGGCGGGGAGCGGGGCGGGGGGCGAGGGGTTCAGGACGATACGCGGGCCGACGCCCTGAGGTCCCTCGCCCGCCGTACGGACCACCTCCACGACCGTCGCGACCGTCTCCAGCGGTATCTCCAGCTGCAGCGAGACCACACCGGCCGAGGCCAGCAGACCGGCCGCGGCCCGTACGTCCTCTGGGCTCAGCCGGGCGTTGGCGCCGGGGGAGACCACGATGCTGTTGTCGCCGGACGGGTCCACGGTGATCAGCGCCACGCCGGTGGGCGCGCCGCCGACCAGGACGCCCGCGGTGTCCACGCCCGCGTCCCGCTGCGACTCCAGCAGCAGACGGCCGTGTCCGTCGTCGCCGACGCGCGCCAGCAGGGCCGTACGGGCGCCCAGTCGGGCGGCGGCGACGGCCTGGTTGGCGCCCTTGCCGCCCGGGTGGACGGCGAGGTCGGAACCGAGGACGGTCTCCCCGGCGGCCGGGCGGCGTTCGACTCCGATCACCAGGTCGGCGTTGGCCGACCCTACGACCAGCAGGTCGTAGTCGGGCATCCTGTACGTCCTTTCGTTTCGCTGTGTGTGCCTGAGGGGTTCAGGTGCTCCGGCCGGCCCCGGGGCGGGGCCGGCCGGTCCCGCTTCACTTCGCGGCGACGACCTTCACCGGCACCTTCACCATCTGGTCGACCTTCTGCCCCTTCGCGACCCTGATCGCGTTCTGCACGGCCATCTTGCCCAGCTCCTTGGGCTGCTGGGCGACGGTCGCCGCGAGCGTGCCGTTCTGGACCGCCTTGAGGCCGTCCGGGGTGCCGTCGAAGCCGACGACCTTGACGGACTTGCCCGCCTTGGAGCCGAGCGCCTTGACCGCGCCGAGCGCCATCTCGTCGTTCTCGGCGAAGATCCCGTCGATGCCCGAGTGGGCCTGCAGCAGGTTGGTGGTCACGTCCAGGCCCTTGGTGCGGTCGAAGTCCGCGGGCTGCTTGGCGACGACCTGGATGCCCGGGTAGGACTTCAGGCCCTCCGCGAAGCCCTGGCCGCGCTCGCGCGAGGCCGAGGTGCCGGCGGTGCCCTGGAGGACCAGGATCCGGCCCTTGCCGCCGAGCTGTTCGGCCAGCGTCTTGGCGGCGAGCTTGCCGCCCGCGATGTTGTCGGAGGCGACGAGGGTGGCGATGTCCGCCTTGTTGACGGTGCGGTCGGCGGCGAGTACGGGGATGCCGGCCTTGTTGGCCGCCCGGACGGACGGTCCTGAGGCGTCGGAGTCCACCGGGTTGATGATGATCGTCTTCACGTTCTGGCTGGTGAAGTTCTGTATCTGGTTGGCCTGCTGGGAGGCGTCGTTCTGGGCGTCGGTGACGGAGAGGCTGATGCCCTGGGCCTTGGCCTCGGCCTGCGCGCCCTGCTTCAGCTGGACGAAGAAGGGGTTGTTGAGGGTGGAGACCGACAGGGCCACCTTGATCTTGCCCCCGCTCCCGGAGGAGTCGGAACGCCACACCGAGGCGCCGACCACGACCGCCACCACGGCGACGGCCGCGACCGCGTACTTCCCGATCTGGGCGGGCGTCAGCCTGCCCCCGGGGCCGCCGGCTCCGCCCGCGGCTCCGCCGGGCGCGCCCGGGCGGGAACCGGCGCGGCGGCGCACGGTGTCGAGCAGCACGGCCAGCGCGATGACGACGCCGATGACGACCTGCTGCCAGAAGGCGGAGACTTCCAGCAGGTTGAGCCCGTTGCGCAGGACGGCGAGGATCAGCGCGCCGATGAGCGTGCCGGACGCCTTGCCGACGCCGCCGGAGAGGCTGGCGCCGCCGATGACGACCGCGGCGATGGCGTCGAGTTCGTAGCCGACCGCGGCCTGGGGCTGCGCGGAGGACAGGCGGGAGGCGAGCACGATGCCCGCGACGGCCGCGAAGGCGCCGGACAGGGCGTAGATGGCCAGCTTCTGGCGGTTGACGCGGATACCGGAGAGCCGGGCGGCCTCCTCGTTGCCGCCGATCGCGTACATGGTGCGGCCGACGTACGTACGGGCCAGGATGCCCGCGGTGATCAGGCCCATCACGACCATGATGATCACCGGGACCGGCAGCCAGCCGCCGATGGTGTCGCCGAGGTGCGAGACCGAGTCGGGGAAGGGGATCGGGCTGCCCTGGGAGATGACCAGGGACAGACCGCGGCCGACCGACAGCATGGCGAGGGTGGCGATGAACGGCGGCAGCTTGCCGAAGGAGATCAGCGCGCCGCTGACGAGGCCGCAGGCCAGACCGGTGGCGAGCGCGAGGATCACCGCGAGCCACACCGGAAGGCCCTGCGAGGTCGCCGACCAGGCCAGCACGGTGGCGGACAGCGCGGCCACCGAGCCGACCGACAGGTCGATCCCGGCCGAGACGATGACGAAGGTGACGCCGAAGGCGAGGATCGCGGTGACCGCTGCCTGGACGCCGACGTTGAGCAGGTTGTCGGTGGTGAGGAAGTCGCCGGACAGCAGCGACATGGCCGCGAGAAGCAGCACCAGGGCGCTCAGCGCGCCGTTGTCGAGCAGCACCCGGCGCAACACCGCCGGGCCGCCGGAGCCCTGCTGTGCCTGACCGGGCTTCATCGTGTCAGTGGCCACGGGAGCCCTCCTTTTCCTCGGTGTCGTCGAGCGCCTCGACGACCTTGACGTCCTTCACGGCCAGGGCCATCACGGCGTCCTGGGTCGCTTCTTCGCGGTTGAGTTCGCCGGTGATCCGGCCCTGTGCCATGACCAGGACCCGGTCGCTCATGCCCAGCACCTCGGGGAGGTCGCTGGAGATCATCAGCACCGCGTGCCCGGAGGCGGTGAGTTCGTTGATGAGCTGGTAGATCTCGACCTTGGCGCCCACGTCGATACCGCGGGTGGGCTCGTCGAGGATGAGCACCTTGCTGTCGGCCAGCAGCCACTTGCCGATGACGACCTTCTGCTGGTTGCCGCCGGACAGGGTGCGCACGCGCTGCTCGAGACCGGCCATGCGGACCGCCAGCTGCTCGGAGATCCGGGCCGCCGCGCGGCGCTGCCCGGCCCGGTCGACGAGCCCGGCGCGGGTGGCGGAGCGCAGCGTGACCAGGCCCAGGTTCTCCTGGACGGAGGCGTCCAGGACCAGGCCCTGGCCCTTGCGGTCCTCGGGCACGAGCCCGACGCCGGCGGCCATGGCGGCGCCCACGTCGTGCCGGGGCAGCCGCTCGCCGAGGACTTCGACGGTGCCGTCGTCGTACGGATCGGCGCCGAAGACGGCCCGTACGACCTCGGTGCGGCCCGCGCCGACGAGTCCGGCGAGCCCCACCACCTCCCCGGCCCGCACCTCGAAGGCGACGTCGTGGAAGACGCCGTTCCGGGTCAGGCCCTGGACCTTGAGCAGGGGCGCCCCGGCTTCGGCCGGCCGCCGCGGGTACTGCTGTTCGATGGAGCGGCCCACCATCAGCCGGACCAGTTCGTCCTCTTCGGTGGTGGCCGGGACCTGGGTGACGCTGCGACCGTCGCGCAGGACGGTGACGCGGTCGCCGAGGGCCGCTATCTCCTCCAGGTGGTGGGTGATGAAGACGACGCCGACGCCGTCCGCGCGCAGGGCGCGGACGATCCGGAAGAGCTTGTCGACCTCCTCGGTGGTGAGCACCGCGGTCGGCTCGTCCATGATCAGGACGCGGGCGTCCAGGGACAGCGCCTTGGCGATCTCGACCATCTGGAGCCGGGCGATGCCCAGGTCGCGCACCCGGTCGCTGGGGGAGACATCGACCCCGACGCGGGCCAGCAGCTCGGCGGCCCGCTCGTGCATGGTCCTGCGGTCGATCAGCCCCAGTCGGCGCGGCTGGCGGCCCAGGAAGATGTTCTCGGCGACGCTGAGGTCGGGGACGAGGTTGAACTCCTGGTAAATGGTGGCGATCCCGAGCCGCTCGGCGTCCTGGGCGCCGTGGATGCGCGCCGGGGAGCCGTCAACGAGGATGCGGCCGCCGTCGGGACGGTAGGCGCCGGAGAGCATCTTGATCAGCGTGCTCTTGCCCGCGCCGTTCTCGCCCAGCAGGACGTGCACCTCGCCGCGGCGCAGATCGAAGTCGACACCGTCGAGCGCGACCACTCCGGGGAAGGTCTTGCGGACGCCCTCCATGCGCAGCAGCTCGGCCGCGCCCCCCGCACTCGGCGGCACGCCCTGCGGCGGCTGTATGGCGCTCGGCGTGCTCATGGCTTGCTCCCTTCGGGCTCGCCGCACGAGCGGCGAGTGATAAGGCGGGCGGACAGGATCACCGAGTCGGTGGGCCGCCCCTCGACGCGGTCGATCAGCGCGCGCACGGCGGCGCGGCCCAGTTCGCCCGTCGGCTGGGCGATGGCGGTGATCGGGGGATCGGTGTGGACGAACCACGGGACGTCGTCGAACGCGGCGAGCGCCACGTCGCCGGGCACCCGCAGGCCGCGCGCGCGGATCTCGTCCATCGCGCCGAGCGCCATGAGGTTGTCCGCGGCGAAGATGACGTCCGGGGGTTCGGGCAGATCGAGGAAGCGGGCGGTCACCCGCCGTCCGCTGTCCGCCTGGAAGTCGCCCTGGCCTACGAAGTCGGCCGGCAGGGCAAGACCGAACTCGTGCAGCGCGGACCGGAAGGCCTCCACGCGCTCGCGTCCGGTGGTGGTGGCGGCCGGTCCGGCGACGATGGCGAGCCGACGGTGGCCGAGCGCGTGCAGATGGGCCACCAGGTCGCGTACCGCGCCCGTGCCGTCCGTACGGACCACGGGGACGTCCACGCCCTTGATCCAGCGGTCGACGAAGACCATAGGGATGCCCGAACGGGCGGCGTCCAGCATCAGCGGGGAGCCGCCGTCGGTGGGGCTGACCAGCAGGCCGTCGATGCGGCGGTCCATGAGGGTGCGTACATGGTGGTCCTGAAGGTCGGGGCGCTCATCGGCATTCCCGATCACCACGCTGTAGCCCAGCGCGCGGGCCTCGTCCTCGACCGAGCGGGCGAGCTCGGTGAAGAACGGGTTGAGTACGTCGCTGATCACCAGCCCGAGGGTCCGGGTCTGGTCGGTGCGCAGCGAGCGGGCCACGGCGTTGGGGCGGTAGCCGAGCTCGGCGACGGCGGTGAGCACCCGGTCACGGGTGTCCGCGCGGACGGACGGATGGTCGTTGAGCACGCGGGAGACCGTTGCCACGGACACTCCGGCGTGGTGCGCCACGTCCTTGATGCTCGCCATTCCACCTCCTCGTGGAATCGATTACAAGGAGGATTGGAATCGATTACACGAGACCGGGCAAGGGTCCGGGGGTGGCTGAAACCGGATCGTAATATTCCGGTCACTGGGGGCCTATGGGGGTTATGCACAGGGTTATGCACAGGGCCGGGGGGCGTGTCGGCGTCCGGCGGTACCGTCGGGACATGCTCAAACTCGCGGTGGTCGAAGGGGTCCTGGAGCGGATCACCTACGCCAATGAGGAGAACGGCTATACGGTCGCCCGGGTCGACACCGGCCGCGGCTCCGGCGATCTGCTGACCGTCGTCGGCTCGCTGCTGGGCGCGCAGCCCGGCGAGTCGCTGCGGATGGAGGGCCGCTGGGGCTCCCACCCGCAGTACGGCAAGCAGTTCACCGTCGAGAACTACACCACCGTGCTGCCCGCCACCGTCCAGGGCATCCGGCGCTATCTGGGCTCCGGCCTGATCAAGGGCATCGGGCCCGTCTTCGCCGACCGCATCACCGAGCACTTCGGCCTGGACACCCTGCAGATCATCGAGGAGGAGCCGAAGCGGCTGATCGAGGTCCCCGGCCTCGGCCCGAAGCGCACGAAGAAGATCGCCGATGCCTGGGAGGAGCAGAAGGCGATCAAGGAGGTCATGCTCTTCCTCCAGACGGTGGAGGTGTCCACGTCCATCGCCGTGCGGATCTACAAGAAGTACGGCGACGCCTCGATCTCGGTCGTGAAGAACGAGCCGTACCGGCTGGCCGCCGATGTCTGGGGCATCGGCTTTCTGACCGCCGACAAGATCGCCCAGTCCGTCGGCATCCCGCACGACAGCCCCGAGCGGGTCAAGGCCGGATTGCAGTACGCGCTGTCCCAGTCGACGGACAACGGCCACTGCTTCCTCCCCGAGGAGCAACTGATCGCGGACTCGGTCAAGTTGCTCCAGGTCGACACCGGCCTGGTCATCGAGTGCCTGGCCGAGCTGGCCGACGAGGAGGGCGTGGTGCGCGAGAGCGTGCCGGGCCCGGACGGCGGCGAGCCGGTCACGGCCGTGTATCTGGTGCCGTTCCACCGCGCCGAGATCTCCCTCGCCGGCCAGGTGCTGCGGCTGCTGCGCGGCGGGGAGGACCGTATGCCCGGCTTCCAGGACGTGGACTGGGACAAGGCGCTCGCCTGGCTCGCTCAGCGCACCGGGGCCGATCTGGCCCCTGAGCAGAGCCAGGCGGTCCGGCTCGCGCTGACCGAGAAGGTCGCGGTGCTGACCGGCGGGCCGGGCTGCGGCAAGTCCTTCACCGTGCGGTCCGTGGTGGAGCTGGCGCGCGCCAAGAAGGCCAAGGTGGTGCTCGCGGCCCCCACCGGCCGGGCCGCCAAGCGGCTGGCCGAGCTGACCGGCGCCGAGGCGTCCACGGTCCATCGGCTGCTGGAGCTCAAGCCCGGCGGGGACGCGGCATACGACCGGGACCGGCCGCTGGACGCCGATCTGGTGGTGGTGGACGAGGCGTCCATGCTCGATCTGCTGCTGGCCAACAAGCTGGTCAAGGCGGTCCCGCCGGGCGCCCATCTGCTCTTCGTCGGGGATGTGGACCAGCTGCCGAGCGTCGGCGCGGGCGAGGTGCTGCGCGATCTGCTGGCCGACGGCAGCCCCGTCCCGGCGGTGCGGCTGACCAGGATCTTCCGCCAGGCCCAGCAGTCCGGCGTGGTCACCAACGCCCACCGGATCAACTCCGGCGTGCCGCCGATCACCCACGGCATGCCCGACTTCTTCCTGTTCGCCGAGGAGGACACCGAGGCCGCCGGGAAGCTCACGGTGGATGTGGCGGCCCGTCGGATCCCCGCCAAGTTCGGCCTCGACCCGCGCCGAGATGTGCAGGTCCTGGCCCCGATGCACCGCGGTCCGGCGGGCGCCGGGACGCTCAATGGCCTCCTCCAGCAGTCCATCACCCCGGCCCGGCCGGATCTGCCCGAGCGGCGCTTCGGCGGCCGGACCTTCCGCGTCGGCGACAAGGTGACCCAGATCCGCAACAATTATGAGAAAGGGGCCAATGGGGTCTTCAACGGCACGGTGGGCGTCGTCACCTCCCTCGACAGCGATGAGCAGCGCCTGACCGTGCTGACCGACGAGGACGAGGAGGTGGCGTACGACTTCGACGAGCTGGACGAGCTGGCACACGCCTATGCGGTGACCATCCACCGCTCACAGGGCAGCGAGTACCCGGCCGTGGTCATCCCGGTGACCACCGGCGCCTGGATGATGCTGCAGCGCAATCTGCTGTATACGGCGGTGACCCGCGCCAAGCGCCTGGTGGTGCTCGTCGGCTCGCGCCGCGCCCTGGGACAGGCGGTGCGCACGGTGTCGGCGGGCAGGAGGTGCACCGCACTGGACCACCGGCTCGGCTCGTTCGGCACCTGAGGTTCGGTGAGCTTCGGTGAGCTGCGGTGGATTCGGTGGATTCGGTCATGAAGTTCATGCGTGAGGTTCGGAGCGAACGTGTCGGGAGGGTTTCCGGACCGTCACGAACGGGGCAGGATGGCCGTGGGCGCGGCACTCAGTGCCGCCAAAAGGCCCTTCGGCCGACCCCGAGTGCACGTTCATCGTCCGAATGGGGGAAGGTGGGGGGAGTCAGGGCACCTCGAAGAAGAGAACCAGACGTCGGTGAGGGATGACGTGAGTGACAACTCTGTAGTACTGCGGTACGGGGACGGCGAATACACCTACCCGGTGGTCGACAGCACTGTCGGCGACGAGGGCTTCGACATCGGCAAGCTTCGCGCCCAGACCGGTCTGGTGACCCTGGACTCCGGTTACGGCAATACCGCCGCGTACAAATCCGCGATCACCTATCTCGACGGTGAGCAGGGGATCCTGCGCTACCGCGGCTACCCCATTGAGCAGCTGGCGGAGCGCGCCACGTTCCTCGAGACGGCCTTCCTGCTGATCAACGGGGAGCTGCCGACCGTCGACGAGCTGGCCGAATTCCGCGACCAGATCACCACGCACACGCTGCTGCACGAGGACGTCAAGCGGTTCTACGACGGCTTCCCGCGTGACGCCCACCCGATGGCGATGCTGTCCTCCGTGGTCAGCGCGCTGTCGACGTTCTATCAGGACAGCCACAACCCGCACGACGAGAAGCAGCGCTACCTCTCCACGATCCGGCTGCTGGCCAAGCTGCCCACGATCGCGGCGTACGCGTACAAGAAGTCCGTCGGCCACCCGTTCGTCTACCCGCGTAACGACCTGGGCTACGTCGAGAACTTCCTGCGGATGACCTTCTCGGTCCCGGCGCAGGAGTACGAGCTCGACCCGATCGTGGTCAGCGCCCTGGACAAGCTGCTGATTCTGCACGCCGACCACGAGCAGAACTGTTCGACCTCCACGGTCCGCCTCGTCGGCTCCTCGCAGGCCAATATGTTCGCCTCCATCTCGGCGGGCATCAACGCGCTGTGGGGTCCGCTGCACGGCGGCGCCAACCAGTCCGTGCTGGAGATGCTGGAGGGCATCCAGGCGTCCGGCGGCGACGTCGACACCTTCATCCGCAAGGTGAAGAACAAGGAAGACGGCGTGAAGCTCATGGGCTTCGGGCACCGCGTCTACAAGAACTTCGACCCCCGGGCGAAGATCATCAAGTCGGCGGCGCACGACGTCCTCTCGGCCCTCGGCAAGTCCGACGAGCTGCTCGACATCGCGCTCAAGCTCGAAGAGCACGCGCTCGCCGACGACTACTTCGTCTCGCGCAAGCTCTACCCGAACGTGGACTTCTACACCGGTCTGATCTACCGGGCGATGGGCTTCCCGACCGAGATGTTCACGGTCCTGTTCGCGCTCGGCCGGCTGCCGGGCTGGATCGCCCAGTGGCACGAGATGATCAAGGAGCCGGGCTCCCGTATCGGCCGTCCGCGCCAGATCTACACGGGCGTCGTCGAGCGCGACTTCGTCCCGGTGGAGCAGCGCTGACACCGGGTGCCACCCGGGCCCGGAGAGCCGAGCCCTGAAGAGGTGCAGAAAGCGCCCCGCTGCCGATCCCCCCACGGGTCGGAGCGGGGCGCTTTCCATTCCCGGTTACGGATTCCCCCCACGGGATCCGGCCGGGGGTCTGTTGGCCGCGCAAGCCCACAGAAGCCCACAGTCTCGTCACGCACAACGCGAGCTGCCGGGACGCGTACGTTACGGGAGGGCCGCTCAAAGCTCCCCGGGTACGTCGCCCCGGCCACGCGTAGTGGGATCCGTCCCCCAAGACGAACCCTCACCGCCCCATTAGACTCCCCACCCCCCGCGATGGTTACGTTCGGTCGCCTGTGATCTGCGTCTCTTGCCATATGGGGGCGTAAAAGGGCAAGAGCCTCGTTCTGAAGATCACGGCTCCGGTGTATGGGTGTTGTGCGGCTTATGGGGACTTGGTGAATCTATGGAGATTCGGTGAAGGTCCGCAGCCGCAGGCTGTTGGTGACCACGAAAACCGAGGAGAACGCCATCGCGGCGCCCGCGATCATCGGGTTGAGCATCCCCGCCGCGGCGAGCGGCAGCGCGGCGACGTTGTAGCCGAAGGCCCAGAAGAGATTGCCCTTGATGACGGCCAGGGTCCGGCGCGCCAGCCGGATCGCGTCCGCGGCCACCCGCAGATCGCCCCGTACCAGCGTCAGATCCCCGGCCTCGATGGCCGCGTCCGTCCCCGTGCCCATCGCCAGGCCCAGGTCGGCGGTGGCCAGGGCGGCCGCGTCGTTGACGCCGTCGCCGACCATCGCGACCGTACGGCCCTCCTCGCGCAGCCGCCGGACCACGTCCACCTTGTCCTGCGGCAGCACCTCGGCGATGACCTGCTCGATGCCCACCTCCCGGGCCACCGACTCGGCCACCAGCCGGTTGTCGCCGGTCAGGAGCACCGGGGTCAGACCGAGCCCGCGCAGCCGGGCCACGGCCTCGGCGCTGGTCTCCTTGATGGCGTCGGCGACCACCAGCACGCCCCGCGCCCGGCCGTCCCAGGCCACGGCGGCGGCCGTACGCCCCTCCGACTCGGCCGCGGCCTTCGCGGCCGCCAGTTCCTCGGTCAGTTCGGTCCCATGGGCCGCGAGCAGCTTCTCCCGGCCGACGAGGACGGTGTGTCCGTCCACGGTGCCCTGGACGCCGAGCCCGGGGATGTTCTCGAAGCCGTGGGCGGCCGGCAGGGCGCCGGTGCGGGCGGTGGCCCCCTCGGCGATGGCGCGGGCCACGGGGTGCTCGGAGGCGTGCTCCAGGGCCCCGGCGAGCCGCAGGAGCTCGTCCTCGGTCACGCCGGGGGCGGTGTGCACGCCGTAGAGCCGCATCCGGCCCGTCGTCACCGTGCCGGTCTTGTCGAGGACGACGGTGTCCACGCGACGGGTCGACTCCAGGACCTCGGGGCCCTTGATCAGGATGCCGAGCTGGGCGCCGCGCCCGGTGCCGACCATGAGGGCGGTCGGGGTGGCCAGGCCCAGGGCGCAGGGGCAGGCGATGATCAGTACGGCCACGGCGGCGGTGAACGCGGCGGTCGCGTCGCCGGTCAGCAGCAGCCAGACCAGCAGGGTGCCGACGGCGATGAGGACGACGACCGGCACAAAGACCCCGGAAACGCGGTCCGCGAGGCGCTGCACCTCCGCCTTGCCGTTCTGGGCGTCCTCCACCAGCGCGGCCATCCGGGACAGCTGGGTGTCGGCGCCGACGCGGGTGGCCTCGACGACCAGGCGGCCCGCGGCGTTCACGGTCGCGCCCGCCACGCTGTCGCCCACCGCGACGTCCACCGGCACCGACTCGCCGGTCAGCATGGAGGCGTCCACGGCCGAGGCGCCCTCGACCACCGTGCCGTCCGTGGCGATCTTCTCGCCGGGGCGCACCACGAAGCGGTCGCCGACGGCCAGCCGGGAGACCGGGATACGGACCTCCCTGCCCTCGCGCAGGACGGCCACGTCCTTGGCGCCCAGCTCCATCAGTGCCCGCAGCGCGGCGCCCGCCCGGCGCTTGGCCTTCGCCTCCAGGTAGCGGCCGAGGAGGATGAAGACGGTCACCCCCGCGGCGGCTTCCAGGTAGATCGAGGACGACCCGTCCGTACGCGCGACGGTGAGGTCGAAGCCGTGGCGCATGCCCGGCATGCCCGCGTCGCCGAAGAACAGGGCCCACAGCGACCAGCCGAAGGCGGCGAGGGTGCCGAGGGAGACCAGGGTGTCCATGGTGGCCGCGCCGTGCCGGGCGTTCGTCCAGGCGGCCTTGTGGAAGGGCAGACCGCCCCAGACCACGACGGGCGTGGCGAGGGCGAGGGACAGCCACTGCCAGTACGTGAACTGCAGCGACGGCACCATCGCGAGGAGGACGACGGGCATGGAGAGGATGAACGAGACCAGGAGGCGGTGGCGCGGCGCGTCGGTCTTCGCTTCGGTCTTTGCCTTGGTGCGCGCGCTGGTCTCCGCGACGGCGGGGGCGGCTGCTTCGCCCTGTGCGGCCGCTCCGGCTTCCGCCGTGGCACGGTCGGGCGCGGGTTCGGGCTCGGGCCCCGGCTCAGGTTCGCGCTCGGGCTCGGGGTCTGCGGGTTTCGGCGGCTCGGCGGTGTAGCCGGTTTTGACGACGGTGGCGATCAGATCGGCGATCTCGATCTCGCCGCCGTAGGTCACCTTGGCCTTTTCGGTGGCGTAGTTGACCGTGGCGGTGACGCCGTCCATGCGGTTGAGCTTCTTCTCGACCCGCGCCGCGCAGGAGGCGCAGGTCATGCCGCCGATGGCGAGCTCCACCTGGGAGTTCGCGGCCGCTGCCGGCGGGGCCTGCTCCGCCGACAGCGCCCGCGTCATCTCCCTCGCGGCTTCGGGGGCCGTGCTGGTCATGCTGGGTCTCCTGGGAGGAGGGCCGGGCCGTGCGGGGCGCCGCCGCGCGGCCCGATAGGGGGTGTGTCCTCGGGTGGTCAGGCCCGGCCGGTGAGTTCGTAACCGGCCTCGTCGACGGCGGCGCGCACGGCCTCGTCGTCGAGCGGGGCGGCGGAGACGACGGTGACCTGGCCGGTGGCGGCGACGGCCTTGACGGAGCTGACGCCGGCGATGGCGGAGATCTCCTCGGAGACGGCGCCCTCGCAGTGGCCGCAGGTCATGCCGGTCACCTGGTAGACGGTGGTGGTGCCGGACGCGGTGGTGGCCTCGGAGCTCATGTCTTCTCCTGTGCGGTGAGCGAGTGGACTGCGGCTGTGTTCATCGGTGTCCAGGGGGCGCGGGATCCTCCTGTGTCCCCTGACAATGACAGCATAATACCCCTAGGGGGTATGACGGGAGGGGGTGTCGCCCACCGGGTGTGATTCAACGGGCTCCGGTCACCGGGCAGTGGTCAGGGAGTGCGGGACGGGGTCTCGGTGCCGATGATCGGGGCCAGGTAGCCGTGGAGGGATGCCTTCAGCTCCTCGATGTAGGCGGCCTGCTCCTCGCCCTCATGGCTGAGTACGAGCTCGAGACCGGCCTTGAACAGGGAGAACACCATCGTGGCGGTGCGGGTCCTGCGCTCGGCGGGCAGCTCGGGCTGGATGAACCCGATCAGCTCCTCCAGGCGGGCCTGCAGGGCCACATGCAGCGCGTCATGGTCCTCGGTCATGACGCCGGGGATGTCGCCCGAATGGATGAGCGTCAGGAAGACGGGGTTCTGGCAGTTGAACTCGACCAGCGGGTCGACGACCGCGTCCAGCATGTCGCCGAGCGGGAGCGAGGCGTACTCGGGGGTGAAGAGCGCGCCGTGGGCCTCGCGCATCTGGTGGGTCAGGCGCTCGCCGAGTTCGACGGCGATGGCCTCCTTGTTCGGGAAGAACTGGTACAGCGTGCCGGGGGATACGCCGGCCTCGCGGGCGATGGCGTTGGTGCTCGCCGAGGCGTAGCCCGTCCTGCAGAACACGTTGGCCGCGGCTTCGAGCAGCTGCTGGATACGGCGCTCGCCGCGCGCCTGCCTGCGGCGCGGCTTCGCCTCGCCGGCGGGCTGTCCTGCCTTGGTCTCGGTCACGCGGTTATCCCCAGCTCTCGGTGGTTCATTGACAAACGCGAGTACCCGCTCGCATTCTTGAGAAATGCGAGCGGTCGCTCGTGTTTGCCGCTCCTTGGGCAATCGTCGACCCATGCTGCCTGCCTGCCGCCGCACCGGTGAGGCCCGCATGGACACAGGTGAAGGGGACACCCCGTTATGACCGTTGTCAACCGGCCGCACAGGGGCCGGACGCGAGGCTGGACGGGAGTGGTGACCGCCCGCCCGCGGCTGACCCTGCTGGTCGTCCTGCTGTTCACGGCGCTGGCCGTCGTGGCCGGAAGCGGGGTGGCCGACCGGCTGGGCAGCGGCGGTTGGCAGGACCCTGCCGCCGAGTCGGCGTACGCCACCAAGGCGCTCGAGAAGCACTTCCCGGCCTCCCAGCCGAATCTGCTGCTGATGGTCGACAGCGGCAAGGCGACGGTCGACGCCCCGGCGGTCGCCGCCGAGGGCCGGGCTCTCGCCAAGAAGCTCGCGGGCGAGGAGTCGGTCACCGGCGTCACCTCCTACTGGGACGGGGCCGCCGCCCTGCGGGACCGGGACGGGCGCGAGGCGCTGATCGCCGCGCGGATCGTGGGCGACGAAAGCGCCGCCGCGAAGGTGCTGGACCGCATAGCCCCCGCCTACCGGGGCGACCACGGGCCGGTGAAGGTCACGATCGGCGGCCCGGTCGCGGTGCGCCATGAGCTGCAGACCACCATCCAGGAGGATCTGCTGCGGGCCGAGATGATCGCCCTGCCCATCACCCTGCTGCTGCTCGTCATGGTCTTCGGCAGCGCCGTCGCGGCCCTGCTCCCGCTGGGCGTCGGCATCATCGCGATCCTGGGGACCGACGCCGTGCTGCGCGGCCTCACCGAGTTCACCGATGTCTCGGTGTTCGCGCAGAACCTGACCACCGCCCTCGGCCTCGGGCTCGCCATCGACTACGCCCTGTTCATCGTGCGGCGCTTCCGGGAGGAGCTGGGCCAGGGCGCGGAAACGCTGCCCGCCATCGCCACCACGCTGCGCACCGCGGGGCGCACGGTGCTGTTCTCCGCGATGACCGTCGCCGTCTCGCTCGCCGCCATGCTGGTCTTCCCGCAGTACTTCCTGCGCTCGTTCGCCTATGCGGGCATCGCGGTGGTGGTGATCGCCGCGGCGGCCGCGCTGGTGGTGCTGCCCGCCACGCTCGCCCTGCTCGGCGAGCGGGTGAACGCGCTGGACCTGACCCGGGTGTTCCGCCGCCGCTCGGAGCGGGGCGAGCCGGGAGCGGGCTGGGGCCGGGTGGCCCGGCTGGTGATGCGCCGGGCGCCGCTGTTCGCGCTGGCCACCGTCGCCGGTCTGGTGGTCCTCGGACTGCCCTTCCTGCGGGTGGAGTTCGGCACCGCCGACGACCGTCAGCTGCCCGCGAGCGCCGAGTCCCATGTCGTCCAGCAGCACATCAGGGAGAACTTCCCCGGCAGCCCCGGCGGGGCGATCGACATCCTGATCGACTCCCGGCCCGGCTCCCGGCCCGAACAGGCAGACCTCGCCGACTACAGCGGCAAGATCTCGGCCCTGCCCGGAGTGGCGCGCGTGGACAGCCCGGCAGGCCAGTTCGCGGGCGGTCGGCTGGTGGCGGAGCCCGGCCCGGTGGAGGCGGCGCGCGCAGCCGACGGGGCGGCGTATGTCACCGTGCTGTCCAAGGGCGAGATCGTGGACCAGACGAGCCAGCAGCTGGTGCGCGACATCCGCGCCCAGCACCCGCCGTTCACCGCCTCGGTCACCGGCGTCGCCGCGGTGCTGGTGGACAGCAAGGACTCCATAGCCGACCGGCTGCCCTGGGCCCTGGCCATCATCGTCGTCGTCACCCTGCTGCTGGTCTTCCTGCTCACCGGAAGCGTGCTGATCCCCCTCCAGGCGGTGCTGCTCAACGCCCTCAGCCTCACCGCGATGTTCGGGGCGGTGGTCTGGGTCTTCCAGGAGGGGCACCTCTCCGGCCCGCTGTCCTTCACCAGCACCGGGGACATCGAGACCACGCTGCCGGTGCTGATGTTCTGTGTGGCCTTCGGTCTTTCCATGGACTACGGCGTCTTTCTGCTCTCCCGGATCAAGGAGGAGTACGACCGTACGGGCGACCACCGCGCGGCCGTCGAGTTCGGCGTGCGGCGCACGGGCGGGCTGATCACCGCCGCCGCGGTGATCCTCGCCGTCGTCATGGTCGCCATCGGCACCTCGCGGGTGACCAACACCAAGATGCTCGGCCTCGGTATCGCCCTGGCCGTCCTGATGGACGCCATGGTGGTGCGCAGCCTGCTGGTGCCCGCGGTGATGCGGCTGACCGGGCGGGCGACCTGGTGGGCCCCGGGCCCGCTGCGCCGGCTGCACTCCCGTATCGGCCTCAGCGAGGGGGAATCGGCCGGCCCGGCGACCGGCGCCGCCCCCGTGGAGGAGGTCGGCGGCGCCGAGCTCCGCGCCGAGCGGGTGACCATCCCTTGACCCGCTATCCCTTGACCGCGCCCGAGAGCATGCCGGAGATGAAGTGACGCTGCAGAAAGACGTACAGGAGCACCACGGGCAGGGCGACGATCACCGAGGCGGCGGCCAGCAGCGAGAACTGGGTGGTGTGCTGGCCCTGGAAGAAGGCCAGCCCCAGCGGCACGGTCCGCTTGGCCTCGTCGGTGATCATGACCAGCGGAAGCAGAAACTCGTTCCAGGTCCACATGAACACCAGCATCGCCATGGTCAGCAGGGCCGGTCGGCCGGCGGGCACCAGGATTCCCCAGAAGTCCGAGGCGCCGTCGAGCCGGGCCGCCTCGATCACGCTGCGCGGCACCGAGCGGAAGAAGTTCCGCATCCAGAAGACGCCAAAGGCGAGCGACTGGGCGGTCTGCGGCAGGATCAGCGACCAGTAGGTGTCGCTCAGCCCCGCATCACGCAGATCGAAGTAGAGCGGGATGACGAACGCCTCGGGCGGGACCATCAGCCCGACCAGGGTGAGGTAGAACAGCGTGGACCGGCCCCGGTACTGGAAATGGGCGAAGGAGTAGCCCGCGAGGATCGCCAGCAGGCTCGTCAGCAGCACCACGCTGACCGCGACCAGCACGCTGGAGCCCAGATATGTGCCGAAGTGGCCCTGGGACCAGGCGGCGGAGAAGTTCCCCCAGTCCAGGGCGTTTAACAGTTGAGGGATTGGCCTGGGTTTCCTGGGCGTCGCGGGTGGGGTGGATGGGAGTGCGTAACCCGTACAGGAGTTTGGTCGTTGATGTGATCGTCGGGCCCGGGAATGGGGCGAGGCGCGTGAGGGGGTGGGTGGGGTGCGGCGCAGGATTGTGGTGGGTGAGGGGGAGGTGCAGCAGGTCGCAGCGGCCTGCGCCCGCGCGCTGCGTGGTGCGGATGCGGTGACCGGCCAGCAACTCGGCGAGGCGGCTTTGGTGGAACGGGCCGGGTGGCTGACCGCTCTCGTCGGGTCGCTGGCGGCAGGCGTGGTCCAGGAACACTGGAACGAACCCGATCTGGGCCGGCTTGCCTCCGGTGTCGACCGGTCGGGCGCGTCGCTGCCGTCCCAGGGGTGGATGGCACTGCGGCGGCTCGGCTGGTCGGTGACCGTCCCGGAGAGCGTGTACGTGCCGGAGAGCGTGTACGTGCCGGACCGGGTGGTGCGGATCGCGCAGGAGCAGGCGGGGCGGGTGCTGCGTTCGGCCTGGTGGCGCGCCGAGATCACTACCGCGCTCCTGGCGACCTGGCCCGCCATCCCCGCCCGGCGCACCGTGGCGGAGTGGGAGGCGCTGCGCGCCGCGCTGCCCGACGGCCCGGTGGTGGCGACGGGTGTGCTGCTGGCCCGGACCCGACAGATCGCCGCCTTCCAGGCCCGCCACCGGCGGCTGCCAGTGGATATGACAGAGTGCGAACAGGCGCCGGGCGCGGGTGGGCAGGTGGTGCTCGCGGCGGTCGACAAGCAGCTCGCCACCATCGAACGCTGCCCGGAAGACCCGTTCCGCTACGGCGTGCTGACGGTGCGGCTGCCGACCCGGCCCGCGCCCGGCTGCCGGGCGGACTGGCGTCCGGTGCGTATCCGGTTCCGGCTGCCGCCGCATGTGCCCGCGACAGCGGTGCTGTGCCCGCCGACCCTGCGCATCCGCCGGGGTCGACTGCTTCTCGATGTGCCCTACGCGCTCGCCGTCCCGAAACCGGAGCGGGCCGGACACCGCACGGCGGTGGCTTTCGACTGGGGGCTGAACACCCTGCTTACCGGCGGCACTCTGCACCTCACCGACGAGGCGCAGCCCCGTGTGCTGACCGACGGAAGGCCGGTGTACTTCCGTGCGGCCGGGGTGCTGGCCAAGGCCGACCGGCTGCGGATCCTGGGCGAGTACATCAGCGTCCGCATCGACCACCTGAGCCGCCTGATCACCTCACGACAGGAGCGCGGGATGCGCCCGGGCCCGCTGCTGGTGACCAAGCTCACTGTCCTGGAAACCGAGCGGGAGCGCGTCGCAAGGCGGCGTGCCCGGCTGAACGCGGCGCTCGCCAAGGCCGCCGCCCGCTTCATGACCGACTACGCGACCGCCGCCGGAGCGCGGGTCATCTACCTCGAAGACCTCCGCGATATGCAGGCGCGCGGCAAGGGCCGCACACTCAACACCCGCCTGTCCCAGACCGTGCGCGGCGCGATCGTCACCCACCTGCGCCACCGGGCCGCCGCTCACGGCATCGCGGTGGTCATCGTCCCGCCCCGGGGCACGTCGAAGTACTGCCCCCGGTGTCTGACCGCCTTCCGCCACCACAAGGCCCCCAATGACCGAGCAGCGGGCTGGGCGTGGGCGTCGTGCCCGAACGCCGCCTGCGGCTACAGCACTGGCCGGGACAACGCCGCCTGGCAGAGGATCGGCGCCCGTGGCCTGACCCACCAGCACAAGACCAACTTCGACCGCACCAGCAAAACCTTCGTCATCCGCAGCGTGGTCGAGGCCCTGGACCGGGCGAGCACGGTCCAGCAGCAGACCAGGGACCGCACCAAGAGCGGCCCCACGAACAAACGCCCTGTGCCCGGGAAGCGGCGCAGGGTCCCCGCCCCACCCGACACTCGTGCCCCAGCCAGGGCGCGGCCGGGTGGCAAGCGTCCGGCGGGGCGGACCCCCACGCACCCGACCCACCGCAGCCAGCGGTGTCCACGGCAGCAGGGACCGAACACGATCGGCAGTGCCCCCGCCCGGCCACACCGGCCGGACGGGGCCAGACTCGGGGCAGGCTTCCACCGCCACGCCCACACCACCCCCACCCGGGGACAGCCGAGTCACCATCCTCCCGAGCGGTCCCGAACACCCGGGATCACCCAGGAAACCCAAGCCGATTAGAGACGCTGGTGGAGTTGCCGGGGTGGTGCACCAGGTCGAAGGTGCGCAGTGCGGGAGGGTGAGGGCCCCGTGATCTGGCCGCGCAGACCGGGAAGGGTGACGGCGAAGAACTCCCGGACAGCCCCGGCGCCGTCGACCTTCGCGGCCTCGTACAGCTCGCGGGGTATCTGGCCGATGCCCGCGGTGAACAGCACGGAACGGTAGGCGGTGTCCCAGCGGTACGCCTTGGGTGTAGCGGTGGCCCGGATGGAGCAGCCGGGCCTTCACGAACGTGCTCATGTCGGGGTAGCCCTGGGGGCGGCGTTCTGAAGGGCGGCCTGGAAGAGGGCGCGGTCCTGGTCGGGAAGGTCACTGCCGGGCATCCGGCCGAGGAAGGCGCGGATGGCGGCGGGGGTGGGGGCTCCGGCGGCTCCGCCGAGCGTCCGTACGGACATCGAGGCGCAGATCGCGGCGTATCTGAGCCGGCTGGTCAGCGGCCAGCCGTCCTGGAGCAGGGCGGTCATCAAGGAGGCGGTGAAAACGTCGCCGGCTCCGGTGGGGTCGGCGACGGTGACCCGTGGGGAGGGGACGCGGACCAGGCCGCCGGTGGCCGGGTCGAGGCTGACGGCGCCGCGGGGGCCGTCGGTGACGACGACCAGCGGGACGTGGTCGGCCAGCACCTTGACGGCCTCGTCGACGGAGTCGGTGCGGGTGTAGTTCATCGCCTCGGTGGCGTTGGGGACGAACACGTCGACGTCGCCGAGCCGGGTGAGCAGATCGGGTGACCACGTTCCGGTCGGGTCCCAGCCGACTCCGCCGACCACCAGCGTGCCGCGGGCGCGCAGCTCCGTGGCCCAGCCGGGCAGCGGGTCGGCGATGCCCAGGTGCAGGACGCGTACGCGAGGCAGTTCGCCGTCCCAGGTGTCCGGGCGGCGGGCGCCGTCCTCCTCGTAGGTGATGAAGGCGCGGTCGTGTTCGTTGGCGACGGCCACCGTGATCGGGGTGTGCACGGAGGGGTCGCGGCGCAGCCAGCGCAGGTCCAGGCCCGGCTGGGTGCCGAGAACGGCGGCGAGGTGGTCGCCGAACAGGTCGGTGCCGATGACGGCGAACAGCCCGGTCTCAAGGCCCTGCCGGGCGGCGGCGACGCAGCGGGTGGCGGTCCCGCCGGCGGCCACCGCGAACCGGTCGGCGTAGACCTCGCTGCCGGGCGAGGGGAGGTGCGGGATACCGCCGAAGACGAGGTCGCAGAAGACCCCGCCCGCGAAGAGAGCGTCAAGCAAGGGAGCACCTTTCCATGCGCCGTCCATACGCCATCCATGTGCCGATGACACGGCGGCTGTGTCCGGTGGGTGCTCAACTATGAGCAATGAGATCCGCTGATGACAAGATTCAGTCAGTAAAGTGATTGTTTCTTGCCGCGATGACCGAAGTCAGTCATCGGTGCTACGGTCAATGCGTGACTTCGAGAAATCGGCATGCGAGAATCGTGGAGTCGCTGCGGGCGACCGGCGTCGCGTCGGTGCGCGACCTGGCCGAGAGCCTCCAGGTGAGCGAGTCCACCATCCGGCGTGATCTCAAGCAACTGGATCAGGACGGAGAGCTGGTACGCACCTATGGCGGCGCGGCCTTGACCGCGCGTCAGTCCCAGGAGGAGCCGCCGTTCGACGTCTCGGCGTCGCACGACCAGGCGATGAAGCAACGCATCGCGGAGCACGCCGCCGCACTCGTCCAGGACGACAGCGTGGTGGTGCTCGACATCGGCACCACCACCCCGCTGATCGCCCGCCGGCTGCGTGGCCGTCCGGTCACCGTCATCACCAGCAGCCTGGCGGTGCTGGACGAACTGCGCGACGACGACACCGTGCGGCTGGTCCTGCTGGGCGGTGTGCTGCGGCGCAACTTCCGTTCGTTCGTCGGCTCGCTCACCGAGACCGCGATGCGCCAGGTCAGCGCCGACCTGGTGTTCCTCAGCTGCACAGGGGTGCGCGCAAACGGCCATGTGGTGGACAACATGGCGGTGGAGGCGCCGATCAAGCAGGCCCTGATCGAGGCCGCCGACCAGGTGGTGCTGCTCGCCTCCGAGGCGAAGTTCCCCGGTTCGGGCTCGCTGCGCCTGTGCTCCCTCTCCGACGTCGACGTCCTGATCACCACGCAGGGCGCCGATCCTCAGACCGTCCAGCTCTGCCGCGAGGCGGGCGGAAAGGTGATCTCCGCATGAAACTGTCCATCCTCGGCGGTGGCGGCTTCCGGGTGCCGTACGTCTACCAGGCCCTGCTGCGTGACCAGGGCTCGCCGCGTATCGACGACGTCTGGCTGTACGACACCGACGCCGAACGGCTGAAGGCGATGACCGACGTGCTCGCCCGGTTCGCCGACGAGTTCCCCGACGCCCCCAAGGTCACCGCCACCACCTCACTCGACTCCGCCCTGGAGGGCAGCGACTTCGTCTTCGCCGCCATCCGGGTGGGCGGTCTCGCGGGCCGGGTGTGCGATGAGCGGGTGGCGCTCGACCTGAACGTACTCGGCCAGGAGACCACCGGGCCCGGCGGTCTCGCCTACGGGCTGCGGACCATCCCGGTGATGATGGACATCGCCCGGCGGGTGCGGGAGTTGGCGCCCAAGGCGTACGTCATCAACTTCACCAACCCCGCGGGGATGATCACCGAGGCGATGCAGAGCGTGCTCGGCGACCGGGTGCTCGGCATCTGCGATACGCCGTCCGGCCTGGGCCGCCGGGTCTCCACCGCGCTCGGACTCGACGCCTCCCGGGCCCAGTTCGACTACGTCGGCCTCAACCACCTGGGCTGGATGCGCCGGGTGCTGGTGGACGGCGAGGACGTACTGCCCCGGCTGCTCGCCGACGACGACCTGCTCGGCGACTTCGAGGAGGGCGTGGTCTTCGGCCGCGAATGGCTGCGCGACCTGGGGCTGATCCCCAACGAGTACCTGTACTACTACTACTTCAACCGGGACGCGGTGCGGTCCATCCTCGACGCCCCGCGCACCCGCGGTGAGTTCCTGTCCCGCCAGCAGGGCGAGTTCTACCAGCGGGTGACGCAGGCGGCGGGCGCGTCGCCGGTGGAGCTGTGGCGCGAGACGGTCGCCAACCGCAGCGCCAACTACATGGCCGAGGCCAAGGGCACGGTGCAGGGCGAGACACCGCCCGATGAGGCGTTCAGCCCCGACCCCGCCCACCAGGGGTACGCGGGGGTGGCGCTCTCCGTCATGGCGGCGGTCAGCCGCAATGAGCGCGCCACGATGATCCTCAACGTGCGCAACGGCACCACGATCGCCGCGCTGCCCGCCGACGCGGTGGTCGAGGTGCCCGTGACGGTCGACGCCAACGGCGTGCACCCGCTGGCCACGACACCGCCCGACCTGTCTCAGGCAGGGCTGATGCAGCAGGTCAAGGCGGTGGAGCGGCTGACCATCAGCGCCGCGCTGACGGGGTCCCGGGCGGACGCGGTCAAGGCGTTCTCGCTGCACCCGCTGGTCGACTCGGTCGCGGTCGGCCGGAAGCTGCTGGACGGCTACATCGACCGCATCCCCGAGGTCGCGGCGGTGTTCCACCGCTCCGCCTGACGGCGTCCACCCGGGGGCCTAGTCCCTGGGCTCACGCCGGGAGCGGTTGCCGGGTCTGAGGGTCACCCAGGTCCGGATGGTGTCCGCGTACCAATACGGCTTGCCGCCCTCCACATGATCGGGGGGCGGCAGCAGGCCGTGCTTGCGATATGACCGTACGGTGTCCGTCCGCACACCGATGTGCGCGGCGATCTCCTTGTACGACCAAAGCCTCCGGTCGGTCATCTCTCGCGCCTTCCTGCGGGCGCCGCAGTCAACGGTCCGCCAAGGGCCGTTGGGGGGAGCTGCGGGGCGACCGCTTGTGATCACTCAGCCTGTGCCCGGTCAACGACGGTGAGTGACGCCCGGATAGGCGTTGTTGAACGTCTGTGACGGAAGGATCGCGGAGATGTGACGGCCGTGACAGCCGGGTGACCCAGTGTGGGAACACTGGGCCACCCGGCGGCAGTACGGGAGGTTGGCTCAGGCGTAGAACGCGGGGCGCTCGATCATCTCGACCGCCGTGCGCTCGCCCGTGGTCTGCGCCCGGACCCCCGCCGCGCTGACGGCGGCCGCGGCATAGCCGTCCCAGGTGCTGGGGCCCTCCACCTCGCCGCGCCGGGTGGCGTTCACCCACGCCTGCACCTCGCGGTCGTACGCCTCCTCGAAGCGGGCCACGAAGTCCGGGGCGATCTCGCCGCCCCAGCCGCCCGTGCGGTTGATCAGCATGCCGTGGGCGTCGCCGACGCGCGCGGTGCCGCGCTCGCAGACCGCCTCGGCCTGCACCTGGTAGCCGAAGCCGCAGGTCGCGAAGATCTCGACATTGACGAGCGAGCCGCCGTCGGTCTCGAAAATCACCAACTGCGGGTCGCTGAGCCCTTCGGGGGCGTGTGCGCTGGGGGCCGGGCGCAGCACGGTCACCGCGGTGATCTCCTGCTCCAGCAGCCAGCGGGACTGGTCCATCTCGTGCACCACCGAGTCGGTGATGAGCATGTCGCTGGTGAAGTAGGAGTGCACGGAGGCGTTGCGGTGGCGGCAGTGCAGCAGCAGGGGGCGCCCGAGCTCGCCGCCCGCGAGCAGCGCCTTGAGCTTCATGAACTCGCTGTCGTAGCGCCGCATGAAGCCGACCTGCACCCGGCGGTGGCCCAGCCGCTGCTCGGCCTCCAGCACCCGCAGCGCGGACTCCGGGTCCGGGGTGAGCGGCTTCTCGCACAGCACCGGCAGATCGTGCTCGAAGGCGGTCAGCAGCGCGGCCTCGTGGGCCGGTCCCGGCGAGGCGATCAGTACGGCGTCCACGTCCGGCGCGGCCATGGCTGCGGCCGGGTCGGTGTAGGCCGCGGCGCCCTCGACACCGTCGGCGACATGCTTGGCGCGCGTCTCGTCGATATCGACGACGGCGGCCACCCGCGCCCCGCTGATCACGTCGTTGATCCGACGGACATGATCGGCGCCCATCATGCCGGTCCCGATGACGGCGACCCCGAGCGTCCCCTGCTGCGTCATGGTGTGTCTTCTCTCCCTGTTCCGGTGTGGCGGGTGAAAGCGTCAGGCGCCGCAGGAGCGCAGGAAGCGGCGGGTGCGCTGGGCGATCGGGAACGGCTTGTCGGGCGGGCAGGGGTACATGTCCTGCTCGACGATGGCGAACAGATCCACGTTCAGCTGCTGGGCCGCGGTCAGCACGGGTCCGAGGGCGGGGACGCCATTCGGCGGTTCGCACATGACCCCGCGCTGGACGGCGGGCCCGAAGGGCACCTCGTTCTTGACGACGTCGGCCAGGATCTCCGGATCGACCTGCTTGAGGTGGAGATAGCCGATGCGCTCGCCGTAGGTCTCGATGAGTTTGACGCTGTCGCCGCCGCAGTAGGCGTAGTGCCCGGTGTCCAGACAGAGGTTGACCACGTCGGAGTCGGTGGAGTCGAGGAAGCGGGCGACGTTCTCCTCGCCGTCGATGTGGGTGTCGGCGTGCGGGTGGACCACGATGTCGAGTCCGAAGCGCTCGCGCACCTGGCGGCCCAGCCGCTCCATACCGGTGGACAGATGGCGCCACTGCTCGGCGGTCAGCTGCGGGGGCTCGATCAGCTCGGCGGTCTTGTCGTCCCGCCAGAAGGACGGGATGACGACCAGATGGCGGGCGCCCATGGCCTGGGTGAGCCCGGCCACCTGGGAGACATGCTCCCAGGTGGCGTCCCAGACGCCGGGGCCGCGGTGCAGGGCGGTGAAGACCGTGCCGGCCGAGACCTTCAGATTCCGCCGGCCGACCTCCTCGGCGAGCCGCGCCGGGTCGCTCGGCAGATAGCCGTACGGGCCCAGCTCGATCCACTCGTAGCCCGCCTCGGCGACCTCGTCGAGAAAGCGCTGCCAGGGGACCTGCTGCGGGTCGTCGGGGAACCACACGCCCCAGGAGTCGGGGGCCGAACCGACCCGGATGCGGTCCAGGGCGGGTACGGGGGAGGCGGCAGTCATGAAGGGGAACTCCTCTCACCGGTCGTCGGCGACCGGGGAAGGGGGCGTGCGGTGCGGGTGGGGCTGTGGTGCGGGTGGGACTGTCGTGCCCGGGTGATGCTGTTTTGGGCAGCTTCATGGGCCGGGTGGCCATCCGTCAAGGTTTCGTCAGGACATTCGGACGTAAGGTCAGGATGCCAGGGTGAACGTACCGTCGGCACGCGGCCGTACGGAGGCGGGGTCGCACGGAGGCGGGGCGAGCCGGCGGGGCGGGGGTCAGGCGGAGGGGGGTCAGGCGGAGGGGGTCTGCACAGTTTCCGGCAGCTCCTCCACATCGACCCCGCGGACCTGCGCGAGCTCATGCTTGAGCGCGGCCAGTTCGGCCCCGCCCGCCATGTGGTTGGTGAGCTCTTCCAGGGTGACGTCCGCACGGGCGGCGTTCAGCTCCAGCGCACCGAGCCGGAGCACCGAGAAATGGTCGCCCACCATATAGGCGTGGTGGGGGTTGTGGGTGATGAAGATGACGCCGAGCCCGCGCTCGCGCGCGGCGGCGATGTACTTGAGCACCACTCCGGACTGCTTGACGCCGAGCGCCGCCGTCGGCTCGTCCAGGATCAGCACCCGGGCGCCGAAGTACACGGCCCGGGCGATGGCCACCGACTGGCGCTGGCCGCCGGAGAGGGTGCCGATGGGCTGGTCCAGGTCGTCGAGGTGGATGCCCATGGCGGACAGCTCCTCGTCGGTGATCCGCTTCATCCGCTCGATGTCCAGGCGTCGCACGGGCCAGGGGCCGCGGGTCAGCTCGGAGCCGAGGAAGAAGTTCCGCCACACCGGCATCAGCGGCACGGTGGCCAGGTCCTGGTACACGGTGGCGATGCCGAGGTTGAGGGCGTCGCGCGGATTGGACAGGCGCACCGGATTGCCGTCGACGAGGAATTCCCCCTCGTCGTGCTGATGCAGCCCGGACACGATCTTGATGAGGGTGGACTTGCCGGCGCCATTGTCGCCCAGTACGCAGGTCACCTGGCCCGGCCGTACGGCCAGGTCGATTCCGTGCAGCGCGCGGACGTTGCCGTAGAGCTTGCCGACGCCGCCCAGCCGGACCACCGGCTCCGGGCTCCGGCCCGCGGCGGCTTCCTTGGTCACGTTCGTGGCCATTGCCATCACCTCCTGGTCGCCTGGCGGCGCACCCACAGATTGACCAGCGTCGCGAGCAGCAGCATCACGCCGACGAAGAACTTGAACCAGTCGGGGTTCCAGTTGGCGTAGACGATGCCCTGGTTGACCATGCCGAAGATGAAGGCGCCCAGGACCGCGCCGATCGCCGAGCCATAGCCGCCGGTGAGCAGACAGCCGCCGATCACCGCCGCGATGATGTAGTAGAACTCGTTGCCCACGCCCTCGCCGGCCTGCACGGTGTTGTACTCGAACAGCAGGTGCATCCCGACGAACCAGGCCGCGAAGCCCACGGTCATAAACAGCGCGATCTTGGTGAAGGTCACCGGGACACCCACGGCCCGGGCGCTCTCCTTGGAGCCGCCCACCGCGAAGATCCAGTTGCCGAACTTGGTGCGCAGCAGCACCCAGGTGGCGATGGCCGCGAAGAACAGCCACCACAGCACGGTGATCTTCACATCCATGCCGCCGATCGAGATCTCGGAGGCGAAGACCGACTTGGCCTGGTCGAAGCCGTCCATGTCATTGATCGTGTCGGTGGCGACATTGTCGGTCAGCAGCTTGGTGACGGCCAGGTTGGCGCCCTGGAGCATCAGGAAGCTGGCGAGGGTGACCAGGAAGCTGGGCAGTCCGGTCTTGATCAGCAGGATGCCGTTGATCAGGCCCACGGTGAGCGAGACGGCCAGGGCGACCAGGACTCCCACCCACACATTGGTGGTGAGCTGGAAGCTGAGCATGCTCGCGGTCAGCGCGGAGGAGGTGACGGCGACACCGGCCGACAGGTCGAACTCGCCGCCGATCATCAGCAGGGAGACGGCCAGGGCCATGATGCCGATGGTGGACCCCTGGTAGAGGACCGTGGCGAAGGAGTCGGCCTGGCGGAAGGTCGGGGCGGCGGCGAAGAAGAAGACGTAGACGCCGATGGCCGCGACCAGCGCGCCGATCTCGGGGCGGGCCAGCGTCCGGCGGAGCAGCGAGCGCTCGGTGGTGCGGGCCTTGTGGGCGGTGGGGGAGGCCGGCGGCGTCGCCGCCGCCGGCGTCGTGGTCTGGGTCATCGGACGATCACCGGGTGCCCTTCGCGGCGAACTTGGCGATGGTCTCGACGTTGTCCTTGGAGACGAAGGCGGGCCCGGTCAGGACGGGCTTCTCGCCACCGCCGCTGAAGTTGCCGTTGACCTTGTAGAGCCACAGCGAGTCGATCGACAGATAGCCCTGGAGATACGGCTGCTGGTCGACGGCGAACTGCACGTCGCCGCTCTTGACCGCGTTGACAAGGTCCTTGTTGAGGTCGAAGGTGGCGACCTTGGCCTTGCCCCCGGCCTCGTCGGCGGACTGGACGGCGGTGAGGGCGAAGGGGGCGCCGAGGGTGACGACGTAGTCGATGCTGGAGTCCTGCCTGAGCTTTGCGGTGATCGTCGACTTGACCGACGGCATATCGGTGCCGTTGACGTAAAGGTTCTCCGTCTTGCCCTTGAAGGTCTTCTTCACACCGGCGCAGCGGGCCTCGAGGGCGACATGGCCCTGCTCCTGGATCACACAGATGTTGTGCTTGGCGCCGATCTCGTTCAGCCGCTTGCCGAAGGCCTGGCCGGCGATGTTCTCGTCCTGGCCGAAGTACTCGAGCAGGCCCATGTCCTTCCAGTTGTCGAGTCCGGCGTTGAACCCGACGACAGGGATGCCGGCCTTCTCGGCCTTGGCTATGACGCCCTTCATGGCGTCGGGCTTGGCGAGGGTGACCGCGATGCCGTCGACGTGCTGGTCGATGGCGTTCTGGATGAGGTTCGCCTGGTCGGCCGCGTTGGGGTTGCTGGAGTAGACCAGGTCCACGTTGTCCTTGGCCGCCGCCGCCTTGGCGCCCTTGCGGATGGTGTCCCAGAAGGTGTCGCCCGGTGCCGCGTGGGTGATCATCGCGATCTTCAGCCGGGGGGTGTTCGCCTTGCCGGCGGAGATGTCGTCCGAGGCTTCCTGGGCCTTCTTGCCGCCGCTGCTGCTGCAGCCGGTGGCGATGAGGACGCCTGCCGTGACGAGAGCAGCCAGGGCCGAAGCTCTGCGGGTTCGGTTGATTCTGAGGTCCATCTGTTCCAGCACCTCTCAAGCCGGGACCGTTGTTGACACGGCCGTTGCGAAGGGGAGCCAACTCCCCGGGGCCGTCGACTGTCAAGGGTTTGTCATGACAACATTTCATCTGGACGTAACGAGGGGATAACGTCGCCCGTCGACGCCCTTGATAGGTCCGAATGTAAGGACAAATTCTTGACACGGGATGGGAGACACCCTTAGACCTGAAGGGCCACAGCCGCCCGCACATTGCGCGGACCGTGAGCCTGAGCTGCCGCCTGAGCTGCGTCTTTCCTGAAGGGGTACGCATGAGTGAGCCGTACGACCTGATCACGATGGGCCGGATCGGGGTGGACATCTATCCCCTGCAGATCGGTATCCCCCTGCCGCAGGTCGAGACGTTCGGCAAATTCCTCGGCGGCTCCGCGACCAATGTCGCGGTGGCCGCCGCCCGGCTCGGCCGCCGCACGGCGGTGATCAGCCGCACCGGGGCCGACCCCTTCGGCGAGTACATCCACCAGGCGCTGCGCGAGTTCGGCGTGGACGACCGCTGGGTCACCCCCGTAGACGCCTACCCCACCCCCGTCACCTTCTGCGAGATCTTCCCGCCTGACGACTTCCCGCTGTACTTCTACCGTCGGCCCAAAGCTCCCGACCTGGAGATCCACCCCGGTGAGCTGGACCTCGACGCCGTACGCGCCGCCCGGATCTTCTGGATGACCGGCACCGGCCTCAGCGAAGAGCCCAGCCGCGCCGCCACCCTGGCCGCCCTGGAGGCCCGCGCCAAGGCCGGCCCGACGGTCTTCGACCTGGACTGGCGGCCGATGTTCTGGCCGGACCCGGCCGAGGCCCGCCCGTACTACGCCCAGGCGCTGCGCCACGCCACCGTCGCCGTCGGCAACCTCGACGAATGCGAGGTCGCCACGGGGGTGCGGGAGCCCGCGGCCTGCGCCGAGCGCCTGCTGGAGGCGGGGGTGGAGCTGGCCGTCGTCAAACAGGGCCCCAAGGGCGTACTCGCCGTACACCGCGACGGCACCACGGCCGAGGTGCCGCCGGTCCCCGTCGAGGTCGTCAACGGCCTGGGCGCGGGCGACTCGTTCGGCGGATCCCTGTGCCACGGCCTGCTGTCCGGCTGGGACTTGGAGCGCATCATGCGGTACGCCAACGCCGCGGGCGCCATTGTGGCGTCCCGCCTCGCCTGCTCCTCCGCGATGCCCACCGAAGCCGAGGTCGAGGCCCTGCTCGCCGGGGACTGACCACAGGTGACCAGCCACCCCTTCTCTTGATCACCTGCCCCGCGCCCTCCGGCCGCCACCAGGCCGTGCGACCAGCGGACGGCGTGATCTCATGAACGCGACTGCGAGGAGCCCCCGTTGAGCGACATCAGCATTTCCGACCTGGTCAAGGTGCGGACCCGGCACCCGGAGGCGATCGCCGAGGCGGCCGCCCGCCGCGTCCGGCGCCCCCTCGTCGGCGACAGCGGCCGTCTGATGATCGTGGCCGCCGACCACCCCGCGCGCGGCGCCCTCGCCGTCGGAGGCCACAAGCTGGCCATGGCCAACCGCACCGAACTGCTGGAGCGGCTGTGCGTGGCGCTGTCCCGCCCCGGCGTCGACGGCGTGCTCGCCACCGCCGACATCCTCGAGGACCTGCTGCTGCTCGGCGCCCTCGACAACAAGGTCGTCATGGGCTCGATGAACCGCGGCGGCCTGGCCGGCGCCTCCTTCGAGCTCGACGACCGCTTCACCGGCCACCGCCCCCAGGACATCGCCCGGCTCGGCTTCGACGCCGGCAAGCTGCTGCTGCGCATCGACTACTCCGACGAGGGCTCGCTGGCCACCATGGTGTCGACGGCCAGAGCCATCGACGAGATGGCCGAGCGCCGGCTGCCCGTCTTCGTCGAGCCCTTCATCTCCCGCCGGATCGACGGCAAGGTCACCAACGATCTGAGCGCCGAGGCCGTCACCAAGTCCATCGCCATCACCTCCGGGCTCGCCGGGACCTCCGCCTACACCTGGCTGAAGGTGCCGGTCACCGAGGACGCCGACGACATGGCCGCCGTCATGGAGACCTCCATGCTGCCCGCGGTGCTGCTCGGCGGGGACGTCGGCAAGAGCCCGCGGGACCAGGAGGGCGCGTACGAGAAGTGGCGCAAGGCGCTGAGCCTGCCCACCGTCCAGGGCCTGGTGGTGGGCCGGGCGCTGCTCTACCCGGCGGAGGGCAGCGTCGAGCAGGCCGTCGACACGGCCGTCGGACTGCTGTGATGGCTGTGGCGGCTGTGATGGCTGCGACGGCTGTGGCGGCGCCAGGACCAGGGAACGAGGCGGAGACTGACGACATGACCACTAGCGACCCTTACACCGGTTCCACCGGCTTCCATCTGCAGGCCGGCAAGGCGGCCGGCGGACCGTACGCCGTGGACATCGACCCCGCGCGGGCCGGATGGGGCCACTCCTCGCTGCGCGTCCTCGATCTGCCGGCCGGCGGCTCGCATCAGCTGGCCACCGGCGACAGCGAGTGGATCGTGCTGCCGCTGAGCGGCGGCTGCACCGTGGAGACCGAGGGCCGGACCTTCGAACTGCACGGCCGGGACAGCGTGTTCAGCGGCGTCACCGACTTCGCGTATCTGCCGCGCGACGCGCACGCGCGGATCGCCGGCGCGGCCGGCGGGCGGTTCGCGCTGACCGGCGCCCGCTGCGAGCGCCGACTGCCCGCCCGCTACGGACCGGCCTCCGCCGTCCCTGTCGAGCTGCGCGGCACCGGCAACTGCTCCCGCCAGGTCAACAACTTCGGGGCGGCTGGGGTCTTCGAGTGTGACAAGCTGATCGCGGTCGAGGTGCTGACCCCCGGTGGCAACTGGTCCTCCTACCCGCCGCACAAGCACGACGAGTGCCGTCCGGGCGAGGAGTCCGAGCTGGAGGAGATCTACTACTTCGAGATCGCCGAGGCACACGGCAGCGAGGGCGTCGGCTACCAGCGGGTCTCGCCCTCCGGCCGCGGCCGCGGCACGGATGTGCTCGCCGAGGTCCGCTCCGGCGACGTGGTCCTGATCCCCGACGGCTGGCACGGCCCGTCCATCGCCGCCCCCGGCCACGACATGTACTACCTCAACGTCATGGCGGGCCCCGGCCAGGAGCGCGACTGGCTGATCTGCGACCACCCCGACCACGCCTGGATCCGCGCCACCTGGCCGGACCAGCCCGTCGATGCCCGCCTGCCCCTCTATGACGCCCCCGACGCACCTGCCGCCCCCGACGCCCCCACGGGAGAAACACGATGAGTGGAGCCACCCGCAGGCTCACCACGGCCCAAGCCCTGGTGGAGTTCCTGGCCCACCAGTACACCGAGCGCGACGGGACGCGCCGGCGCCTCATCAACGCCTGCTGGGGCATCTTCGGCCACGGCAATGTGGCGGGCCTCGGCCAGGCGCTGCTGGAGACCGGCCAGGACGCCATGCCGTACCTCCAGGGCCGCAATGAACAGGCCATGGTGCACGCGGCCGTCGGCTACGCCCGCCAGTCCAACCGGCTCGCCGCCCAGGCCGTCACCACCTCCATCGGCCCCGGGGCCACCAACCTGGTCACCGGCGCCGCCCTGGCCACCGTCAACCGGCTGCCCGTGCTGCTGCTGCCCGGCGACACCTTCGCGACCCGCCCCGCCGACCCGGTGCTCCAGCAGCTGGAGGTTCCCTTCGCGGGGGATGTGTCGGTCAACGACTGTCTGCGGCCGGTCTCCCGCTACTTCGACCGGATCGTCCGCCCCGAGTCGCTGATCCCGGCCGCGCTCCAGGCCATGCGGGTGCTCGCCGACCCGGCCGACACCGGCGCCGTCACCCTCGCCTTCCCGCAGGACGTCCAGGCCGAGGCGTACGACTGGCCCGAGGAGTTCTTCGCCGACCGCGTCTGGCATGTACGCCGCCCCGCGCCCGAGCCGGCCGAGCTCGCCGCGGCCGCGCAGGCCGTGCGCGCGGCCCGGCGGCCGCTGATCGTCGCGGGCGGCGGCATCCATCACAGCGAGGCCGAGGACGCCTTGCGCGCGCTCGTCGACGCCACCGGCATCCCCGTCGCCTCCACCCAGGCGGGCAAGGGCTCGCTGCGCCATGACCACCCCGCCGACATCGGCGGCATCGGGCACACCGGCACCTCCGTCGCGGACGACCTCGCCCGCACCGCCGACCTGGTCATCGGCGTGGGCACCCGCTACAGCGACTTCACCACCGCCTCCGCGACCCTCTTCGCCGACCCCGGGGTCCGCTTCCTGAACCTCAACATCGCGCCGTTCGACGCCCACAAGCTGAGCGCGACGACCCTGGTCGCCGACGCCCGCGCCGGTCTTGAGGCGCTGACCCAGGCGCTGGCCGGGCACCGCGTCGAGGAGGGGTACGAGGCCGAGTACGCCGCCGGGAAGGCGCGCTGGGAGCAGCGGGTCGACGCCGCGTACGCCGCGGACGACGAGTCCGCCCGGCCCTCCCAGACCCAGGTCCTGGGCGCCCTGGACCAGACCGTCGGCGACGACGACGTCGTCATCAACGCCGCCGGTTCGCTCCCCGGCGATCTGCACAAGCTGTGGCGGGCCCGCTCGCCGCGCCAGTACCACCTCGAATACGGCTACTCCTGCATGGGCTACGAGATCCCGGCCGCCATCGGCGTCCGGCTCGCGGCGCCCGACCGCCCGGTGTGGGCGCTGGTCGGGGACGGTACGTATCTGATGATGCCGACCGAGATCGTCACCGCGGTCCAGGAAGGCATCAACATCAACATCGTGCTGATCCAGAACCACGGCTACGCCTCCATCGGCGGGCTGTCGGAGGAGACTGGTGGTGAGCGCTTCGGCACCGCCTACCGCTTCCGCGCCGCCGACGGCACGTACACCGGCGACCCGCTCCCGGTCGACCTGGCGACCAACGCCGCCTCGCTCGGTATGGAGGTGATCCGCGCCGGGAGCGTGGCCGGGCTGCGCGCGGCGCTGGCCGCCGCGCGCGCCTCGGACCGGCCCACCTGTGTCTATGTGGAGACCGAAACGGCCGCCCCGGTGCCCGGCGCGCCCGCCGCCCAGGCGTGGTGGGATGTGCCCGTCGCCCAGACCGCGACCCGCCCCGCGGCCGTCAAGGCCCGCGAAACCTACGACCGGCAGGCCGCGACCCGCCGCCGCCACCTCTGATCGCCTCCCTGATCGGTCATCGTCCGGTTTACGAAGAGAAAGGCTCCGCACCCATGAAGACCGTCAACCACTGGATCGGTGGCAAGCCCGTCGAGGGCGCGTCGGGCGAGTACGGCCCGGTCTACAACCCGGCGACCGGCGCTCAGGACACCCGGGTGGCGTTCGCCTCCGTGGCCGAGGTGGACGCGGCCGTCGCCGCCGCCAAGGAGGCATTCGCCACCTGGGGCACCGTCTCGCTGGCCAAGCGCACCGCGATCCTCTACAAGTACCGCGAGCTGCTGGACGCCCACCGCGACGAGATCGCCCAGTTGATCACCGCCGAGCACGGCAAGGTGCACTCCGACGCCCTCGGCGAGGTGGCCCGCGGCCTGGAGATCGTCGAGCTCGCGTGCTCCATCGCGGAGAAGCTGAAGGGCGAGCTGTCCACCCAGGTCTCCACCGGGGTCGACGTCGCCTCGATCCGCCAGCCGCTCGGCGTCGTCGCCGGCATCACGCCGTTCAACTTCCCGGCCATGGTGCCGATGTGGATGTTCCCGGTGGCCATCGCCTGCGGCAACACCTTCGTGCTCAAGCCCAGTGAGAAGGACCCCTCGGCCTCCCGGCGGCTGGCCGAACTGGCCGCCGAGGCGGGCCTGCCGGACGGCGTGCTCAACGTCGTCAACGGCAACAAGGTGGCCGTCGACCGGCTCCTGGAACACCCGGACATCGCCGCGGTCAGCTTCGTCGGCTCCACGCCCATCGCCCGGTACATCCAGGCGAAGGCCATCGAGCACGGCAAGCGGGTGCAGGCGCTCGGCGGCGCCAAGAACCACATGCTGGTACTGCCCGACGCCGACCTGGACTTCGCCGCGGACAACGCCATCAACGCGGCGTACGGTTCGGCCGGCGAGCGCTGCATGGCCGTGTCCGTCGTGGTCGCGGTGGGCGACGTCGGCGACGAACTGGTCAAGAAGATCGCCGACCGCGCCGCCAGGCTCCGCATCGGCCCCGGCGACGACCCGGCCTCCGAGATGGGCCCGCTCATCACCAAGGAGCACCGCGACAAGGTCGCCTCGTATGTGCACGGCGCCGCGGCTCAGGGCGCCGAGGTCGTGGTCGACGGGACGGGATACTCGGTCGAGGGCCATGAAGACGGCTTCTTCATCGGCGTCTCGCTGCTGGACAAGGTCCCCACCACCGCCGACGCCTACCGCGACGAGATCTTCGGCCCGGTGCTGTGCGTGGTCCGCGCCGAGACGTACGACGAGGCCATCGAGCTGATCAACAGCTCGAAGTGGGGCAACGGCACGGCCATCTTCACCCGCGACGGCGGCGCCGCCCGCCGCTTCCAGCTGGAGGTGGAGGCGGGCATGGTCGGCATCAACGTGCCGATCCCGGTCCCCGTCGGCTACCACTCCTTCGGCGGCTGGAAGGACTCGCTCTTCGGCGACCAGCACATCTACGGCAACGACGGCGTGCAGTTCTACACCCGCGGCAAGGTCATCACCACCCGCTGGCCGGCGCCGTCGGAGGAGGTCGGCATCAACCTCGGGTTCCCGAAGAACCACTGAGGTGACGTCAGTTTCTGATCGATCGCTCGTTGGTTAGTTCGTTCGTTCGAGTGAAGCCTCCCGCCGGTATGGATCCTGCGGGAGGTTTCGTGTGTATGAGAGGTGGGGATCGCAAACGGACATCGCGCACGGGGGACGGGCGCGTGGAGGGATTTGGGGGCGATGGCGGTGGCGAGGAGAGGGCGTCAGGAGGGCGCGAGGCTTTTGGAGGGGGACGGCGCCGACGAGTTCATGGCGGCGTTCAAGCGGGCCGTGGTGCCGGACGACCGGCGGGCCGCGGCGCGCGATGTGCTGCCGCCTGTGGTGCTGCTCGCGGAGGGCGGCGAAGGCGACGGTGGGGGTGAGGACGGGGTCGAGGGCCCGGAGGCGCGGGCGCACGGGGCTGTGCGCGGTCTGGAGCGGTGTCTGCGCCGCGAGCGGGGCGGCAAGCTGGTGCCGTACGCCGCGCTGGGGGCGGCCGAGGCGGCCCGTGCCGCGCGGGGTCGCCGCCCATTGACGCTGGCCGTCGGGCAGCGGCTGTGCGAGGACGTTCCGCCCAGGACCGGGCGGCTGCGCCTGCGGGACTTCGAGCTGATGCGTGACGTCGTCGAATACGCACTGGAGCAGGGGCCCGAGGCTCCGCCGCTCACCGGCGAGCAGCTGCGTGACCGCTGTTACGAGGGGCGTCGCGGACGGGGCCCGGTGCTGCGGACGTTATGGCGACTGGGCGGGGGTGATCCGCCGACCGCGCAGAGCGCGGCGCAGAGCCCTGGCTGGATCGGGCTGGTGCTGGGCGCCGTCGCCCGCCCCGTGCTGCAGGGCCTTCCGCGCTGGTGGTGGGCGCGCCGCTGCACCCGTCGGCTGCTGTGGTCGCGCTCGACCGGCTGGTTCGCCGACTGGCGGGACATCGGCCATGGGCGGCGCGCCGAGGAGTTCTTCGACAGCGTCGCGCGGCTGGTCGACTCGGCCTCGGCCGCGCCGCAGGACGGGACAGCGGATGGGGCAGGGGACAGGACGGGGGACGGGGCAGGGAATGGGACGGGGGACGAGGCGCCGGACGGGCTGGAGCAGCTGCTGCTGCGCGCCCTGCTGGCGGATCTGAAGGCCGCGGCCGGTCCCGGGCGGATCTCGCCATGGCGGCGCCGGAGGGCCACCCGCTTCACCGTGCTGCTGGAGCTGGCGGACGGCGGAAGCGGCGATCCGGCGGCACGCTTTCTGCGGGAGTACGGGCCCGCGGCCGAGGAGCTGTCGTGCGCGGCCGTGGTCGTGGTGGCCGCGGGCCCGGCCGGGGCGATGGTCCCGGGGGAGCGCTGCGCCAGGCTGTCGGACGCCGCCGCGGCGCTGGACCACGCCACCGGGGCGCCCGAGGGTGACCTCGAGCCCCTGCTCGCGCCGTTGGTGCCGCTGCCGCCGGGTGCCCGGCCGCGCTCCGGGCCCCGTTCCGGCCCGGTCTCGCCGCCGGACTTCCGGATGGGCCCGGTCGCCGAGGTGGTGCTGGAGGGGGTGGCGTTGGTGGCCGTGTTGGGCGTGTTGGCGGTGTGGCTGGTTCCCAAGCTGTCGGGCGGTGCGGACGACACCTGTCTCGGCGGCCCGGCCGGCGGCCCGCTCTCGGGCCGGGCGGAGCTGAGTGCGGCCCCGCCCCGTCAGCAGTACGAGGCCGCGGCGCGCATGATCGAGGAGGAGAACGGGCGGGTCGACGAGGCGGTGCGGCGGCGCGGAGTCGAGGCCCGTACGGTCGTGCACATCGGGGCGGAGGTCGCCAGGGACCAGGAGGGCCAGCGGTACAACGGCGCCGTACCGGAGCTGCGCGGTATCGCACTGGCCCAGCGGGCCCTCAACGACGAAGCGCGCAACGACGAGCGGAAAGTATGGCTGCGCGTGCGGATGCTCAACGCGGGCGAGGAGTTCAAGGACGCCGAGAGCCGTGCGCGGCAGGTGGTCGACGAGGCGGGGCGGAAGGGCTCCGACATCATCGGCGTGGTGGGCTTCTCGAAGAGCCTGAAGCAGACCCAGGGAGCCATCCGCGAGCTGGGCCGGGCGAAGATTCCCGTGGTCGGCACCACGGCCACGGCCGATGCGATGGACGGGAGCCGCTACTACCGCCGGGTGGCGCCGACCAACAGCCGCGAGGCGCGGATCGAGGCCGACTTCGCCCACCGGGGAAACATCACGGACAGCGGCTCGGGCGGGTGTTCCCCGGCCGAGGCCGCGGTGGTGGTCCAGGACCCCCAGGATCTGTACAGCAACGAGATTGGAGATCTCTTCGCCGAGCAGTTCGGCGGGGACTGGTCCAAGCTGGAGTACTCACCCGGCGGCCGGTCCGGCGGCGCCCCGGAGCCGGGCGGGGGCCGCGTCACGCGGCAGGACAGTATCGAGGACGTGGCGGACGCGGTCTGCGAGCGGATCAAGGAGCAGCCTCGTACGGTCCTGTACTGGGCGTCCCGGGCGCGTGAGTTCACCGCGTTCCTCGATGTCTTCGGGGACGACACCTCCTGCGAGGGGCGGAAGCTGACGGTCCTGGGCGGCAATGAACTGACCACCGCCGCCCTCTCCGGCGAATACGAGGACCGTCCCTGGCTGCGGCTCTACCACACGGCCCATGTGCTGCCGGCCGGGCATCCGCGCGGCAGCGACATCACCAAGGAGTTCAACGCCGAATACGCCGCGGCGTTCGGCGCCAAGGACCTGTGGCGCAACGACGGCCGGGCGGCGCTGGCCCATGACGCGATGCAGTTGATGGCCGCCGCGGCCAACGAGGCGTTTGCGAGCACCGGTGACGTGGAGCGGTCCAATGTGCAGATCAGCCTCGACAACGGCATCAGCAAGGAAGGCGCCAGCGGCTATCTGGACTTCGGGCGGGGCGCCAGGGTCTCACGCGACAAGCCGCTGGTGATCCTGCACCATACGGCCAAGGGCTCCGAACCGGTCCTGTTCTGCGGCGCGTTCGCGCAGAACACGGGCCGGGTCGAACGCTGGGGGCCGAACGGCGAGTTCGCCTGCCCGAAGGACGGCTGAACCACGGACGCGGTTCTCGACGGGCGCGGCGTGCGCGGCGGCCGTGGGGCAGCGATTGATCAGCCCTTGGCGTCGATGAGTTGGAAGCTGTATCCGGTGATCTGGACCCGCTTGCCGGAGGGCGGTACGACGGCCATGGTGAGCGAGGAATCGGTGCGGGTCAGGAAGGTGGAGGTGTCCCTGCCGTCAAGGTAGACGTCCGTGACCGTGGGCATGTTGCCGATCTGCATGACGGAGGTGCAGTTCATGCCGTCGGACTTCGGCCAGTTCAGGTAGTCGATGCCGAAGCCGTACAGGGTCACTGCGCCACCGTCGTTGGTCTTGAGCCCGTACACCGTGTCGTCCGCGGTGGGGGCGGCCTTGTATTTGCCGTTGACGCAGCCGTCGGGGAAGTCGGCGCGGTCCGCGTAGTCCTTCTTCCAGCTCTTCACGAACGCGTTCTGAGCGAACGTGCGGTCCGCGCTCTTGCCGCCGGTCAGATAGAAGTCCTGGGACAGCCCGTGCAGCTCGGCGAGCTTTGTACCGCCCACCTGGTCCGAATCCTTGAGCACCGAGGCGAATCCATCGCCGTCCAGCCGGATCTTCGGCATTTTGGTCTTGCTGTCGAGGTTGCCGACGCCCACCGCCTTCCAGACGGCACCCTCGTTGCCCTTCGTCTGTTTGAAGGCGATCAGCCGGCGGCGGCCCTCGTCGATGTTCTTGCCGGTGATCCGGGTGTCGACGAAGAAGACGTTCTCGGAGCCCTTGGGGGGAATGTAGAAGTGGGCGCCCTTGACCGGATAGTAGAAGGGGACCCGGTAGGAATCCTGTTCCTTCTTCGGCAGAGTCTTGAACTGGGTGAACGTCGCCTGACTCTGCTGCCGCAGCGCGCCGTCTTCGACCTCGGCTATCTTCTTCGGATTTTGTGCGGCGTTGGCCTCGTTGTTGATCTTCGTGTAGTTGAGCAGGACGTCCTGCGCCGCCTTGAGGGAGATGACACCGGTCGGCGAAGACGATGTGTCCGAGGCGGTCTTGCTGTCTTTGCCGCTCTTGTCGGAAGAGTCCGCTCCACCGTCGGATCCGGAGCAGGCGGTGAGGACGACGGCGAGTGCGACTGCGGATACAACCGCTCGCCCGGATCCGGATATGTGGTGGCGCATGTTTACGAGTCCCCTGTGGTGGTTCCAGGTCGATGACCGCTACAGGCTAATCGCCGTTACACGCCCGTTGCCGAGCGAGGGGGCAACCATCCGATCCGCGCGCGGGTCTCTCTTGGTGCTCGACCGATCAATGGTCACAAGACCGCACACAAACCTATACAGCACTGCACAGGGGGATTTTCGATGCTTCGTTCTCTTCGCCGCTCGACGGCCCTCGCCGGTGGCTGCGTGGCCGCGCTCGGCCTCGGCCTCGTCCTCGCCGCCGGCTCGCCCGCGACCGCTGCCGCGCAGACCTCCGTACGGACCTCAGTACAGACCGACCCAAACGGCCGCTACACCGCGGAGGAGATCCACCACTTCCTGGAGGGCTTCTACGGTAACCACGGCCCGACCGACTGGGAGCGGAAGCACCTGGTCTCGGACCAGCTCAAGGAGAAGGCCGCCGAGAACCCCGACTTCGATGTGCTGCTGTGCGCGCAGAACACGCCGCGCGACATCGAGGTCGGCGAGGTCACCACGGCCCAGTCGGCGGGGGTGGGCTGGGCGACGATCACCACCACATGGGACGGCTCGCCGCAGACCGCGTCCTTCACCGCGTACGTGGACCTCGACGGCAGCAAGCCGATGAAGCTGCTCGACGTCTACTGCGGCACCGACGGTTGAAACACCGGGTGTGATGAAGCGGGTGTGATGAACCAGTGCGGAACGGCCGGTTCAGTTTCCCTGGATCAGCGCCGTAGTCTCACCGTATGACCTGGTCACACGCCTTGAAGGCGACCGCACGCGCCGGGCTTGCGATCGAGCGCACCAGGATGGAGCCGCTGGTCGCGCTGCGCGGCGCGTGCGGGGTCGCGCTGGTCATCGGCGTGACCATGTGGCTCGGCTCGCCGGCGCTCGCCGTCTCCTCCGCGTTCGGTGCCTTCTCCTCGGGGATCGCGACCTTCCAGCGCAGCTGGCGGCCGCGCCCCGCGCTGGCGCTGGCCGCGGCGGGCGGGCTCGCGGTGTCCACGTTCCTCGGCTATCTGGCCGCCGCCCACACCGCGACCTTCGTGGTCATGGTCGCCGTCTGGACGCTGCTGACCGGGATGGCGTGGGCGGTCGGCCCGGTGTCCGGGCTGGTCTCCACCCAGATGGTCGCGGTCATGCTGGTCACCGTCACCCTCCCGACCTCGGTGCTGGGCGCGCTCCAGCACACCGCCCTGATCGGGCTCGGCGGGGTGGTGCAGGCCGCGCTCATCGTGCTATTCCCGGTCCGGCCGTGGGGGGTGCAGCGCGACGCCCTCGCGGACGCGCTCGCCGCGGTGGCCGACTACGCGCGCCGGCTGCGCCACGACCCGGTGGCGCCGTTCGACCCGCAGCCGCTGATGGAGGCCAGGAGCGCCGCCGCCCTGACCCCCCGCCAGGCCCGGCGGCGCCCGCGCCAGCTGCGCGGCTACCGGCTGCTCGCCGAGCGGATCCGGCCGGTGCTGGCCTCGCTCGCCGACCCGGTGGTCGGTGCCGCGCCCGAGGGGCCCGAGCGCGACCGGGTGCGCGATCTGCTGGGCGCGACGGCCACCGTGCTGGACGCCGTGGCGCATGCGATCCGCTGGGGCAAACCGGTGCGGCTGCCGCCGGACGCCATGGCGGTGCTGGAGGTGCCCCCGACCGGGCCGATGCTCAGCGGCGCGGCCCGCCGGGCCGCGCTGCGGCTGATGGCGCTGGTGGCCGATGTGGTGGAGTCCTCGGACGAGCCGGTGGAGGCCGTGACGGCCGAGGGGGCCAAGGACCGCCGGTATCTGCCCCGGCCCACCGTCCCCGGCATGGTGCCGGTGGCGCTGCGCGCCCTGCGGCGCGAGGCGCGCTGGTCCTCGCCCGTGCTGCGGCACGCGGTCCGGGTGTCCGCGGTCGCCTCCTGCGGTTATCTGCTGGGGAGCATGCTGCCGTGGGGCCATGGCTACTGGGCGCCGCTCACCTCGGTGATGGTGATGCGTCCTGACTTCGGCCAGACCTTCTCACGCGGTGTCGCGCGCTTCATGGGCACCCTGGGCGGCGTGGTGCTCGGCGGCGCGGTGATGGCACTGGCCCACCCCGGTCCGTATGTGAGCGCGGCGCTAGCCGTGGTCTGCGCCGCCGCGCTCTACCTCCTGATGCGCACCGGCTTCATCGTCGCCTCCGCCTGTGTGACCGGGTATGTCGTCTTCCTGCTGGGCATCGTCGGCGAGGGCTGGTCGCAGACGGTGGCGGCGCGGGTGGCGCTGACCCTGCTGGGCGGGGTGCTGGCGATGGCCGCCTATGTCGTCTTCCCCGCCTGGGAGACGCCGCTGCTACGGGACCGGCTGGCCGACTGGCTGGAGACCAACGGCCGTTACGCCGTCGCCGTCTTCGATGTGCACGCCCGCCCGGCCGACCGCCGCCCCCGCCAGGTGCGGGAGGCGCTGCTGGACGCGCGGGCCGCGCGGTCGGCCTGGGAACAGAGCGAGGCGCGGGCCCACCATGAGCCGGTCCGCCACCGCGGGCTGTCCCGCGGCGCGGCCCGCGCAGCGCAGACGGCGCTGTCCACCACGGGGCGGGTCACCATGCTGCTCGAGGCGCATCTGCCCGCCCAGGACGCGCCCCCGTCCAAGGGGGCCGAGGAGTTCGCGGCGGCGCTCCAGGGGGCGCTGCCGGGGGCGGTGGCGGCCGTACGGGAGCGCCGGGCGCCCGACTGGGGCCCGGTGCAGGAGGCACTGGAGCGGTGGCAGGACGAGGAGGCGGAGCGGCCGGGGGTGGCGGTGCGCGGCGCCGAACTGCTGGTGGAGGCGCTGGACGACCTGCCGCAGGCGCTCGCGGTCAAGCCCGGACGGGGCGGCCACACGTAGGACGGCGCAGGGGGAGGGCGGACGCGGCCTCAGGCGCTTTCGGGGCCGCTGAAGAGGCGCGCCAGATGCTGATCGACCAGGGCCAGGGCCCCCTGCGCGCTGTCGTACTCCATCAGGACGGCGGCGGAGAGCCCGTCCGTCAGCGCGATCAGCAGCGCCGCCTCGCGGTCGGGATCCCGGTCCGCGGACACCTCCCCCTGGGCGATGGCCGCCTTCAACTGGTCGGCGAAGAAGGCCCGTAGGGCCGCGATGCCCTCCTGGGCGTGGGTGCGCAGCCGCTCGTCGTTGACGGCGCGTATGAAGTAGGAGACCTGCACCAGATAGCCGGTGCGGCTCGCCTCGTCCAGCGGCAGCATCTCGGCGAGCGTCTCGCGGAGGACGACCCGGGGCGTGGGGGCGCCCGGCAGCGCCTCGATGCGGGCCCGGATGCGCCGCTGGGCCAGCTGCTCGATATGGCCGAGCGCGAAGACGATCATGTCGTCCTTGCTGGTGAAGTAGTGCTGGAGCTGCCCGAGCGAGATGCCCGCCTCCGCGGCGACATCGCGCAGGCTCGCGCCTTCGAGGCCGCGCGCGGCGGCGATTCGCCACAGCGCCTGGGCGATCTGTCTGCGCCGTTCCTCGTGGTCCACCCGTTTGGGCATGCCGTTCTCCCTTCCCGCTTTTGCAAGTCAATCGTATTGCTATACCGTGGCGGACGCGTGCCAATACAGTTGACTTGAAAAACCCTCGGGGGGAATCTCCCATGTCCATGCCCGTCCCCAGGCCCCAACTCAGGCCCCAGCTCAGGGCACCGCTCCACGGCGTCGACCCGCGCGCCCACCGCTGGTGGACCGTGCAGGCGCTGCTCGTCGTCAGCGGGCCCATGCTGCTGACCGCCGTCACCCTGCTCGTCCTCTCGCTGCTCTTCTTCTCCGGCGCGCTGCCCTGGCTCGGCCCGCTGCTGCTGGTCACGCTGGTGCTGCCGGCCCTCGGATACGTCTGGGCCATGCCGCGGTGGCGGTACCGCACACACGCCTGGGAGCTGGGGGAGCGCGCGGTCTACGCGGCGAGCGGCTGGCTCTGGCGCAAGCGGCGGATCGCCCCGCTGTCGCGGGTGCAGACCGTCGACACCGCGCGCGGCCCGCTCCAGCAGGCCTTCGGGCTGGCCACCGTCACCGTCACCACCGCCTCCACTGCGGGCGACATCCGTATCGCCGGGCTCTCCGACGCCGACGCGGAGGAGCTGGCGCGGCGCATCGGCGACGCGGCACAGCTGGTGCCGGGTGATGCCGCGTGACCGCTCACCTCATGGGCGCCGGCCACCCGGCCGCCGACTCGCCGGGGGCCGGGTGGCGTTCGCTCGACCCCCGCACCATCGCCGTCCACTGCAGCTGGATGGCTGCCCCGCTCGGCTCGCTCGCGCTCACCGCGCTGGCCACCGGCGGCCGCCTGGGCAACCGGGCCTGGATCACCCTCGCCATCGTCGCGGCCTCCTTCGCCGTCGTCACCATCGCCGGACTGATCGGCTGGTCCCGCACCCGCTACCGCGTCACCGCCGACTCCTTCGAGCTGCGCAGCGGCCTGTTCACCCGCCGGCAGCGCGCCATCCCGCTGCACCGCGTGCGCAACGTCGACCTGACCGCCAACCCCGTACAGCGGCTCTTCGGCCTCGTCGTGCTGCGCGCGGGCACCACCGGCGCGAACGGCAGCCGCGACGGGCTCACCCTCGAAGCCCTCACCCGCCCCGCCGCCGAGCGGCTGCGCGCCGAACTGCTGGCCCGCGCGGGCACCGGCGACACCGCCGCCGAGCCGGTCCTGTCCACCGGGGACCCGCGCTGGCTGCGCTACGCCCCGTTCACGTTCTGGGTCTTCGGAGGGGTGTTCGCGGCCGTGGGCGCGGTGTGGCGGGTACTGGACGGCGTTGGCGTGGAGCCGTGGCGCATCGGCCCCGTCCGCCACGCCTTCGAGGACTTCGGCAACAGCGTGCTGTGGGTGACCATCCCGCTCGCCCTGCTGGCCGTGGCCGCCGTGGGCGGCGTCGGCGCGGTCGCCGTCTACACCGAGAACTGGTGGCGGTACCGCCTGGAGTGGGCCGACGCGGGCACCCTCCAGGTGCGGCGCGGACTGCTCACCACCCGCTCGGTCTCCATCGAACGCGCCCGGCTGCGCGGCGCGGTGCTGCGCGAACCGATGCTGCTGCGCGCGGCCGGGGGCGCGGCCGTACGGGCGGTGGCGAGCGGCCTGGGCAACCGTGAGGAGAACCGTACGCGCAGCGCGGTGCTCCCGCCCGCCCCGCGCGCGGAGGCCCTGCGGGTGCTGACCGGTGTACTCGCGCGCCCCGGCGCGCCACGCGGCCGGCACGCCCGGTCCGTCTCGCCCACCCGGCCTGCCCACGCGCCCATCGGTGAAGCGCTCTTCGACCGGCCCGAGCTGACCCGGCATCCGCGCGCCGCGCTCCGCCGTCGGGTCATGCGCGGCATGGTGTGGGTCGTGGCTCCGGCGACGGTCGCCCTCGCCGTGCTCGGGGCGCTGTTGACGCCCGTACTGCTGTACTGCGCCGGGGGCTTCCTCCTCGTCGCGACCCCCGTCGTGTACGCCCTGGCGCGCGACGCGTATCGCGCGCTCGGCCACGGCCTGGCGGGTGGCCACGACGGCTATCTGCTCATCCGCTCCGGCACCTTCAGCCGCGACACGGTCGCTCTGGACCGCCGGGCCGTGCTGGCCTGGACGTTCACCGACAGCCCGATGTCGCGCCGGGCCGGGGTCACGACCGTGACGGCGGCCGTCGCTGCGGGCGAGGACGGCTACCGCATCCCCGACATGGCGGCCGTGGATGCGGCGGGATTCGCGGACGCGGCGGCTCCGGGGATCCTCGACGAGTTCCTTGTGAAGTGACCGGTGGGGCCTCCCCGGCGGCGGCCCCATCAGCACCCCCACCAGCACCCCCGTACACCGGCAAACCCGTGGCACGGGTATCGACGGGGCTGCTACGGTGCGGAATCATGAGCAGCCCGGAGTCCGACAGACCCTAGCCACCGGCCGCGTCCGGTGGCAGTACCGCCGATGAGCCGCGCACACCGGCCCTCTTGAGGCCGTGCGGCAGCCATGGCGCCGCCCCGGCGGCCGGATCTCCGCATCACGGGCAGCGGACGACTCCGACCGGACGTCGATTCCCACTCATCTCCCTCGCGTTCCCGCCAGTCACCCATGCCTTTCTCGCGTGCGGTGACGCGTCCTGGCGAGCGCACCTCGGCGAACTCTCCCGTTGGCGAACGCTGCCCGTTCGCAGATTCCGTCACTTCCACTCGGGGAGTTCCCGTATGCCCTTTGCCGTCTACATGCTTGGCCTGGCCGTATTCGCCCAGGCCACTTCCGAGTTCATGCTGTCCGGTCTGGTGCCGGACATCGCCGCCGACCTCGGGGTCTCCATCCCCCAGGCCGGCTTTCTGACCTCGGCGTTCGCCATCGGAATGGTCGTCGGCGGGCCGCTGCTCGCGATGTTCACCCGGCGCTGGCCGCGGCGGACCGCGCTGGTGGCGTTCCTGGTGGCGTTCGCCGCCGCCCATGTCGTCGGGGCGGTCACGGACGACTACGGGGTACTGCTGGCGACCCGGATCGTCGGCGCGCTCGCCAACGCCGGTTTCTGGGCGGTGGCCGCCGGGGCCGCGGTCAGCATGGTCGAGCCGGACAAAAAGGCTCGTGCGATGTCCGTGGTCGTGGGCGGGGTCACGGTGGCCTGTGTGGCGGGTGTGCCCGGCGGGGCTGTGCTGGGTCAGCTGTGGGGCTGGCGGTCGGCGTTCTGGGCGGTGGCCGTGCTGTCCGTCGCCGGTGTCGCCGCCGTCCTGGCCTCGATCCCGGCCGGTCGCCCCGATGCGCCCTCGGCCGGGCTGCGCGCCGAGCTGCGCTCGCTGGTCGGTGCTCAGCTGCTGACCGCCTACGCCATGAACGCCCTGGTCCAGGGCGCGACCTTCTGCACCTTCACCTATCTCGCCCCGCTGCTCACCGAGGTCAGCGGCTACGGCGCCGGGTGGGTGCCCGCGATGCTGGTGCTGTTCGGTGTGGGCGCGTTCGTCGGCATCACCGTCGGCGGCCGGATCGCCGACGCCCGGCCGTATCTGATCCTGCTGACCGGCATGAGCGCGCTGACGCTCGGCTGGGCCGTGCTGGCCCTGAGCGCCGGGGTCGCGGTGGCCGTGTTCGTGCTGGTCTTCGTCCAGGGCCTGCTCGCGTTCGGCATCGCGCCGGTCCTGACCTCGCGCACCTTCTATCTGGCCGATGGCGCGCCCACCCTCGCGGGCGGGTTCACCACGGCGGCGTTCAACGTCGGCAACACGGCGGGTCCGTGGTTCGGCGGGCTCGCCATCGACGCGGGCCTCGGTTTCCGCTCGCCGGTGTGGACCAGCGCGCTGATGATGCTCGTCGCGCTGGCCGCGCTCGGCCTGGCGACCACCCTGCGCCGGCGCGAGGCGCGACGCGAGCCCCCGGTGGCGGCGGCGGTCTGAGCACCGCCGCCACCTCGCCCTGCTGACGGTACGAGAACTCTCGTACCGTCAGCTGCGGCCGCCCTTTATGCTCGCCCGCAGAAATTCCCGGTTCATCATGGAAATGCTCTGCAGCGGGATCCCCTTGGGGCAGGCCACCGCGCACTCCCCGGTGTTGGTGCAGCCGCCGAAGCCCTCCTCGTCCATCGCGCCCACCATGTCCAGCACCCGCGACTCACGCTCGGGCTGCCCCTGCGGCAGCACGTTCAGGTGGACGACCTTGGCCGAGGTGAAGAGCATCGCCGAGCCGTTGGGGCAGGCCGCCACGCAGGCCCCGCAGCCGATGCATTCCGCGTGCTCGAAGGCCGTGTCGGCGACCGGCTTGGGCACGGGCGTGGCGTGCGCGTCCGGGGCGCTGCCGGTCGGTGCGGAGATATAGCCGCCGGAGCCGATGATCCGGTCGAAGGCCGAGCGGTCCACGACCAGGTCCTTGACCACGGGGAAGGCGGCGGCGCGCCACGGCTCGACGTCGATCGTGTCACCGTCGGAGAAGTGCCGCATATGCAGCTGGCAGGTGGTGGTGCGCTCGGGGCCGTGCGCCTGGCCGTTGATGACCATGCCGCACGCCCCGCAGATGCCCTCGCGGCAGTCGTGGTCGAAGGCCACCGGCTCCTCGCCGCGCAGGATCAGCTCCTCGTTGAGGGTGTCCAGCATCTCCAGGAAGGACATCTCGGGCGAGATGCCGTCGACTTCGTACACGGTCATGGCGCCCGGCTCGTTCGGGCCGTGCTGGCGCCAGATCCGCAGGGTGAGCCTCATGCGTAACTCCGCTGCGTGGGGTGGACGTACTCGAAGACCAGGTCTTCGCGGTGCAGGACGGGCGCGCTGCCGCTCCCTGTGAACTCCCAGGCCGCCGCGTACGAGAAGGACTCGTCGTCGCGGGCCGCCTCGCCGTCGGGCGTCTGGCTCTCCTCGCGGAAGTGGCCGCCGCACGACTCGGCGCGGTGCAGCGCGTCCAGGCACATCAGCTCGGCGAGCTCCAGGTAGTCGACGATGCGGTTGGCCTTCTCCAGCGACTGGTTGAGCTCTTCGCCGGTGCCCGGCACCTTGATCCGCCGCCAGAACTCCTCGCGGAGCGCCGGGATCCGGTCGAGCGCCTTGCGCAGCCCGGTTTCGGTGCGGGCCATCCCGCATTCGTCCCACAGCAGTTCGCCGAGCTCGCGGTGGAAGGAGTCGGGGGTGCGGTCGCCGTCGTTCGCCAGCAGCCGCGCCAGCCGGTCCGTCACCTCGGAGACCGCCTCGGTGACCGCCGGGTGGCCGGGGTCGACCTCGCCGTGCGGATGCCGGGCCAGGTAGTCGTTGATGGTGGAGGGGAGGACGAAGTAGCCGTCGGCCAGGCCCTGCATCAGCGCGGAGGCGCCGAGCCGGTTGGCGCCGTGGTCGGAGAAGTTGGCCTCGCCGATCGCGAACAGACCGGGCACGGTGGTCTGCAGGTCGTAGTCGACCCACAGGCCGCCCATCGTGTAGTGGATGGCGGGGTAGATGCGCATCGGCACCTGGTACGGGTCCTCGGCGGTGATCCGCTCGTACATCTCGAAGAGGTTGCCGTACTTCTCGGACACCGCCTTGCGGCCCATCCGGGCGATCGCGTCGGCGAAGTCCAGATAGACGCCCTGGCCGCCGGGGCCCACCCCGCGCCCCTCGTCGCATACGTTCTTCGCGGCGCGGGAGGCGATGTCGCGGGGCACCAGATTGCCGAACGACGGGTAGATCCGCTCCAGGTAGTAGTCGCGCTCGTCCTCGGGTATCTCGGCGGGCGGGCGGGTGTCGCCCTTCGCCTTGGGCACCCAGATGCGGCCGTCGTTGCGCAGCGACTCGCTCATCAGGGTCAGCTTGGACTGGTGGTCGCCCGAGCGCGGGATGCAGGTGGGGTGGATCTGGGTGAAGCAGGGGTTGGCGAAGTACGCGCCGCGCCGGTGCGCCCGCCAGATGGCCGTGGCGTTGCTGTTCTTGGCGTTCGTCGACAGATAGAAGACGTTGCCGTAGCCGCCGGAGGCCAGGACGACGGCGTCCGCGAAGTACGTGGAGACCTCGCCGCTGATCAGATCACGGGCCACGATGCCGCGGGCCCGGCCGTCGATGACGATCAGGTCGAGCATTTCGGTACGGGGGTGCATCTCGACGTTGCCCGCGGCGATCTGCCGGGTCAGCGCCTGGTACGCGCCGAGCAGCAGCTGCTGGCCGGTCTGGCCGCGGGCGTAGAAGGTGCGGGAGACCTGGACGCCGCCGAAGGAGCGGGTGTCCAGCAGACCGCCGTACTCGCGGGCGAACGGCACGCCCTGGGCCACGCACTGGTCGATGATCTCCACCGAGACCTCGGCGAGGCGGTGCACATTGGACTCGCGGGCGCGGAAGTCGCCGCCCTTGACGGTGTCGTAGAACAGCCGGCGGATGGAGTCGCCGTCGTTGCGGTAGTTCTTGGCCGCGTTGATACCGCCCTGGGCCGCGATCGAATGGGCCCGGCGGGGCGAGTCCTGGTAGCAGAACTGCACCACCTGGTAGCCCTGTTCGGCCAGCGTCGCCCCGGCCGCGCCACCTGCCAGGCCGGTGCCGACCACGATCACGGTGTGCTTGCGGCGGTTGGCGGGGTTGACCAGCTTCGCCTCGAAGCGGCGGCGGTTCCAGCGCTCCTCGATGGGGCCGTCCGGGGCCTTGGCGTCGGTGATCGGCTCGCCGGTCGTGTACTCCGCATAGGTGCTCATATCAGCTCACTACTCCGGTCATGACCCCGATGGGCACGGCGATGAATCCGCCGGCCAGAACGGCCGCCACGGCCGTCGAGACGATCTTGAGGGCGCGGTCGCGGTGCGGGCGGCCCGTGCCGAGGGTCTGGGCGGCGCTCCACAGGCCGTGCCGGATGTGCAGACCGAGGGCCAGCATCGCCACGATGTAGATGGTGTTGCCGTACCAGGTGGAGAAGGTCGCCACCACGTTCTGGTACGGATGGCCGGGCTCGGCGTGCTCGTTCACGGTGAGCGTGGTCAGGTCCAGGATGTGCCAGACGATGAACAGGCCGAGGATCACCCCGCCCCAGCGCATGGTCCGCGTGGCGTAGCTCGCCTTCCGCCTGCGGCGCGCGTTGCCGTGCGCGTACTTCTGCGGCCGCGCGGCCAGATCGCGGCGGCTGAGCTGGTACGCGGCCACGGCGTGCAGCACCACCGAGGCCACCAGCGCCACCCGGACCAGCCACAGGAACCACTCGTAGTGCAGCGCGGGCTCGCCGAGGGTGCGCAGCCAGTGCGCATAGCCGTTGAAGTCCCCGGGCCCGAAGAAGATCTTGAGGTTGCCGAGCATATGGACCGCCAGATAGGCCAGCATGACCAGCCCGGTGACGGCCATCACCGCTTTCTTGCCGACGGTCGAGCGCCACACGGAGCCGATGAGGGACGGGCTCCGCGCGGGCTCCCGCGGCGGTTCCGGCCGCTGTCGCGGCCCCTTCTGGGCGGGCCCCTCAGGGTCCGTCCGCGTCGCCAGTGCCATGTGACAAGACGCTAAGGACCGCCTTGCGATTCGTCCAAGACATGGAATGGCTCGATTCCATAGGCGATGGCTATCATGCCTGCGTGAGACTGCAGCAGCTGCGTTATTTCGCCACTGTGGCCGATACTCGCCATTTCACGCGCGCGGCGGAGATCCTGCATGTCGCCCAGCCGTCGCTGTCCCAGCAGATCCGCACCCTGGAACGGGAGCTGGGCGCCGAGCTCTTTCACCGCGCCCACGGCAACATCGCCCTCACGGATGCGGGGGAGGCCCTGCTCCCGCTGGCCCGGCAGATCCTCGCCGACACCGAGACCGCGCGCCGCGAGGTGCAGGAGGTCGCCCAGCTGCGGCGCGGCCGGGTGCGGCTCGGCGCCCCGCCGAGCCTGTGCGCCAGCCTCGTCCCGGATGTGCTGCGCCGCTTCCACGACGAGTTCCCCGGTATCGAGCTGATCGTGGACGAGGGCGGCTCGCAGGACCTGGTGCGCACCCTGGCCGCGGGCGAGCTGGACCTCGCGCTGGTCATCACCCCGCTGGCCGGGCAGGCCCCGGCGCTGGCCACCACCGAGCTGCTGCGCGAGGAGCTGGTCGTGGCCTCCTCGCCCGCGTCACCGCCGCCCGTCAGGCGCCGCCACATCCGCGTCGAAGATCTGCGGGACCAGCCGCTTGTCATGTTCCGGCGCGGCTATGACCTGCGGGAGTTCACCACCTCGGCCTGCCGGGCGGCCGGCTTCGAGCCCTCGTACTCCGTCGAGGGCGGGGAGATGGACGCGGTGCTGGGCTTCGTACGGGCGGGGCTCGGGATCGCCGTGATCCCGGGGATGGTGGCCGCCAGGTCCGGGCTGCGGGCCACGCCCTTCGCGGGCCACGGCATGCAGCGCACCATCTCCCTCGCGCACCGCAAGGACGTCGCGCCGCCCCGGGCGGCGCGGGAGCTCAGCCGGGTGCTGCGGGAACATCTGCGGTCGGGGAGGGCGGGGGAGGAGCTGACGCCGGGCACGAGGCTGCTGCCGCCGGTTCCCGACGCTGATTCTGGGTGAGCGGTGGGTCTGCGGCCTGGTTCTGGCTGAGCGGTGGGTCTCCGGCCTGGTTCTGGGCGAGCGGTGGATCTCCGGTAGCGCTCAGCCCCAGATGGCCCGGGCCAGCGCCGCACCGGCGAAGGCGGCGCCGAGGCCGGCCGCCACACTCACCACCACATTCGCGACCGCGAATATCCGCGCGCCGTCCTCGGCCAGCCGCAGCGTCTCGTACGAGAACGTCGAGTACGTCGTCAGCGCCCCGCAAAGACCGGTGCCCAGCAGTAGCTGGAGCTGCGAGGAGGCGGCCCCGGCGGTGGCCGCGCCGGTCAGCAGGCCCAGCACCAGACAGCCCACGACATTGACGGTGAAGGTGCCCCAGGGAAACACCGAATCGTGCCTGGTCTGCACGGCCCGGTCGGTCAGATAGCGCAGCGGCGCGCCCACCATGGCGCCGACCACCACCAGCAGCCAGCTCACCGGGCCTCCTCGCCCTTGCCCGAGTCCTTGTCGTCGCGGCGGGGGAAGCGGATCACCTCGACCGGATCGAGGACGGCCAGGCCCTCGCCGACGATCTCCTCAAGCTCGGGCAGGAACGCCCGTACCCGCTCCTCCGCATCCACGATCACAATCGCGACGGGCAAATCCTCGCTCAGCGACAGCAGCCGCGAGGTGTGGACGACCGACGTCGAGCCGAACCCCTCGACCCCGCGGAAGACGCTCGCGCCCGCGAGCCCCGCACGGTGGGCGCGGTGGACGATCTCCGCGAACAGGGGCCGGCGGTGCCAGGTGTCGTTCTCGCTGACGAAGACGGTCAGCCGCAGACTGCTCATCGCGCACCCCCGCCGGTCGTGCCGTCCGCGCTGCCCCTACTGCTCGCACCGCTCGCGCGGCCCGCCCCGGACACCCCCATGGCGCGCCGCGTCACCGCCACCGCCGCCCATACCGCCGTCAGCGCCGCCAGCGGGGTGGCCGCCAGACAGATCAGCCCGGTGGCCGGGCTGCCCCCGTCGACCAGGCGCTGGATGTCCACGGCGTACGTCGAGAAGGTGGTGAACCCGCCCAGCACCCCCGTCCCGAAGAACGGCCGCACCAGCCGGTGCGCGGCCCACACCTCGGTGATCAGCACCAGGAGAACGCCGATGAGCGCACAGCCGACGGCGTTGACCGCGAACGTCGTCCAGGGGAAGGTGCCCGCCGCGGTCGGCCACAGCAGCGCCGCCCCGTACCGCGCGACCGCCCCCGCCCCGCCGCCGGCCGCCACCGCGCAGACCACCGGACCCTGTCCGCGCCAAGCGCCGCGGTGCGCGGGCGCGGTGGCGCCGGGGTCGGTGGCCTGCTCCGCCAGCGGAGACCGTGAGCTGCCCATGGGTCTCAGCCTACGGGCGCTGCCCGGGGGCCCGCTGACGCGCCCGGAACGCGCACCTCCGCATCCTCGTACCGCCGCGGCAGTACGTTGCCCCGGTGGCGCAGGCGAATGCAGACACCTCGGATATTCCAGGGAAAATGCGGGCATGGGTGGTGCGAACCCCGGGCAGCCCAGGTCGCCCGGGCCGGATCGAACAGGTGGAGCTGCCGGTTCCGCGGCCTGCGGCGGACGAGCTGCTGGTGCGGGTCCGGGCCTGCGGGGTGTGCCGTACCGATCTGCACGTACGCGACGGCGACCTGCCGCCGCACAAGACCCCCGTCGTCCCCGGCCACGAGGCGGTGGGGGAGGTGGTCGCGGCGGGCCCGGGGGCGGAGGGGCCACCGGTCGGCACCCGGGTGGGGATCCCCTGGCTGCGCCGGACCTGCGGCCGCTGCCGCTACTGCCGGAGGGGCCAGGAGAACCTGTGCCCGTCGTCGGAGTACACCGGCTGGGACGCGGACGGCGGCTACGCCGAGTACGCCACGGTCCCCGCCGCCTATGCGTACGAACTGCCCGGCGGCTACGCCGACGAGGAACTCGCCCCGCTGCTGTGCGCCGGAATCATCGGCTATCGCGCGCTGCGCCGCGCCGAGCTGCCGCCGGGCGGCCGGCTCGGCATCTACGGCTTCGGCGGATCGGCGCATCTCACCGCCCAGGTCGCGATCGGCCGGGGCGCGGTGGTCCACGTCCTGACCCGCTCGGCGGCGGCGCGCGCGCTCGCGCTGGAGCTCGGCGCGGCGTCCGCGCGCGAGGCGTACGACCAGCCGCCGGAGCCGCTGGACGCGGCGATCCTCTTCGCGCCGGTGGGGGATCTGGCGCCGGTGGCCCTGGAGGCGCTGGACGGCGGCGGCACCCTGAGCGTCGCCGGGATCCATCTCTCGGACATCCCGCCCCTCGACTATGAGCGGCATCTCTTCCACGAACGCACCCTGCGCAGCGTCACGGCCAACACCCGGGAGGACGGCCGGGAGTTCCTGAACGCGGCGGCCGCCCACCGGCTCCGGGTCACCGTGACGCCGTATCCGTTCGAGCGGGCGGACGCCGCGCTGGACGACCTGGCGGCCGACCGGGTGCGGGGGGTCGCGGTGCTGAGGATGGAGGGCTCCTATGGACCTCAATAAGAACGTCATCGACGAATTCCGGGCGAACAACGGACAAGTGGGCGGCATGTTCGAAGGCGCCCAGCTGATCCTGCTGACCACGGTCGGCGCCAGGACCGGCAAACCGCATACGACCCCCGCCGTGTATCTGCGCGACGGGCACCGCTATCTGGTCTTCGGCTCCAACGCCCCGGTCGGCCGGCGGCCGGGGAGGCCCGGCGGCCCCAAGGACCCGCACTGGTACCACAATCTGCTGGCCAACCCGCATCTCACGGTGGAACTCGGCACCGAGGAGGGGGCCGTCAAGCCGTTCGCGGCGCGCGCGGTGGTGCTGGAGGGCGAGGAGCGCGATCGCTGCTGGGAGCTGCGGTGCTCATGCTCACCGGCCTTCCGTACGTACCCGGAGCAGACCGAGCGGACCATTCCGGTCATCGCCCTCCACCTCCTGGACCTCGGCGCGAACAATCAAGAGCGCAATCAGATGATCGGCCGACAACTGATCCAGCACCACAACGATCTGCGCTCCGAGCTCCACCGCGTCCGCGCCGCGTTCGACCGGGCGCCGGCGGGGGAGTCCGCGGAGGCCGACGCCGGTTCAGCGGCCGACGCCGGCTCAGGGGCCGACCTCGTGGGCCAACTGCGTCGCCACTGCCTGACGTTCTGCTACGCCCTGCAGACGCACCACATCCGGGAGAACGGCACGTTCACCGCCTTCGAGCAGCAGTTCCCGCACCTGCTCCCGGCCCTCACACGGCTGCGCCAGGAGCACGAAGTGGTGGAGCGGGCCCTGGAGGAGTTCGCCGCCCTGCTGAACGGGGGACTGCCCGCCGACCCCGCCGATGTGAAGAAGATCCGCGCCGAGCTGGACCGGTTGGTCTCCGGCCTGGAGGAGCACTTCGCCTATGAGGAGCAGCATCTGCTGCCCGCCCTGGAGGTGCCCCTCCCGTCGTAACGACCCTGCCGTGAGCGGCGGCGCGCGCCGGGATAGCTTTGCCGGGAAGGTGACGGCGCAAGCTATGAGGGGGTACGAGACATGTCGGCGGAGCATGAGCCGCGGTCCGGTCCGGAGTCCGCCCTGAGCTCGGACCAGGCGATCCGGGCCATGCTGCTGCTGATGCCGCGCGTCGCCGCCCGGCTCAAGCGCACCAAGATCCCGGAGCGGCTGAGCTCCTTCAACCTGGCCCCCAGGCATCTGTCGCTGCTGTCCTATCTGCTCTTCGACGGCCCGATGCCGGTCAACGAGCTCGCCGCCCGCCTGGAGATCGCCCCCACGACGGTCAGCCTGATGGTCAGCGACCTCAGCCGCCAGGGCGTCCTGGAGCGCCACACCGACCCGGCCGACCGCAGGCGCACCATCGTCGCCATCACGGAGGACGAGGAGACCCGCTCGGCCATCGACACCTGGCTGGCCCACGGCGCGAACGCCTGGCGCGCGGCCTTCGACCCGCTCACTCCCGAGCAGCGCGCCGTGTTCGTCCGGACGATCGAGACCTACGAGCATGAGGTCTCCGGCTCGGCGGACTGAGCGCGCCGGGCGCCGCGGCCGCCGGCTTCACCGGCGTCCGAGCCTCTACGTGCGTAGAGGGAGAGGTGGAGAGCGCCCCCGGCAGGACTCGAACCTGCGGCCAAGTGCTTAGAAGGCACCTGCTCTATCCACTGAGCTACGGGGGCCGGACGGTGGATCACGCAACTGCTGAGCCCCCGGGTGCCTGCGGTTCCGACGGTGCGGGGCCGTGGTGCCGGTGGCCGGGCTCGGCGGATCCGTGACCTTGCCGGGGACAAGGATAGGGCTCCGTGCGCCTCGCCCCGGTTGCTTCACCTCCGTGGCACGTTGTGGAGGTTCGGTGAAGCGGTTAGATAATCGCAGGCAGGTGCGAATCCCGCATCGTTTTTCACGCCTCAGAGGGCGGGTGTTGTCTACTCGTTATGCCCGCGCCCCAGTCGCCACGCCCGCCCCTTGGTCAATCTGGGGTAATCCGGGTGGGTCTGTTTGACGCGCGTGAGTGGGCATACGCTTCAAAAAGACCTCAAAAGCGGGCATTCTTCACCCGTGGCGATCTTGGACGTACGGCCCCGACTGCTCGACGCTCTGACCGCACTGCGCGATCGCGTCGATGCCGCACGGTTTCCGCTCCCCCTTCCCGGCGCCGACCGCGCTCGCCGTGGCCGCGCCGAACTGCTCGCCCAACTGGATGACTACCTCGTGCCCCGGCTGCGTGCCCCCCAAGCGCCCTTGCTGGCGGTCATCGGCGGATCCACCGGCGCCGGGAAATCCACGCTCGTCAACTCGCTCGTCGGCCGCCGCGTCACCGAGGCCGGGGTGCTGCGCCCGACCACGCGCACGCCGGTGCTCGTCTGCCATCCGGAGGACCGCCAGTGGTTCACCGGACAGCGGGTGCTGCCGCAGCTGACCCGGGTGTGGGTGCCCGCGCAGGGCGAGCGGGCCGAGGGCGGGTACGAGGAGGAGGCGTACGAAGGGGCGGCATACGAACAGGGGGCGTACGACGGTGCGGCGTACGCGGGCGCGGCGCGCGACGAGCTGGACAAGGGGGCGTGCACGGCGGCCGGGGCGCTGCGCGTCGAGACCGACCCCGGGCTCGCGCGCGGGCTCGCGCTCCTCGACGCGCCCGACATCGACTCCCTCGTCGCCCGCAATCGCGACCTCGCCGCCGAGCTGATCTGCGCCGCCGACGTCTGGGTGCTGGTGACCACCGCCACCCGCTACGCCGACGCCGTGCCCTGGCATCTGCTGCGCACCGCCAAGGAGTACGACGTCACCCTCGTCACCGTCCTGGACCGGGTGCCCCACCAGGTCGCCGCCGAGGTCTCCCACCAGTACGCGGCGCTGCTCACGGCCGCCGGTCTTGGGGACGTGCCCCGGTTCACCATCCCCGAGCTCCCCGAGTCCGCGGGCGGCGGCAGCGGGCTGCTGCCCGGCACGGCCGTCGCGGCGCTGCGCGACTGGCTCACCCGGCACGCCCAGGACCCGGTCGCCCGCCACGCCGCCGCCGAGCGGACCGCCGCCGGGGTGATCGCCTCGCTGCGCGCCCGGATGCCCGCCCTTGCCGGGGCGGCGGCTGCCCAGCACGCGGCGGCGGTGCGGCTGGTGCAGCACGTGGGGGGCGCGTACGAGGAGGCGGCCGAGCGGGTGCGGCGCGAGCTGGCCGGGGGGGCGGCGCTCGCGGGGGGCGCGCTCACCCACTGGCACGGCAGGCCGTACGACAGCACGCCCGAAGAACTCCTCACCGCCCTCGCCGACTCCCTCGCCACCCTGCTGCGCAGCGTCACCGCCGCCGCCGACGAACGGGTCGCGGAGGCGGGGCGGCGCGACCCCGCCGCGCGTGCCGGGCTCGCGCCGTGCGACGCGCGCGGCGCCGGGGAGCGGATCGGCGTGGCCGTACGGCGCTGGCGGCGCTGTGTCGAAGAGCTGGCCGAGGAGGAGGTGGCCGCCCGGGCCACCGAGGGCGGCGCCGGCTGCGCCCCCGACGAGGCCGCCGCGCTGCTGGTGGCATCCCTCATCGGCGGGCGCCGCACCCGTACGGCGGGTGAGCGGCTGGCCGAGACGCTGGGCGCGCACGGCGCGCTGCGCCTGGGCGACCGCGGTCGGCGGCTGCTCGACGACTGCGTCGGACGGGTCCTGGCGGCGGAGCGCGACCGGCGGCTGGCCCCGCTCGACGCCCTCGACATCACCCCGGACCACCAGGTCCGGCTCATCGCCGCGCTGTCCGTACTGCAGAAGGAGAGGTGACGGTCGTGACGGCCACTGCGACGTCCGAGCCGGAAAGCGCGCCCCCTCAGGAGAGCGTCGCCCGTAAGCCCGCACCGCCCCGGCAGACATGGGACGACGGCCTGATCGCACGGCGGGTGGTGGGCCGGCCGCCCGGACCGCCCGTCGCGGCGGAGGGGCGGGGGAGTGGGTCGGCGGGGGAGGCGAACCGCGGCGAAGGGTACGGCCAGGGGCGCGAAGGGACGTACGGCGGAGGGCATGGCGGGGCGTACGGCGAACGGGGCGGCCAGGCGTACGGCGCCGCGTACGGCGAGAGGTGTGGCGAGGGGGACGGCGCGCGGGACGGCGGGTACGCCGGGGCGCGCGGCGGCGTGGCGCGCGAGCCGTACACGCCGGCGTACGAGCACGGCGGCCGCGGCTTTGTCACCGGCGCCCTGCGGCCGCGCCTCGACGCGCTGCGCGAGCTGGTCGGGCTGTCCCGCACCCGGCTGGACGGGCGCACTCTCGGCGAGGCGGGACGGGTGCTCGACGAGGCCGTCGCGCGGGGGCGGCATCCGCTCGGACACACCGTCGTGGCCCTCGCCGGGGCCACCGGAAGCGGCAAGTCCACCCTCTTCAACGCCCTGGCCGGGGCGTATGTGTCCGAGGCCGGCATCCGCCGCCCCACCACCGCCACGCCCCTCGCCTGCGCCTGGACCGACCACGCCGACGGCCTGCTCGACCGGCTGGACATCCCGCACCGGGACCGCCGCCGCCCCGCCTATCCGTACGACCCGACGCTGCGCGGGCTCGTCCTGATCGATCTGCCCGACCACGACTCGGCGGCCCCGGGGCACCGCGAACGGGTGGAGCGGCTGCTCGGGCTGGTCGACGCGGTGGTGTGGGTGGTGGATCCGGAGAAGTACGCGGACGCGGTGCTGCACGAGCGCTATCTGCGCCCGCTGGCCGGATACGCCGAGGTGACCTTCGTCGTGCTCAACCAGGTGGACCGGCTGCCCGGCGAGGCCGCCGACCAGGTGCTGGACGATCTGCGGCGACTGCTGGACGAGGACGGGCTCGCGCTGGGCGAGCACGGGGAGCCGGGGGCGACCGTCCTCGCGCTGTCCGCGGTGACCGGCGCGGGCATCGGGGAGCTGCGGGAGGCCCTGGGCCGGCTCACCGCCGAATGCGGGGCGGCGGAGCGGCGGCTGGCGGCGGACGTGGACGGCGCGATGGAGCGGCTGCGCCCGCAGTACGTGGCGGACGGGGCGCCGGTCGGCTTCTCCGCGCGGGCCCGGGCGGAGTTCGAGGAGCGGCTGGCGGACGCGGCGGGCGCGGTGGCGGCCGGGCAGGCGGCGGAGCGCGCCTGGCTGCGCGACGCGCGGTGGGCGTGCGGGACGCCCTGGGGGCGGCTGGGGCAGCGGAGGCGGGCGGGGGTTGTGTGGTCGTGGGAGCAAGACGGGGTGGGCGGGGGGAGCAGAGGTGCGGGCGGGGGGAGCAGAGGTGCGGGCGGGGGGAGCAGTGGCGTGGGCGGGGGGAGCAGAGGTGTGGGCGGGGGGAGCGGTGGCGCGGGCGGGGGACGGGCCGGAATGGCGCTGGAGATCCCGGGGGCGAGGGCGAAGGCGGCGGCGGTGGCCGCGATCACCGCCCGGCCCGCGGTGGAGGAGGCGGTACGGGCCTTGGCGGACGAGGCGACGGCGGGGCTGCCCGCGCCCTGGGCGCAGGCCGTACGGGAGGCGGCGGCGTGGGGCGGCAAGGGGCTGCCGGACGCGGTGGACGAGGCGGTGGCCGCGACGGCGGAGCGTCGGCTGTCCCGGCCCTTGTGGTGGTCGGTGGTGGCGGCGGCACAAGTCGCGCTGGCGGCGGTGTTGTTGGTGGGGGTGGCGGGTCTGCTGGCGGTGGTGGCCGGGGTGTTCGGCGGTGTGGCGTGGTGGCTGCCCACGCTGCCGGCCACGGCGGCTGCAGTCGGCGGTCCGGCGCTGGCCTGGGGGTGCGGGCTGGCGGCCCGGGGGCCCGCGCGGCGGTACGGGCTGGCGGCGGAGCAGCGGCTTCGGGAGGTGGCCGCCGAGTGCGGGCGGACGAGGGTGCTGGAGCCGGTGACGGCGGAGCTGGCGCGCTACCGGGAGGTGCGGAAGCAGTATGTGATCGCGGCGGGCGGGGCCGTGGCGGGCGGGCTCGGTTCACCCGGCCGGGGGGCCGAGTTGTCCACAACCGGGGAGTAGCCCACAGGCCCCGGCGGGCTTGCGCGATCGGGTGCAGCATGAGGGCGGAAGGGGACGCGAGCGCGGAGAAGTGACGGGGGAGGCGGCTCGGTTGAACGAGACATGGCTGACGGTGATGGGCAATACCGCGACGCGGCCGGACTATTGGGAGACGGCGGCCGGTGTCGCGGTGGCCCGGTTCCGGCTGGCGGTGACGGCGCGGCGCTGGGACCGGGCGCGGGAAGCGTGGATGGACGCGTACACGAGCTTCTACACGGTCTGGGCCTGGCGGGGGCTCGCGGTCAATGTGGCGGCGTCGGTCTCGCTCGGCGAACCGCTGGTCGTGCACGGCACGTTACGGGTGCGGGAGCGGACGGAAGAGCGGCCGGGGGACCGGCGGGGAGAGCCGCGCGGCGGGTGGCCGGGCGAGCGGCCGACGGAGCGACCGGGGACGGGGCAACCGGGGGCTGATCGGCAGGGGGCGGGCCAACCGGGGGAGTGGCAGCGGGAGGACGGCGGCGGGGCCAGGCGGTGGATCACCGCGGATATCGACGCGGTGGCGGTCGGACACGATCTGGTGCGGGGTACATCCGCGTTTCGCCGGGTCTCGCGGGCTAAACCTCTTTTAAACGTACCGACTGGGACAACAACCCCGTGATTCACGGGGATTTATCGATAAAGCCAGGTCAGAGGCGATGGTGTGATGAGATAACGATTTCGATTCGGATCGGTTGGGCCTTGGTATTCCCGGGGAACGGGACGAGGGTTCTCCCTAGGATCCCTGGTGCCAACGGGGGCTTCTGAGTTTTGAGTTCGCTGGCGAGGCGCACCCACAGACTGGCGCTCGCCCGAAGGGGAAACCATGATTTCTGTAAAGAGGCGGGGCGTTGCTCGCCTTGCCGCCGCTGTCCTGGCCTCGGGCCTGGTCGCGGCGGGTGCGATAGTCACGGCCGGCACCGCCGCAGCGGACGACGCGCCTCCGAGTCAGGGCGGCGCCACCGCCACGCTCAGCGGTCTCAAGACCTTTGACCAGGCCGTCATCCACGACAAGGGCAAGGACCAGAAGGTCGGCGCCGGCCTGTTCGAGATGGCGGTCGACAACGGCGGCACCATCCAGACCTACTGCATCGACCTCCACAACCCGACGCAGAGCAAGGCGAAGTACGAGGAGAAGTCCTGGAGCGCCACATCGCTGGCGCACAACACCAACGCGGGCAAGATCAACTGGATCCTGCAGAACTCCTACCCGCAGGTCAATGACCTCTCCGCGCTTGCGGCCAAGGCGGACTCCGGCCCCCTGACGGAGAAGACCGCGGCCGCCGGCACCCAGGTCGCCATCTGGCGCTTCTCGGACGGCGCTGACGTCGACGCGGCCGACCCCGCGGCCGAGAAGCTGGCCGACTACCTCGAGAAGAGCGCGCAGAGCCTCGAGGAGCCCAAGGCGTCGCTGACCCTGGACCCGCCCGCGGTCTCCGGCAAGTCCGGTGAGCGCCTGGGCCCGATCAAGGTCCACACCAACGGGGACAGCGTCACGGTCACCCCGGGTGACACCGCCGCCTCCGGCGTCAAGGTCGTCGACAAGGACGGCAAGACGGTCACCAGCGCCGCCGACGGCAGCGAGCTCTACTTCGACGTGCCGGCCGGTGCTGCCGACGGCAGCGCCACGCTGACCGCCCAGGCCGCCACCAAGGTCCCGGTCGGCCGCGCGTTCGCCAGCGCCACCAAGAGCCAGACCCAGATCCTGGCCGGCTCCAGTGAGTCCACCGTCTCCGCCACCGCCACCGCGGACTGGGCGAAGAAGGGCCCGATCCCGGCGCTGTCCGCCGAGAAGAACTGTGCCAAGGGCGGCGTGGACATCACCGCGACGAACAAGGGCGACGAGGCGTTCACCTTCGAGCTCCTCGGCGAGAAGCACACCATCGAGGCCGGCAAGTCCGAGACCGTCACCGCTCCGGTGAAGGAGGACCAGGCCTACAAGTTCACGATCACCGGTCCGAACGGCTTCGAGAAGACCTTCTCCGGCGTGCTGGACTGCAAGACCGCGAGCACCGGCGGCGGCAGCGGTGACGAGACCCCGTCCTCGCAGCCGAGCCCGGCGTCGGCCGGCGGCAGCAGCGCGGACAGCAGCGGCGGCGACCTCGCCGAGACCGGCAGCAGCAGCAACACCCCGATCATCGCGGGTGTCGCCGTGGCGCTCGTCGTGATCGGTGGCGGCGCGGTCTTCTTCGTCCGCAAGAAGAAGGCGGCTCCGGCGGGTGAGTGATCGCTGACCCGAAGTAATCGCTGAAAGGGCCGGAGCCTCGGAACAGGCTCCGGCCCTTTCGTATGGGATGGGCGACTGGGATGGGGAACTGTGATGGGCGACTCGTAAGCGGTGGGGAATGGGTTTCCGTCGCGAGCTTGGCGTACGGCAAGATGGGGTGTATCTGACGACGCGGCGCAGCCGCATGCCGATCCACGGGCGGCGAACCTCGTGGTAAGACCGCACTTCGATACCTACGATTGCCGGACGGTTTCTCTTGGCTGAGTACATCTACACCATGCGCAAGACGCGCAAGGCTCACGGCGACAAGGTGATCCTCGACGATGTCACGCTGAGCTTCCTGCCCGGCGCCAAGATCGGTGTCGTGGGTCCCAACGGCGCCGGTAAGTCGACGGTGCTGAAGATCATGGCCGGCCTGGAGCAGCCGTCCAACGGGGACGCCTTCCTCTCGCCCGGATACAGCGTCGGCATCCTGCTCCAGGAGCCCCCGCTGGACGAGACCAAGACCGTGCTGGAGAACGTCCAGGACGGCGTGGCGGTCATCAAGGGCAAGCTCGACCGCTTCAACGAGATCGCCGAGCAGATGGCGACCGACTACTCCGACGCGCTGCTGGAGGAGATGGGCAAGCTCCAGGAGGAGCTGGACCACGCCAACGCCTGGGACCTGGACGCCCAGCTGGAGCAGGCGATGGACGCCCTCGGCTGCCCGCCCGGCGACTGGCCGGTCACCAACCTCTCCGGTGGTGAGAAGCGCCGCGTCGCCCTGTGCAAGCTGCTGCTCGAGGCGCCCGACCTGCTGCTGCTCGACGAGCCCACCAACCACCTGGACGCCGAGTCCGTGCAGTGGCTGGAGCAGCACCTCGCCCAGTACGCCGGCACCGTCGTCGCCATCACCCACGACCGGTACTTCCTGGACAACGTCGCCGAGTGGATCCTGGAGCTCGACCGCGGCCGCGCCATCGGCTACCAGGGCAACTACTCCACCTACCTGGAGACCAAGCAGACCCGGCTGAAGGTCGAGGGCCAGAAGGACGCCAAGCGGCAGAAGCGCCTGAAGGAAGAGCTGGAGTGGGTCCGCTCCAACGCCAAGGGCCGCCAGGCCAAGTCCAAGGCGCGACTGGCCCGTTACGAGGAGATGGCAGCCGAGGCCGAGAAGACCCGGAAGCTGGACTTCGAGGAGATCCAGATCCCGCCGGGCCCGCGCCTGGGCAATGTCGTGGTCGAGGTGGAGAACCTGTCCAAGGCGTTCGGCGAGAAGGTCCTGATCGACGACCTGTCCTTCACCCTGCCGCGCAACGGCATCGTCGGCGTCATCGGCCCCAACGGCGCGGGCAAGACCACGCTGTTCAAGATGCTCCAGGGCATCGAGATCCCGGACGCGGGCACCATCAAGGTCGGCGAGACGGTCAAGATCTCCTACGTCGACCAGACCCGCGCCAACATCGACCCCAAGAAGACGCTGTGGGCCGTCGTCTCGGACGAGCTGGACTACATCAACGTCGGCCAGGTCGAGATGCCCTCCCGCGCGTACGTGTCCGCGTTCGGCTTCAAGGGACCGGACCAGCAGAAGCCGGCCGGGGTGCTCTCCGGCGGTGAGCGCAACCGCCTGAACCTCGCGCTGACCCTCAAGCAGGGCGGCAACCTGCTGCTCCTCGACGAGCCGACCAACGACCTCGACGTGGAGACCCTCTCCTCGCTGGAGAACGCGCTGCTGGAGTTCCCCGGCTGCGCCGTGGTCGTCTCCCACGACCGCTGGTTCCTCGACCGCGTCGCGACGCACATCCTCGCGTACGAGGGCGACTCCAAGTGGTTCTGGTTCGAGGGCAACTTCGAGGCGTACGAGAAGAACAAGGTCGACCGCCTCGGTGCGGACGCGGCCCGTCCGCACCGCGCCACCTACAAGAAGCTGACCCGGGGCTGAGTGTGGCCCGCCATATCTACTCCTGCCCCCTGCGCTGGTCCGACATGGACGCGTTCGGCCACGTCAACAACGTGGTCTACCTCCGCTATCTGGAGGAGGCGCGCGTCGACTTCATCTGGCGGCTGGCGCCGGGGGACGGCAGCGGCGCGTTCACCGGCGGCGTGGTGGTCGCCCGGCACGAGATCAGTTACCTCCGGCCGCTCTTCCACCGGCACGCCCCGGTGACCGTCGAGCTGTGGGTGAAGGAGATCGGCGCCGCGTTCATCACGCTCGGTTACGAGGTCAAGGACGAGGAGACCGTGTACGCGCGGGCCTCGACCATGATCGTCCCCTATGACCTGGAGCGCGGCCGTCCGCGCCGTCTCACCTCCGAGGAGGAGGGCTTCCTGGTGAAATACCTGGAAGACGGCGCAGAGGGCGCAGACGCCGCGGACGACGCCGCCGAGGCAGCTCCCGAGGCCGCTGCGGCTACCGGGCGGGACGAGCAGCCCGAGGGGGCCGTGACCGTATGACGGTGCAGGGGGAGGAGCTGCGCTTCGCCGACCCGGGGGAGGCGGCGGACCTCGCCGCCTTCCTGGCCCGGCTGATCCACTACGACCGGGCCGCGGCGGTGCGGCTTCAGGCGGGCGGCGGAGTGCTCGCCGTCTTCGGCCGCCCGCCGTCCTTCGAAGTGCTCGCCATCCGTACCGCCCGGCTCGCGGCCGACACGGTGCTGGACACGACGGTCTCGGCCGGGCAGTTCGCGGACGCGCTGGACGCGGCGGCGCGGCGTAGGGCGGACGGCGCCGGTGCGGAACCCCCGGGCCCGGCCGCTGCCCCGGCCGGCCTGGACGTGGCCGTACCCGACCCGGTCACCGGCCCGCCATGGGCCGGGCTGCTGCCGCCGCGCGGCGGCTGGCGCCGGGTGCCCGGTCTGCCGGATGTGGCCGAGGTGCGCGGGGCGGTCGCCTCGGCCGTCGCCGAGTTCCGCGCCCGGGACGCGGCGCTGCCCGAGGAGCGGCGCACCCGCGCCGAGCGGGACCGCATCGGCCGCGAGATCTGGTCCCGGACGCTCGGCGAGACCGGCCTCCCACTGCGCGCCGTACACGCCGCGCAGTCACTGGGCTTTCTGCGCCCGGCCCGCACCCCGGAGCCGGTCGCCGCGGCCGTGGCGCCCGGCCCGCCGGGCGGCGGCGCGACGGCGCTCGCCCCCGAGCCCGAGCAGCTTGCGCTGCTCGCCGCGGGCGGCTGGCTGCGGCTGCGCACGCCGTACGGCTCGATAGCGGTGCGCAAGACGGGGCTGCCGGGGCTCTCGGGCCTGTCGGTGAGTCCTGCCTGACCGCCGCCCGGTCCCGTCTGAGCCGCCCGAGTGAGCGGCTGGGGGAGGGCGGCGGGGTCAGCCCGCGGTGTTGACCATGGACGCGGCCGCGTAGGTGAGGTAGTCCCACAGCTGCCGCTCGAGCTCGGGCGCCAGCTCCAGCTCGTCCACGGCGTCGCGCATATGACGCAGCCAGGCGTCGTGAGCGTCGCGGTTCACGGTGAAGGGCGCGTGGCGCATGCGCAGCCGCGGGTGGCCGCGGTTCTCGCTGTAGGTGCGCGGACCGCCCCAGTACTGCATGAGGAAGAGCCGCAGCCGCTCCTCGGCCGGGCCCAGGTCCTCCTCGGGATACATGGGCCGCAGCAGCGGATCCTCGGCTACGCCCTGGTAGAAGCGGTGCACCAGGCGCCGGAAGGTCTCCTCGCCGCCGACCTGTTCGTAGAACGTCTGTTCCTGAAGCGTGCCGCGCGGAATCTCTGTCACTCCCCCATGCTCTCAGACCGCCGGACGGAGGACTCCGGACGTAGGTCGCGATGGAGGCGCGGGCGCAGGACAGTGGAGTCATGGGCAGCACGCGCACGGGCAGGCGCGGCGCGGATGGCGCGGACCGGAAGTCCGATCCGTACGCCGTGACGGCTGCGACGCTGCGTGCCGCCCTGGTCCGGGAGATCGCCGAGGGCGGTGGGCTGACCGACCCGGCGTGGCGGGAGGCTTTCGAGGAGGTGCCGCGCCATGTGTTCGTCCCCCGCTACTACGAGGCGGGCGAGCCGAGCACATCCGGCGGGATGGTGCTCTACGAACGGCTGGGGCGGCACGACCCCGACCCCGCGCGGCGGGCGCGCTGGCTGGCCGGGGTGTACTCCGACGCGCCCCTGGCGACACGGGTGCGCGACGGCGAGCTCGTCTCCTCCAGCAGCCAGCCGTCGCTGATGGCGCGGATGCTGGAGGCCCTGGCGGTGCGGGACGGGGACAGCGTGCTGGAGATCGGCACCGGCACCGGCTACAACGCGGCGCTGCTCGCGCACCGGCTCGGCGAGGACCGGATCACGACCGTCGACATCGACCCGGACATCACCGACACCGCCCGCGACCACCTGGCCGCGGCCGGATACCAGCCGGCGGTCGTCACCGGGGACGGGGCGCTCGGCTGCCCCTCGCGTGCCCCCTTCGACCGGATCATCGCCACCTGCGCCGTGACCGCCCTGCCGCCCGCCTGGCTGGACCAGTGCCGGTGCGGCGCGCTGATCCTGGCGCCGCTCGCCACCGGGCTGATCGCGCTGTGGGTCGCCGACGCCGAGCACGGCGAGGGGCGCTTCCTGACCACCCCCGCGTACTTCGTCCCGCTGCGCGGCAGCGAGCCCCGGCCTCCGGTCCGTACGAAAGGACTGCCGACCGAGCCGCTGCTGGAGGACTCCTTCCGCTTTCTGCTGAACGTGGTCACGGCGTGGCTCGACCCGCTGGAGGCCCTCGCACTGTGGGAGCACGAGGGCCGGCCGGGGCGGGAGCGCTACGGTGTGACGGTGCGCGAGCAGCGGCAGTGGGCGTGGCTGGACGACCCGGAGGGCGCGTACGCCTGGCCGCTGGGGCCCGCCCACGCCGAACGGGCTCACTGAACGGGCTCACTGGACGAGCCCCCTGAACGGGCCCGCGGGACAGCGCTGTTGAATGACGCGGGCGGGCTGACGAGGGCTCCTAGCTGAGGCCGCCCGAGGCCCGGAGGTTCTGGCCGGTGAGCCAGCGGCCGTCCGGGCCCGCCAGAAACGCCACGATGTCGGCCACGTCGGACGGCTGCCCGAGCCGGCGCAGCGGAGTGATGCTGACGATCAGGTCCAGCACGTCGCCGGGGTTCGCGGCGTGCAGCATGTCGGTGTCGGTCGCCCCCGGGGAGACCGTGTTGACGGTGATGCCGCGCTCCCCCAGCTCCTGCGCGGCCGCCGCGGTGAGCTGCTCCAGCGCGCCCTTGCTGATCATGTACGGGGCGACGCCCGGCACGGCCCGGACGGTGTTGAGCGTGGAGATGTTGATGATCCGCCCGCCGTCGGGCATATGCCGGGCCGCGTACCTCACGGTCAGGAAGGCGGCCTTCAGATTGACCGACAGCAGATGATCGAAGTCCTCCTCCTCGATCTCGGCGAGAGGGGCCCTCGGAAGGTTCACGGCCGCGTTGTTGACCAGGATCTCCACGCCGCCGGACGGCCCCTGCGACGCGGTCTCCATCAACTGCTCCGCCGCCCCGGGCTCGGCCAGGTCCAGCCGCACCGCGCGGGCGCTGCCGCCCGCTTCCTCGACGGCGCGGACGATCTCCTCGGCGGCCTCGGCGCTGCGCGCGTAGTTGAACACCACCTCGGCGCCGTCGCGGGCCAGCCGCTCCACGATGGCCCGGCCGATGCCCCGCGAGCCTCCGGTGACGACCGCGGTCTTGCCTTTCAGCACTGGCATTACACCCTCCACGCATCTCGGTGAGCGGATGTTCCGCCCCGAATCTATGCAGGGTGCGCCTCCGGTGGCGGGCTATCGGCCGAAGAAGTCGGCCGGTCGCCCGCCACCGGGCTGTGTCGCGTCAGCCGGGCCCTATCCCCGGCGTACGGTGATCGTCGTCCAGGCCCCGACGTGGACGCGGTCGCCGTCCTGGAGGGGGATCGGGACGTACGGCTGGATCGGGTCCTCTCCACCGTTGATCGTGGTGCCGTTCGTCGAGTCCTGGTCGACGACCGCCCAGCCGCCGTCCGGCTGCTGGACGAGAACCGCGTGCTGGTGGGAGACCCCGGGATCCTCCGGCGGGCGCGCCAGGTCGATATCGGGCGACTCGCCGGTGCTGTGGCGGCGGCGGCCGATGGTGATCTGCGGCCCGGTGAGCGGGAGCTGCTGCTCGGGGGAGTAGGCCGGCAGGTTCAGACCGGCCGCCTCCGGGCCGCTGCGGTGCATCATCGCCATGAAGTACTCACGGTCCGGGCCGACGAACGCGACCCACCCCGCGGGGGCCGCGGGCCCGGGAGGACCTGGAGGGCTGCCCTGGGTGAAGTGTGCGGGCGGCCCCTGGTGCGGTCCGGGCGCCGGGGCGCCCGGGTAGTCGCCGCCACCGAAGCCGGGCCCGGGCGGGGCCGGGGCCTGGGGCGGCTGCGGCTGCCCGTACGGCGACGGGGGCGCGGGAGCGTTCGGCGGCGCGGCGGGCCCCGCGGCGTTCGGCGGCTGCAGCGTCCAGTCGTCGTCGCTGAAGGACGGGCCCGGGGGCTGCTGCATCGGCGGCGAGGGCAGCAGCGGCTCGCCCGGGCTCGGGTGACCCGGCTGCGGCGGGCCCGCCGGGTAGCCGCCCGGGCCCGGACCTCCGTGGGGCCCCTGCGGCGGGAACGTCTGCGGCTGCGGGGGCTGCGGCGGCTGGAAGCCGCCGGACCCGGGCGGGGGCGGCGGGGCGTACGAGGTGGGCGACTGGGTCAGGAAGTTGTAGCGGCACTCCTCGCAGAACGGTGCCTGCGCCTCACGGGGCGTACGGCACTGAGGGCACAGCTCCGCCTGGAAGGTGGGGTCCGGCGGCTGCTGGGCGGGCGCCGGGTAGCCGTATCCCCCGGGCGGACCCTGGAATCCCTGGGCGTCCGGCGGCTGCGGGGCGGGCGCCGGATAGCCGTAGCCCCCGGGCGGGCCCTGGGGCCCCGGGGCGCCCGGCGGTGGCGACCCGCCGGGGAAGCCCATGCCGTCCGGGGCGCCGGGACCTCCCGGGCCTGCGGGGCCCGGAGCGCTTCCCGGGAACCCGGGCGGGCCGGGCATCGGCGGTGGCGGAGGCGGGGGGACGGCGCCCGTGGGCACGGGTGTCCCCGACATCCGGTGGCCACACACCTCGCACCAGTCGTCGGCCGCTGATTGGTGGCCGTTAGGGCAGGTCGGCATGTCGGTGTTCCCCCTCTTGTGCCGTTCTTGGCGCTTACTGCCGTTTTGCGTGCTTGTCGCGTTACTTCTTGTTACCTTTTGACGCGAACTGTCTTGGTGGAGCGCGTTTCGAGAGTCATCTCATCCGCTTCCGCGACCTTCGCCTTCAGTCGCACAGTACCTGTCGCCACATCGACGACGTCCACCACCTTCGCAAGCAGTTTCGCCGTGTCCTCGTTCCCCGAGGCGTTCGCCAGCTGGACGGCACGCCCCAGCTTGGCCGTTGCTCCGTCGATATCGCCCGCTTTGCGGGCATCCAGGCCCTGTTGGATGGCCTGTGCCAGTTCCGCCTGGCCCGTATAGTGCGCGACCTGCGGATTCATCGCGGTGGAGGCGGCCATGTCCTCCGTCCACACGGCCCGCACCAACCCCTGGGCGAGCGTGGCCGGGAGCCCGGCGTGCTGCGGATCGTGCCGCGGATCGTGCTGCGGCAGTACGAGGGAGACGCGGGCGGCCAGCATCTCCTGCCCGACGTCGGCCGCGGGCACCCGCACACACAGGTGGTAGTCGCGGGACTCGTCGCCCCAGGAGCCCGTCGGGTAGTCGCCGGCCCGCGCTCCGGCCTCGGCACGCCGGTCGGTCAGGTCCTCGACCGCGGGCGCCACCTGCTTGACGAACGTCACCTCGGCCCCCACCGGGGTCCACACCCGCAGCCCGACATCCGCGATCTCCTTGCCCATCGCGGCGTCCATCATGCGCGTGAAGTCCGCGGTCAGATGGGCGGGGTCCGCCACGATATCGGCCGTGCCGAGCAGCGCGGAGGCGATGCCCGTGACCTCCTTGACCTCCCAGTCCGTGCCCACCCCGCGCGCATCGCAGGTGAAGCGGCCCGCACACGCATCCAGCGCGGCCCGCAGCTCGCCCGGCTCCTCGTGCTCGTTGCGGCCGTCGGTCAGCAGGATGCCGTGCCGGATCGGCGCATCGGCCGACGCCAGCAGCCGGTCGGCGAGGCGCAGCCAGGTGCCGATCGCCGTGCCGCCGTCGGCGCTCAGCCTGCGCAGCGCGTCCTTCGCCCGGGCCCGGGCGGCCGGGTCGGCGGTCGCCAGCCGGCCCCCGCCCGGGAAGATCTCCTCCGCCTTGTGGGTGCCGGCGACCACCGCGAAGGCGACGCCGTCGCGGATGGCGTCGATCGCGGCGGCGGTCGCGTCCCGCGCGTTGCGCATCTTCTCCGGCGGATAGTCCATGGAGCCGGAGCAGTCGACCATGATGACCACGGCCGCGCCGCCGCTCTGGTCCCCGGGCGGCGCGCCGCTCTGGTCCCGGGGCTGGGCGCCGCCCAGGTCCCGGGGGTCGGCGGGCGCCGGGGTCGCAGGGATCGCCGGGATGGGCATTCCCCCGGTGGTGCCGCCGCCGGTGGACGTGACCGTGACGATCGCGTTCACCTCGCGGCCGCCCTCGGGAAGGTACTCGTTCTGGTAGACCTCGACCGAGAACCGCGGCACGGTGGACTTGGCGAAGTTGGCCATCAGATCCGCTCCTTGGGCTTCAATCGCTCCTGGGCTCAGACCGCTCCTCAGGCCGTCCGGAGATCAGCCGGAGCCTGCCCCGCCCGGCTCCGCGGGGAACGGCAGTACGGCCACTGTTACGTTGTCGTGGCCCCCGCCCTCCAGGGCGTGGCCGACCAGGACGCGCGCGCTGTGCATCGGCCGGGCGCGGGCGTCCTGCGGCAGCGCGCGGGCCATGTCCTGCGCCGATTCCGCGTAGTTCCACAGGCCGTCGGTGCACACCACCACCACACCCGGCTGGTCCGGCTTGTAGGACGCGGTGTGCGGCTCCAGTTCATAGGCGTCCGCGCCGAGCCAGCCGGTGATGGCATGGGCCCGCTCGTCCGCGTACGCCTCCGCCTCGGACATCAGACCGGCCGCCACCATCTGGGCCGCCCACGAGTCGTCCTCGGTGAGCCGGGCGGGCGACGCCGAACGGTCGTCGGGCACCCAGTAGGCACGGCTGTCACCGATCCAGCCGACGGTCAGGATGCCGGAGGTGACCACCGCGCTGACGATGGTGCAGGCCGGCGCGTTCTGCTGGCGCTGGTGGGGTTCGTCGTGCGCACCCGCCCCGCCCGCCTCCGCCGCGAGGGAGTTCACAGCCTCGGAGGCGGCGACGATCGCCTCGTTCATGGCCGTCTGGGGATGGGCGCCACGGGGGAGCGCGGCGAGCAGCGACTGGCCCGCGGCGCGGGCGGCGGCCGCGGACGCGTCGTCGGGGCGGGTCGCCGAGGACACCCCGTCGCAGACGACCGCGAGCACGGCCGGTGAACCGTCGGGCAGCGCGGCGGAGGACACGGCGAACGCGTCCTCGTTGCGATGGTGGCGCAGACCGCGGTCGCTGGCCGCCGCGACGCCCGCCAACTCCCGCTCCATGTGGTCGCGGTCCCGTGGCTGGGCGTGGCCACAGGAGTCGCAGTATCCGTCCTGGTCGATGGTGCCCTCCCGGCATGCGGCGCACAGGCGGCGGCCGCTGCTCGCGTCAGTGTTCGGCCCGATGCCCGGCGTACCGGGCGTACCCGGTGCAGCAGGCGTATCGGGGGTTGGTTGCTCCCCAGGAGCCGCGGCCCTGGGGTCGGCCGTCGGCCCGTCCGGTACGTCCGGCCCGTCCGGCGCGGCCGGTACGTCCCAGGCGACCGGGACATCCGGGCCTGCCGGGCCTGCCGGGCCCGCCGGAGGCGCCGGGGCGGGGGCCTGGAGCGGATAGTCCTCCGGCTCCTGCCGCCTGGCCCGCGCCGCTCCGTTCACCGGAGGCGCCGGGCGGTCCGCGGCCACGGCGGCATCCGGCGCGGCCGACGCCAGGTCGGCCCCGCACACGCCGCAGAAGTTGTCACCCGACTCCAGCGGCTCTTCACAGGTCGGGCAGGCTGCCACTCCAGGCAGCCGCGGCATCTGCGACATCGATCACACCCACGTCCTGGGGCGGAAACGGTTGGCCCGCTCCACCAGTTCGATCCTTTCCTCGCCGCGCTGCGCGAGCCTGGCGAGCACCCGGTACGAGCGTTCCAAGCCGAAGCGCAGTCCCCGCTCGTCCAGACTGCTGCTGAGCAGGGACGGCCGGGCACCGCCCGGCGGCGCGCCGCTGCTGCCGGACAGTACCCAATCCAGGGCGCTGCCCAGTACTTCCGTGCACAGCCGCTCGTACCGCACCGCGTCCAGACCCAAGTGGGCCAGCCGCTCGACCTGTTGGGCCGAGGCCGTCAGCTCGGCCAGCAGCGGCTCATGTGCGGCGCGCTGCCGCAGCCGGGCCCGCACCGCCGCGACCCGGGCCGCCGTGTAGTGAATGGACGACTCCGGTACGGACTCGAGAGCGGCCACCGCCCCCGCGCGGTCCCCGGCGTACAACAGCACCCGGGCGAGCCCGAAGGCGGCGCTCACATGGTTCGGGTCGGTCGTCCACACCAGCCGGTAGTACTCCGCCGCATTGTCCAACTGGCCGAGCACTTCGGCGCACACACCCAGCGCCAGCTTCGGCGCGGGCTCGCCCGGGAACGCGTCGTAGACGGCGTCGAAGGACAGGGCCGCGGTCTCGTTGTCCCCGGTCGCCAGCGCGTGCAGGCCCCGGTACCAGACGATCCGCCAGTCGTCGGGATGGCCGGCCTCCAGACCGTCCAGCGCGATCCCCGCCTCCCGTGCGTGGCCCAGCTCCAACTGCGCGCGGATACGGCGCAGCCGCAGCTCCAGCGAGTCGGCGGGGGCCGCCCGCAGCGCCGCGTGCAGCTCGGTCGGGGCGGAGGCCAGCAGCCCGGCGAGAAAGCCGGCGTTGGCGTCGTCCGGATCCACCAGCGGCACCGGCAGCGCCAGGGCCGTGGCGCGGGCGTCCAGCGGCGCGATCGCGGGCAGCGGCAGGGCGAGCACGCCCTGGGGCCGGGGCGGGGTGGCCGCCGCCCGGCCCCGGCCGGCGCGGGCCCCGAGCGCCGACGCGTCCTGCCCCTGCTCGGCGAACAACTGCGTGTCCACCACCCGCGGCTCGGGCCCGAACAGCGTCGACAGCGCCGGCCGGGGCCGCCCCGTCTGCAGCGCCACGACCTCCCGCAACACACCCGTCAGCTGATCGGCCATCTCCTGCGCCGAGCCGAACCGGCGGTTCGGATCGGGGTCGGTGGCCCGCACCAGCAGCCGGTAGAACGACTCGTAACGCTGGAAGACCTCGATGTTCCCCGGGTCGGGCAGGCTGTCCGCGAAGACGTTCGTATAACCCTGGAAGTCGAAGGTCAGCACGGCCAGCGTGCGCGCCACCGTATACAGATCCGAGGCGACCGTCGGGCCCAGCTCCGAGACCTCGGGGGCCTGATAGCCGACCGTGCCGTAGATCGGGCTGTCGTCGTCGTCCATCCGCCGCACCGCGCCCATGTCGATGAGCTTCAGCTGGTCCTGCTGCTGGATGGCGTTGTCGACCTTGAAGTCGCAGTAGAGCAGATTGCGGCTGTGCAGATGGCCCAGGGCCTCCAGTGCCTCGATACCGTACGCACACGCCTGCTCGACCGGCAGCGGATCGCGCCTGCCGTCCGGCGCGCGGCGGGAGTTGGCGATGTCCTTCAGCGACTTGCCGCCGACGTACTCCATCACGATGTAGCCGTCGAGGCTGCCGGTGCGCTGATCGAGATGCTCGACGAAGTTGTAGATGCGGACGATGTTGGAATGCTCGATCTCGGCGAGGAACCGGCGCTCCGACACCGCGACCGACAGCGCCTCCTCGTCTCCCGTGTCCAGCAGGCCCTTGAGGACCACCCAGCGGTCGGACACCGCGCGGTCGATGGCCAGATAGATCCAGCCGAGACCGCCGTGAGCCAGACACCCCGCCACCTCGTACTGGCCGTGCACGATATCGCCAGGACTCAGCTTGGGCACGAAGGAATACGGATGGCCGCACTTGGTGCAGAACCCCTCGGTGCGGCCCGGCCGATCGCCGCGGGCACGCCCCACCGGCGCCCCGCAGTCGCTCCGGCTGCAGAACCGCTTGCGCTCCGGTACCTCCGGATCGGCCAGCACCGCCATCCGCGGGTCGGTGCGCGGTACCTCGTCCACGCTGACCAGGCCCGCGCCCAGGCGGCTGCGCCCGGAGCGGGCCACGGCGGAGGAACGGGAGCTGCGCACCGACACCGAACGCGAGGACGACCGCCCCGACCCCAGCGAACGGGACAGCCGCCCGGACACCGAACGCCGGGACGAGGCGGACCGCGACGACGGGCGCGAGGAGGAACGGGAGCCGGTGCCCGACGAGCCGCTACCCCGATCGCCACCCCCCACGCCGGTGATACCAGTGGGCGACGAGCTGACCATTCCGTCCCGCGAGACGACCGGGGCCATACCGCACGTATCGCAGTACAGCTGGCCGCCGCCCACATCCTCGTACGCCCCGCCGCACCCACGCCGCTGACACCTGCCCATACCTGCGACGCTCACGGCGTTTCTCCGTTCACTTCTCCGCCCGCGCGGCGCAGAGGTGCGGCCATCGCGGTCGTGTGCGGCCCGGCGGCCGCGCGTGCGA
>NZ_JBHWES010000002.1:0-202170 GCF_042734105.1 Streptomyces sp. NPDC059679 | reverse complement strand
GTCGCTCGCGGTGCTTTCTGGTTCGCTTCTCCGCCCGCGCGGCGACAGCGGGCGAATCGTGCCTGTGTGCGGCCCGGCGGCCGCGCGTGCGACGCTCGCGGTGCTTTCTGGTTCGCTTCTCCGCCCGCGCGGCGACAGCGGGCGAATCGTGCCTGTGTGCGGCCCGGCGGCCGCGCGTGCGACGCTCACAGCGCCTCCCCCGTTCTGCGGTCCTGCGCCCCCTGCGGCCCTTTCTGGCGCGGGACCAGGGCCTCGGCCGCGGCATGCTGGTAGCGCAGCACCGCCGCTTCGGCGGCGCGCAGATCGCAGGGCGCGCTCCACAGCATCCGGCGCGCCGTGTCGTACCGCTCGATCAGCAGCGGGTCCTCGGCCATGCCATGACGCGAGACCTTCGCCTTGTACGCGTCCAGCCGGCCGCGCAGCTCGGCGCGCACCGCCAGCGGCGCGGTCACCGCGGTCAGCGACTCCCGGGCCCGCAGCAACTCGTCGTCGGCGCGTTCCTCCAGGGACTCCAGCAGCGGGGAGAGCCGGTGCCACTGGGCGCGCCTGCGGTACTCGGCCGCCGTCACCAGCTGCTCCTGCAGCACCGTCGGCGGGCCGCTGACCGCCGGCACCTCGGACGCCGCGATCTTGGCCAGCACCTCACCGCGCGCCTGCCGCGCCTCGGAGAGCGTACGGTCCGCGCGGGAGAGGACGTCGCGCAGCCGCATCAGCCGCCGCTCCGCGTCCTGCCGCACATCGAGGACCGCCTCGATCTCGCGCCGTACGTCCTCCAGGGCGCGGGCCGCGGCGTCGTAGCGGGCGGTGTCGGGACGGCCGCCGCCGGGCGCGGAGCTCGGCGAGGCGCCGGACCAGAAGGCGAGCGGATCGGAGACGACCTCGGCGCGCAGCGAGGTCAGCTCCGCGGTGATCCGCTCCAGGTCGTCGCCGGAGGGATGCTCGCCCGGGCGCACCCCGACCGAATGGGCGAGGGAACGGGTGCGGCGCAGCTCGGCGGAGAGCATGTCGATACGGGCGGGCAGCGCGGACCAGACGGCGTCGGCCGTGACGATGACATCAAGGGCCTCGGCGTACCACCGGTTCATCCGGACGACCAGCGCGTCCAGCGTCAGCTGCTCGCTGAGCAGCGGCGAGCCGGTGAGCGAGGCGCTGCTGGGCAGCGTGATGCCCGGGCCGCGCAGCAGTCCGGTGAGCTCGGCCAACTCGCCGGGCGTGGACCAGCGGTGGCGGGAGCGCACCTCACGGGCGGAGTGCAGCGCGTCCGTATAGGCGTCGAAATACGTCCACAGCAGGGAGATGGCCTGCTCGGTGGTGGCCCACCGGTCCTTGGTGACGCCGGTCAGCTCGGCGCCCTCCAGGAGTCTGCGGCCCGCGTGGTCCTGGAGGGCGAGCAGCGAGGACTCGATCGCCTCGTGTTCGGCTCCGAGCTTCGCCAGCACGCGGTCCACCTCCTCGCGGCCCATGACCGGCTTGTCGGGTTCCCCCGCGGAACTGGGGAAGGGTCCCGTGCCCCCCATCGATCACCTCTCTGTGTCCGTGCCCTGTGACCTGCTGGATCCGTATTCGCTACATCCCTACTGCGTGCACTTACTGCGTGCATCCCTACGCGCGCTCGCCGCGCGCTAATCCTCGGCGGCTGCTAGTCCTTGACCGCTAGTCCTTGTAGATGGGAGCCGGTGCCGCCGGATTCTCCTCCGTTCTGCCGAGATCTTCGGCGAGCCACTTACGGTAGGCCCGCATCCAGGGGCTGTTGTCACCGCCGGAGCGGTACGCCTCCAGCACCTTGTTGACCCGGCGTACCAGGTCCTCATCGCTCTTGTTCATCGCCACGCCGTAGAACTCCTCGGTGAACGGCTTGCCGACGAGCTTGACGGACGGGTCCTGGGCCGCCTGCCCGGCCGCCAGCGCATTGTCCGTGATCACGGCGTCCACCTGGCCGAGCTGCAATCTGACCAGACAGTCCAGCTGATTGGGCACCGGGGCGACCTTGATCGCGCCCAGGTCCTCGGCGCCGTCCTTCTCCTTGTCCAGCTCGGCCTCCGCGGTGGAACCCTGCGCCGTGCAGACCCTCTTGCCGCGCAGCGAGGTGTTGTACCCGGTCACCGAGGAGCCCTTGGGGACCAGCACCTGCTGCCCGGCCTTGAAGTAGGCGGTGGAGAAGGCGACGTCCTTGAGGCGGTCGCAGTTGATGGTCATGGTGCGGACGACGATGTCCACCTTGCCCTGCTGCAGGGCCTTGACCCGCTGGCTGGTGGGGATGGCGCGGTAGATGACCGCGTCAGGGTCGCCGAAGATGTCCTTGGCGATGGCGCGCACCAGCTCGATGTCGAAACCCGTGAGATCGCCGGTGGCCGGGTCGCGATAGCCCCAGCGGTAGCTGTTCTGGTCCACCCCGGCGATCAGCTTGCCCAGCCTGTGGCCGTCGACCTTCCGGTTCTTGATGCGCTGTATGGCCGGGCCGCTCGCGCTCGACGGCCGCAGACTGGCCTCCGGCCGCACACACTTCTCCGCCGTGGTCGCCGCCGTGGTCCGCGCGGCCCGCGGATGCACCCCGCTTCCCTCGCCCCGCCCGCTCCCGCCCCCGTCGCCCTGGTCGTCCAGCGCCGCGGGCACGAAGATCGCCGTGGCCACGCCCAGGGCACAGACGGCCGCCGCGGCGCCCGCTCGCACTGCTCGCCCCGCTCGCATCCTCACGCCCCCCATCGCCCTCACCGGTACTCCGACAGCCGGCGGCCTATGCCCAGCAGCGCGGCCGCCGCGCCCAGCGCGGCCAGCACCCCGGCGCCGAGCGCCAGCCCGGTCAGCGCGCCCCGCCCGTCGTCCGCCGCCCGCTTGAACTCCCGCTGCTCATGGTCCAGGGCCTTGGCCAGCAACTCGTCGACCTTGTCGAACGACTCGCCCGTGCTGCCCTCACCGCCGATGACCTTCTCCCGCGCGTCCTTGTAGTTGCCCGCGTCGTCATCGGCACGGGCGGCCTTGTGGCGCACCTGCCACTCCCGTACGCGCTCGGTGGCCTCGTCCACCGGGGCGCGGCCTTCGTCGTCGTCCGCGAGGCCGCGTGCCCGGGCCAGCAGGCTGCCGGGGGCGGGCCCGGCCTTGTCCCCGCCCGCGACGCTTCCGGCGTCGGCGCCGTCGTCGCCTATGAGGCCGGACATCTGCTCGGCGTAGCCCACCTCATAGGCGTCCTTGCCCTTGTCCTTGCCCTCCTCGACGACGACCGCGCCGCGCGCCACCAGCGTCAGGTTCTCGTCGCCGCGGGCGCGCAGCGAGTCGATCCGGGCCTCGTTGAGCACATGCAGGGACTTCGCCCCGTGGTCATTGGAGTCGTTCAGCGCGGAGCGGGCGAGGCCATGGCCGACCGCCAGCCACACCAGCACCACCGCCGAGGCGGCGGCAGAAGCGAGCAGCCCGCGGTTGAACACCCGGTTGGTGCGCAGAAAGTCACGCCGCTGGGCCAAGCCCAAGGCGGCCAGCGCGGCGACGCCGAGGCCGACCGCCGCCCACGGCCAGGACGTCGCCTCCTCGTAGTCCTCGCCCAGCCGCGCGGTCTCGGCCTGGTACAGCCGACCCGCGGCGGGCAGCAGCCGCTGCCGCATGATGTCGTTGGCATACCGCAGATAGGCGCCGCCCAGCGGCAGCCCCTGGCGGTTGTTGGCCCGCGCGGACTCGACCAGTCCCGAATAGACCGGCAGGAGCTCGCCGATCCGGCGTATCTCCTCGCGAGCGGTCGCCGAGCCCTCCGTATTGGCCGCGGCCCGCACCAGCAGCTTGGCGGCCCGGTCGATATCCGCCTCGTACCGCCTGCGCACCTCCGTCGGCTCCTGCCCGCCGGCCAGGAAGGCGCTCGCCGCGGTCGTGTCCGCGTCGGCCAACGAGCGGTAGATGCTCGCCGCGTCCGCGCTCAGCGGCTGGCTGTGCTCCACCACCGCGTCCGCCGCGGTCTGCCGGTCGGAGACCTGCCAGGCCGTCACCGCCCCGAACGCCACCACCAGCGCCGCGAGCACGGCCCCGATGACCCGCAGCCGCCCCGGCTCCGTCGTCGCCGCGGCCCGGGCCCGCTCAACACCCTCCCGCCACGCGGCCCGCCGCCGCCCCGACAACGCGCCCGCGGCGGCAGCTCCGGCCGCGCCGGTGGTCGGCGGGTATGCCACTTGACCTCCCCCTCGGTCCTGACCCCTCAGTCACTGTCGGCGGCCCGTCGCCCGATGCGGCGGGGGACAGGTATCCGGGCAGCAGTATGGACGCCAGCCGCCGACGAGCACACCGGTCGTGCCCGGATCTTGGCCCGATCGCGATCTTCGCCTCTGGGCCACCGGCCCCGGGGGGTGTCCGCGTCGTCCTCCTTCTCCCAACTTCTCATACGCTTCTCGGCGCGCATCGGTTCCCAATTACCCGCCCCGACCTGGAAAATCGGGGTCCTCAGGCCCGGGCTCAGGGGGCTTCGGCCCCGGGCGCGGGGATCATCAGCCCCGGGCGTAGTGCGCGCGCAGCGCGGCGTACGCCGCCGCGGGCGCGCCCATGCGATCCAGACCGAGCAGGGCGGCCCCGAGCACCGGCGGCGCGGTGACCACCCTCGGCTCCGCCTTGGGCGCGCGCTCGGCAAGCAGCTCGCGGACCCGGTCGTCCAGGAGCGGATGGCGCGCCGCGAGCACCCCGCCGCCGAGCACCACCGGCGTCTGCTCACCGAGCAGTTCGAGCCGGGCCAAGGCGACCGTGGCCATGGTGACCACCTCCTCCGCCTGCCGGGCGACGATCGCGCGCGCGATCTCGTCGCCCGACCCGGCCACCGCGAAGAGCAGCGGCGTCAGCTCATGGCGCCGCGCCGGGGCGATCCGCCCCAGATGAAGCGCCTCGATCAGCTCGTACATGGTGGCCAGGCCGAAGTGCTCGGGCAGGGCACGGGCCAAGGCCGTCGGCGCGCCGCGGCCGTCCTCCGCGCGCGCCGCCCACCACATCGCCTCCAGCGACAGATCACTGCCGCCGCCCCAGTCGCCGGAGATCCGGCCGATCGCGGGGAACCGCGCGGTGCGGCCACCATGGCCAAGCCCCGCGCAGTTGATACCCGCGCCGCATACGACGGCGACGCCGGTCGGCTCGCCGTCGCCAGAGCTGTCTGCGATTCCGGCCCGCAGCAGCGCGAAGGTGTCATTGGCGACCGTGACGCTCGACCCCCAGCCCTGGGCCGCCAACAGCGGCGTCACCTGCTCCTCCTCGGCCGGGAGATCCACATTGGCCAGGCAGGCCGAGACATGCTCGGTGGACGGCGGCCCGTCGAACCCGGCGGCCCGCGCCGCCCGCGCCACCAGCGGGGCGAGCGAGGCCACCGCGGCCTCGGCACCCACCACGGGCGGCTGGAAGCCGCCGCCGCGCGCGGTGCCGAGGACCGCCCCGTCCGGGCCGACCAGTGCCACATCGGTCTTGCTGTTGCCCGCGTCGACCGCCAGGACGGACGCGCGCGGCGGGTGGGCGGTCACATTCTGGGACTGCTTCAGGCCCACGCCAGGTGCTCCCGGTTGTGTGCGATGAGAGTGTCGGTCAGCTTCTCGGCGTACTCGATCTGGCCGATCAGAGGATGGGCCAGCAAGGCGTCGAAGACCCGCTCCCGACCGCCCTTCAACGCCGCCTCCAGCGCCAGGTCCTCATACGCGGTGACATGGGCGACCAGCCCCGCGTAAAGGGGTTCCAGAGGGCTGACGGGCAGCGGGCTCGCGCCGCGCGCGTCCACGGCCGCGGGGACCTCGATCACCGCGTCGTCCGGGAGGAAGGGCAGCGTGCCCCGGTTGAAGGTGTTGACGATTTGCACCTCGCCAGTGTCCCGCAGCAGGGACGAGGTCAGATCGACCGCCGCCTCCGAGTAGAAGGCGCCGCCGCGCTTGCCCAGGAGCTCGGGCTTCTCGTCCAGCGTCGGGTCGGCGTACATCTCCAGCAGCCGCCGCTCGATCGCCGCGACCTCGGCCGCCCGCGACGGCTTCGTCCTGAGCTCCTGTACGACCGCGTCGTGCTGGTAGAAGTAGCGCAGATAGTACGAGGGGACGACGCCGAGACGGTCGATCAGCGCACGCGGCATCCGCAGATCGTCGGCGATCGCGTCGCCATGCTCGGCCAGCAGCTTGGGCAGCACATCCTCGCCGCCCGGGCCGCCCAGCCGCACCGCGCGCTCCCAGGTGAGGTGGTTGAGGCCCACATGGTCGAGCGACACCTCGTCCGGGGCCACGCCCAGCAGCTTCGCGAACTTCCGCTGGAAGCCGATCGCGACATTGCACAGCCCGACCGCCCGGTGCCCCGCCGTCAGCAGCGCGCGCGTCACGATGCCGACCGGGTTGGTGAAGTCCACGATCCATGCGTCGGGATTACGGCGGCGCACCCGCTCGGCGATGTCCAGCACCACCGGAACCGTGCGCAGCGCCTTGGCGAGCCCGCCCGCGCCGGTGGTCTCCTGCCCGACGCAGCCGCACTCCAGCGGCCAGGTCTCGTCCTGGTCGCGGGCGGCCTGCCCGCCGACGCGCAGCTGCAGCAGAACCGCGTCCGCGCCGTCCACGCCCGCGTCCAGGTCATCCGTCCAGGAGATCCGGCCGGGGTGGCCCTGCCTGGCGAAGATCCTCCGCGCCAGCCCGCCGACCAGCTCGAGGCGGTCGGCGGCCGGGTCGACCAGGACCAGCTCCTCCATCGGCAGCACATCCCGCAAGCGGGCGAATCCGTCGACGAGTTCGGGGGTGTAGGTGGATCCGCCACCCACCACTGCGAGCTTCAACCCTTGACTCCTGTCAGTGTGACGCCTTCGACGAAGGCTTTCTGAGCGAAGAAGAAGACGATGATGACGGGGGCCATGACGAGCAGTGTCGCGGCCATCGTCAGATTCCAGTTGACGCTGTGCGCGCTCTTGAAACTCTCCAGGCCGTACGACAGCGTCCAGGCGCCCGGATTCTGCGCGGCGTAGATCTGCGGGCCGAAGTAGTCGTTCCAGCAGTAGAAGAACTGGAACAGCGCGACGGCCGCGATACCCGGCTTGGCCATGGGCACGATGATCCGCAGCAGCGTCCGCAGCTCCCCGCAGCCGTCCACCTTCGCGGACTCCAGGTATTCCCCGGGGATCGTCAGCAGGAACTGCCGGAGCAGAAAGATGGAGTACGCGTCGCCGAACGCCATCGGAATGATCAGCGGCCACAGCGACCCCGACAGATGGAACTGCTGGGCCCACACCAGATACATCGGCACCACCACGACCTGCGGCGGCAGCATCATCGTGGAGATGACCAGGATCATGGCGGTGCGACGGCCACGGAAGCGGAACTTGGCGAGCGCGTAGGCGACCGGCACCGAGGAGATCAGCGTGAACGCCGTGCCGAGCCCGGCGTATATCAGCGAATTACGCCACCAGTCCAGAAAACCGGGGGTGTTGAAGACCTCGGTGTAATTGGACCAGTGCCATTCGTTGGGCCACAGATCGCCGCTCATCGCCTGGCTGTCACTCATCACCGAGGTCAGAAAGACGAAGACGAACGGCAGCACGAAGAACAGCGCGGCGGCGATGGCGACCGCGTGCACGGCGATCCAGTGCAGTACGGCCTTGCGGCGGGCGGCCGGGGCAGAGGAGGGGCGGGCGGGGGGCCGTACCGGCGCGGACGGCGCCGAGAGGGTCGTGGTGGTCATATCGGTTGGTCCTCTCAAGCCTTCTCAGTCGTCCGCCGACAGCAGGCCGGCTCGCCGGCGCATCAGCAGGGTGGTGACGGCCATCGCGATCGCGAAGAGCACGAGCGAGAGCACACAGGCGGCCCCGGTGTTGAAGTTCTGGAAGCCGAGCGAATACACGAGCTGGGGCACGGTGAGCGTGGAGTGGTCGGGGTAACCGGGCTGGATGACCGAGCCGGGTCCGATACTGACCCCCGAGGCCAGCTTCCCGGCGACCAGGGCCTGGGTGTAGTACTGCATGGTCTGCACCACACCCGTCACCACCGCGAACATCACGATAGGCGTGATCGACGGCCAGGTGACATAGCGGAACCTGGTGAACGCCCCGGCGCCGTCCAACTCCGCCGCCTCGTACTGCTCCTTCGGCACATCCAGCAGCGCGGCCATGAAGATGACCATCAGATCGCCGATGCCCCACAGGGACAGCAGCACCAGCGAGGGCTTGGCCCAGGCCGGGTCGTTGAACCAGTTCGGCGCGTCAATCCCGATCTTGCCGAGAATGTCGTTCACCGGGCCGGTGCCGGGGTTGAGGAGAAAGACGAACGCGACGGTCGCGGCCACCGGAGGGGCGAGATAGGGGAGATAGAAGGCGGTGCGGAAGAAACCGACGCCCGACTTTATCTTGGTGACCAGCAGCCCGATACCCAGACCGAACACGACGCGCAGCGCGACCATCACCACGACCAGCCACAGCGTGTTCCACAGCGCCGGGCCGAACAGCGGCATCTGCTCCAGCACATACCGCCAGTTGCGCAGGCCCACGAAGGTCGGCGCCTTGATCTGGTTGTAGTGCATAAAGGAGAAGTAGATGGTGGCGATCAGCGGATAGCCGAAGAAGACGGTGAAGCCGACCAGCCAGGGCGAGAGGAAACCGAGGGTGCGGAGCCGCTTGCGCAGATGCTTACGGCGCAGGGCGGGGGCGTTTGTTGTCATCGTGGCCATGTCGCCCTCCGTCAGTCCTGCGCCTGGAGAATATCGGCGTCTATCTGGTCGTCCAGTTCCCTGAGCCCCTTGTCCAGGTCATGGACCTTTCCCGCCTCCACGTTGTACGAGAGGTCCTGCAGCGAGGTCACGTACTGGCCGCCGTTGATCGAGGGCGGAAGGGCGTTGCTGTACTTGTTCTGCGCGATATCGAGGAAGGCGCGGAAGGTCGGATCCGAGTCCAGCTTGGGGGAGGCGAGCGCCGCGTTGGTGGACGGCACATTGTGAATGGCGTTGGCGAAGGTGACCACCTGATCGGTGTCGGCGGTCAGAAAGCGCACCAGTTCCCAGGCGGCGTTCTGGTGCTTGCTGCTGTGCGCGATGCCCGTGACGGTGCCGGTGAGATAGCCCCGGCCATAGGTGTCGGCCTGATCGTCGGGCACGGGCAGCGGGGCGGTGCCCCATGTGAACTTCGCGTCCTTGAGGAAGAGACCGCGCCATTCGCCGTCCAGATGCATGGCCAGCTTGCCGGTCAGAAAGGCGTTCTGGGAGGAGAATTCATCGCCGAAGGAGGTACGGAAGGTCTCCAGCGGGCCGTATCCGCCCTGCTCTTGGATCAGGTCCCGGACAGTGGCGTAGAACTCCTTGATCTTTCCTTCCTTCTCCAGCCGCGACTTTCCTTGCTTGTCGAAGTACGTCGGGCCCCACTGGGCGAAGAGCCGGTCCGGACTGTTCTGGTAGAGCCGGAAGTTCGGCATGAAGCCGACCCGCTGGTAGCCGCCGCCCTTGGTGCGCTTGGTCAGCTTGGCCGCGTCCCGCTTGAGCTCCGACATGGTGCGCGGGGGACGCGCGATGCCCGCCTCCTTGAAGGCGTCCTTGTTGTAATACATGCCGTACGCGTCGGCGAGCAGCGGCAGCGCGCACTGCTTGCCCTCGTAACTGGTGTAGTCCAGCAGCGTCTTGGGGAAGACCTTTTCCTTGTCGAGACCGGTCTTCTTCATGAACGGGTCGAGATCGGCCCACATACCGGACGAGCAGTACTGGCCCACGTTGTTGGTGGTGAAGGACGTGACGACGTCGGGGGCGTCGCCGCCACCGGCCCGTAGCGCCTGGTTGATGGTCTCGTCGGTGACATTGCCGACGGACTTCACCTTGATATTGGGGTGGAGCTTTTCGAAGCGGGCGATGCTTGCGTTGATCGCCTTGACTTCGTTCTGCTCCGACCAGCCGTGCCAGAACTTGAGCGTGACCGGTTTGGTCGGATCGTCTTCGGCGCTGCCGGTGCTCGGGTTGGCGCAGCCTGCCAGGAGCAGGGCGGCGGCGCAGAACGCTGACCCGAGATGGGCCAATGATCGTCGTGGCATGGACGGACTTCCTTGTGCACGGGGGAAACGGCAGGGGAAGCGGCGGTGCGGGGCGCCGGGCGGGGGGTTGGGTACGGCGATCGGGGACCAGGTGTTGTCGGGGACAGGGGGACAGGGGGACAGGGGGACGTGGTCGGGGACAGGCGGAACCGGGAAGGCCTTGGCGGTGTACCGGTAGGAGAGGGATGGGGCGGGACGGGGTCAGGCGGTGTCGAAGACGGTGTGACGGGCATCGGCGAGCGCCGTCTGCAGCGCGCCGATGAGAATCGGATCCCCCTCGACGGCGCTGATCCGCAGCTGCGGCCGGGGCAGCGCGAGCCCGGTCATCTCGGCCTCGACCAGCTCCCGCAGCCGCTCCCCGCCGGCCTGGGCGACCTGCCCGGAGAGCACCACCAACTCCGGGTCGACCACGGCGACGACCGAGGCGAGCCCGGTGGCCAGGCGGCGCGCCAGCTCGGTGAGGACGGCGTCGCCCGCGCCGGGGGTGCGCAGCGCGGAGGCGAGCGCCTTGGTGGCGGTGGGCGCCTGGATGCCGTGCTCCCGGGCCAGTTCGACCACGGCGGGGGAGCCGACCAGCTTCTGGAAGCCCCCGCCCCCGTCCGGCCGTGCGGCGCTGTCGTCCCCGCCGCGCGCGAGCGGGGCACCCGGCAGCGGCATATAGCCGATCTCCCCGGCGCCGCCGGTCGCCCCGCGCAGCAGGGTGCCGCCGAGCACGATGGCCGCGCCGACGCCCTCGTCGGCCCAGACCAGCGCGAAGTCGTCGAAGTCCTGTGCGGTGCCGTGGTGCTGCTCGGCGACGGCCGCGAGATTGACGTCGTTCTCGATCACCAGGGGCGTGCCCAGCACCTCGGCCAGCTCGTCCCGCATGGTGCGGGACTGCCAGCCCGGCAGGTGGGGTGCGTAGCGCAGCACCCCGGTGCGCGGGTCGAGCGCGCCGGGGGTGCCGATCACCGTCTGCCGCAGATCGTCCCGGGCGAGCCCGGCGGCGGCCAGCGCGCCGTCCACGGCCTCGGCGACGAGCTCGCCGGTGCGGTTGCGCACCGACTCGGCGGTCGCCTCGGCGTTCACCCGGTGCTCGCCGAGGACCTGGCCGGTGATGTCGGCGACGGCGGCGGTGATGCCCTCCTGGTCGACGGCGAGCGCCGCGACATGGGCGGCGGCCGGGTTGATCTCGTACAGCTGGGCGTTGGGCCCGGGGCGGCCGGTGACGTTCCCGGTCGTCCGGACCAGTCCCGCTGCCTCCAGCCGGGTCAGCAGCTGGGAGGCGGTGGGCTTGGAGAGCCCGGTCAGCTCGCCGAGCCGGGTCCTGGTCAGCGGCCCGTGCGCGACCAGCAGTTCGAGCGCGGCCCGGTCGTTCATGGCGCGCAGCACGCGCGGCGTTCCCGGAGTGCCTGATGCGGCCATGGTGGGTGCCCCCGTATCGCTCGATGCCTCTGTTAAGAAACTTTCCTATTGATGAACAGCAAGGTAAGGCGCGGGGCGGTGAGGCGTCAATGGGTGCGGCCAGGTGAGTGGGGGCACGGCCGTCGGCCGGTGTGGGCCGGGGCGCCGGGAGCGGCGTGGGCCGGGCGGGCCGGGGCCGGAGGCGAGGGTTCCTCCAGCGGCGGTCCAGCGGTGCCTGCCACCGTCGCGCGCAATCGAGAGAAGGGGGGAGCGCATGAAAACAGCCTCACGAGGGCCGCTCGCGGTGCTCGTCGCCGTGTTGCTCGCGGTCGCCGCCGGGGCCGGCGGCGCGCGGGCCGCGTCGGACGGCGCGCACGGACCGGGCGGCTCGGGCGGTCAGGGCGGCCCAGTCGGCTCGGGCGCCCAGGGCGGAATGAGCGGCCCGGCCGGGGCTCATGGCCCGGCCGGGGCGAACGGCGCCGGCGCGGCCTCGGCCGCGCTGACGGGTGCACAGGCCGGGGGCGGCCGGGACGCCGCCCGGGCCCAGGCCGCCGAGGCGGTCCGGGCCTACTGGACGCCGGAGCGGATGCGGCACGCCGCGTACCAGGGCGGCGGTCCGTCCCGGGGCGCCGTCGAGCACGCCCAGCGGCAGATCGCGGCCCCCGCCGACGAGCCCGGCTCCGTACCCCCGGCGGCGGCGAGCATCCCGGGGGCGCCCACCGCGGCAGACGAGATCCCGACCCGGGTCGGGCGGATCTTCTACGTCGATCCGTTCGACGGCAAGGACAAGGCCTGCGACGGCAACCCGCTGAACAGCGGTTCGCGCCGACTGGTGGTCACCACCGGCAGCTGTGTGTACAGCCGGGCCGCGCATGCCTGGATGAACAACTGGGTGTTCATTCCTGGCTACTTCAGGGGGAGCGCGCCCTACGGCAAGTTCGTCGGCGACTGGGGATACACGTTCAACGCGTGGATCGACGACGGCAATATGAACTACGACTTCGGGCTGGCCACCACCCACCCCAACGAGTCGGGCCAACGGCTCGTCGACAGGGTCGGCGGCGACGGCTTCGCCTGGAACCAGCCCAGGGAAGTGTTCGTGAGCGCCAACGGATACTCCGTCAACGGGCAGATCCCCTCCGGGTGCGGCGGCTACACCCGCCCCGCCTCCTTCGGGGGCATCGAGTTGCCCTGCGCCCCGTCGGACGGCGGGCTCTCCCGGGGCGGCCGCTGGCTGATGGACATCAACCCCGACAACTCCCTCGGCTACGTCAACGGCGTGACGAGTATTCACCAGCCCAGCGGCTGGCTTCAGAGCCCCTACATCAACACCGAGTTCAGGGACTTCTTCTACCGGGTCGCCGACAGCTGATCCACGGCTGACACGACGCCATCCACACCGGAATTGAGGAACCATCATGCGCGCTCCCAGAACCCTGAAGACGCTCGCCGTCCGCGCCGCGCTCGCGGTGGGCACGGCCCTGGCGGTCTCCACCACCCTCCTCGTCCCCGCCGCCCAGGCCGCGGCGGCGCCCGCGGCCGTCGCGCGGGTGGCCGCCGGGCCCACGCTGATCAGCTACGACATCCAGTCCAAGACCCTCACCGGCAGCGGCTTTCTGCCCAGCCACCGGGTGTGGGTCAGGACCGCCGTCTCGGGTTCGGTGCCGACCTGCGGCACCGTCACCCTCTCCGACCTCCGCACCAGCCCCACGCTGCTGCAGACCACCTCCGACCCCTCCGGGAACATCTCCGTTCCGGTGGACCCCAAGGCCACGCTGCCGCCGCTGCTGGTCTGCCCCAACCCGATCGTCTATCTCTACGGGGCGTATCCGGGCGAGCATGTCCACTTCAGCGCGCACGACGAGCGCTATGAGAACGGCAGTCTGGTCTGGAGCAACACGCTGACCGTCACGGCCTGAGATCCCGTACAGCGAGACCCCGTACGCACGGCCGCGCGACCACCGCGGCTGTGCGTACGGCTGTTCCCGGTGCCGCTTCGCCGAGAATCGGCTACTTCTGGACGGGCGGGGTGGTGGGCGGCGGGATCGGGGTGGTGGCCAGGGACTGCGGGGAGTCGGGGTTGGACAGGGCCGACGGCGCCGCGACGGTCGTCGTCGTGGCCGGGTTGGCGGCGTCCTCGGGCTGCAGATCCGGGTCCAGGGGGCGGCCGACGATGCGGATCCCCGCCTCGTCCAGCGCCTTCTTGATCCGCCAGCGCAGCTCGCGTTCGACGCCGAGCGCCTTGCCCGGCATGGTCCGCGCCGTCACCTTCACGACCATGGAGTCCAGGTAGACCGCGTCCAGCCCCAGGACCTCGATCGGCTCCCACAGCCGCTCGTTCCAGGGCTCTTCCTTGGCCATGTCCACGCCGACCTGCGTGATCAGCGCGCGGACCTGCTCCAGGTCCTCGTCCGCGCGGATCTGGACGTCCACGCCGGCCGTGGCCCAGCCCTGGCTGAGGTTGCCGATCCGCTTGACCTCGCCGTTGCGCACGTACCAGATCTCGCCGTTGTCACCGCGCAGCTTGGTGACGCGCAGCCCGACCTCGATCACCTCGCCGGAGGCCACCCCGGCGTCGATCGAGTCGCCGACCCCGTACTGGTCCTCCAGGATCATGAACACGCCGGACAGAAAGTCGGTGACCAGGTTGCGGGCGCCGAAACCGATGGCCACCCCCGCGACACCGGCGCTGGCCAGCAGCGGGGCCAGATTGATCTGCAGCGTCGACAGGATCATCAGCGCCGCGGTGCCCATGATCAGGAACGAGGCGACGGAGCGCAGCACCGAGCCGATCGCCGCGGACCGCTGGCGCCGCCGCTCCGCGTTGACCAGCAGACCGGCCAGGGCCGTTCCGTCCACGGCCTGGGCGGTGCGGTTCATGCGCTCTATCAGCTTGGTGATCGCGCGTCGCACCACCGTCCGCAGCACGAACGCGATCACCAGGATCAGGGCGATGCGCAGCCCGATGCTGAGCCAGGTGGACCAGTTCTCCTCCACCCAGCCCGCGGCGTTGGTGGCGCTCTCCTGTGCGTCCTTCAGCGGGGTGGGAGTGCTGGGAGTGGGAGTGGGCGTGGCGTCTGCGGCCGGAGCAGCGGACCAGAACACAGCGAGACCCTTCATGTGCGACATGCCCGGACGGAGGACCGGCGGGCAACCCCTCACACAGTAGCCGGGCCCGGGAATGTGCCGTTCCTGTGTTCGAGAGCGCGTGAGGGCGCCGAGGGGGCGTACAAGAGCGGGGTGAGGGCGTCAGCCGGGCGATTTCCGCCGCGGCCCCGGGCAGCCCGTGATTCTCGCCACTCTGATGGGTGCCCGCGGGCCCGGACGGCCGCCGAATTCCGCTCTTCCGGCGGTATGCGGGCGGTACGCGGAAATGCCTCTCAACCGTTAACCCGGTGATGGTGGCGTTCCGGCCGGGGTTCAGGGGAAACTGGGGGAGATCGTCCCGGCGCGAGCCACGCGCCGCCGGCGTACAAGGAGGCACCCGTGCCGCATGTCCTGGTCCTCAACGCGTCGTACGAGCCGCTCGGCGTCGTACCGCTCCGCCGCGCGCTCGTACTCGTCCTCAACGACAAGGCCGTCAGCCTTGAGGACTCAGGCGCCCTGATGCACAGCGCGACCCGTGTCATACCCGCACCCAGCGTGGTCCGCTTGAAGCGATTCGTCCGGATGCCCTACCGGGGCCCCGTGCCACTCACCCGCCGTGCCCTGTTCGCCCGCGACGGCGGGCGATGTGCGTACTGCGGTGGCGTGGCGACCAGCGTCGACCACGTGATCCCCCGCAGCCGCGGCGGCCAGCACACGTGGGAGAACGTGGTGGCCGCGTGCCGTCGCTGCAACCATGTCAAAGCCGACCGCCATGTCGCGGAGATCGGCTGGCGGCTGCGCCATCAGCCGGCGCCGCCGTCGGGCCTCGCCTGGCGGATCATCGGCACAGGGCATAGGGACCCGCGCTGGCTGCCATACCTGCAGCCGTACGGCGCGGAAGACGCCATGGCCCGGATCGACGGCAAATCTGCCTGAGACCGGGCCATCGTCATGTCTGCGTGCCTGCGCGGTGTATGCGCGGCGAGTCCGTGGACTGTGGCCCCCGCGGCGGAGCGGGGGCCACGTGCTGTGCTGCGCGCTGTACGGTACCGCGGCCCGCGGGGGCTCGGCCCGCTTTTCAGTCGGCTGTCACCGCGTACGCCGCGACCGACCACAGGGAGTAGCCGAAGCGGGTGGCGCGCTCGTCGCCCTGGACGCGGATGAAGCGGGTGCCGGGGGCGTCCATCCGGACGGTCTCGTGCCCGCCCCGGCCGTCGGGGACGGTGGCCGCGGTGCGCCAGGTGCGGCCGTCGGCCGAGACCTGGACGCGGTAGCGGCTGGCGTAGGCGTCCTGCCAGCGCAGATCGAGCCGGCCGACCCGGGCCGGGCGGGCGAGCTCCAGCTGGAGCCAGGCGCCGTCGTCGGCGGGGGAGGACCAGCGGGTGGCGGGGTCGCCGTCGATCGCGGCGGAGGCCGGGAAGTCGGCGGTCTCATCGGCCGACGACGTCGCCCTCGTGCCGTCCGTGCGGGCCAGGTCGGGGCCGCCGGTGGGTGGGAAGGCCCGTACGGTCAGCGAGGTCTCCTGTGAGCCGAAGCGCACCGGGACGGTGAAAGTGCCCGCTTTGGTCCCATCCGGGATCGAAACCTCGATCCGGGCGGTCGCGGTGGATCCGCGCCGGGCGGTCACCGTCCTGTCGGCCGTGACGCGGACGCCGCGCGGCGCGTGGACGGTCAGCTCGCCGTGGATGTCCTCGGGGCGGCGCGGGGTGATGTGGGCCTCGACGACGACGGCGCGGCCGCCGGTCTCGGCGTCGACCGAGTCCCGGGACAGCCGCAGCTCGGCGGCCGGGGTGTCGGCGAACCACGGGGTGATTTCGTGTACGTCGGGCGGTGTCGTGCCCGCCTCCCAGACCAGCCGTACCGCGTCGGCCCGTACGCCACGGCCCGTGAGCTGGGTCCAGCCGCTGGCGGAGACCGCGCCGAGCTTCCGCCAGCCCTCGTCGGGGACATGGGCCCAGACGGTGCCGGGCGAGACGGCGGCGCGGCCGGTGAGCGCGGAGACGGCGGTGAGCGGGCGGGCGCGGTCGAAGCGCACGGTGACCGGGCCGGTGGGGGCCAGTGAGGTCGCCGCGTCGCCGTCGGCGGCGGCGCGCTGGGCCTTGGAGGTGTGCAGCGACTTCTGGTCCGCGGCGTCCAGGCCCGTCCAGGCGTCGGCCCGGGTGAGGGCTTCCTTCAGGAAGGGGCCCAGGACGCCCTTGCCCACGGTCACCCGGCTCTTCGCGATCTTCTCGTTCAGTTCCTGCACCGAGGTCCGGGCCGACCAGCTCGCCGCCCCGTCGCCGCGCGCCTGGGCGGTGAGCATGTCCACGGCCTGCGCTCCGGCGTCGCCGTAGCGGCCCAGTTGGTCGAGCCAGGGGCCCAGTTCGCCGCCCAGGGTCGTATCGAGCCGGTCGGGGGCGTCCCGCATCGTGGTGAAGGCCGAGCGCAGCCGGTTCGCCGCCTGGTGGAGCCGCTGCCCCTCGCCTCCGGCGAGCGCCGTCCAGAACGCCTCGATCAGCGGGCGCAGGTACGCGGACTCCTCACCGCCGAGGACCGAGGACGCGTCGTTTCCGGCGAGCGCGCGCAGGGCCGCGCGGGTGCGGGGGTCGGGTCCGGCGAGGTCGTCGACGGCGGCCCGCCAGGACTCCTGGGCGCGGTAGCCGCGCGGGTTCCAGGCGAAGTCGGCGGCGGTGAACAGCGCGATACGGGAGGCGGTGGGCTGCTCCATGGCGTTGGCGAGCAGCCCCGCGGACTGGGTGGCGACGGCCGGGTCGCGCCCGGTGTACGGGCCGAGGAAGACCCGGTCCTGGGCGTAGTCGTTGACCGGGTAGTTGTCCATGGTGAGTAGCGGGTGGCCGAACGCGGCCCGGGCGCCGGCCAGTTCGCTGCCGGTGATCGTCTTGGGCACCACCCCGACGCCGGTCCAGGCGATCTCCACACCGGGGTCGACCTGGTCGGCCAGCGCGCGCCGGAATTCGGTGGCGCCGTCCTGGTAGTACTCGGTCGGCATCAAGGAGAGCGGGGCGGCGTCGGGGTGGCGCGCGGCCAGGTGCGCGGCGACCGCGCCGGCGACCTCGGCCTGTGCCTTGGCCGCCGCCTCGGGGCCCGAGCCGTAGGTGTCGGCGTCCGCCCCGCAGTGCCATTCGCTGTAGCTGACGTCCTGGAACTGGAGTTGGAAGGCGCGCACCCCGAGCGCCCACATGGCGTCCACCTTGCGCAGCAGCGCCCTGCGGTCCTCGGCGGAGGAGAAGCACAGCTCCTGGCCGGGCGAGACCGCCCAGCCGAGGGTGACGTGGTTGCGGCGGGCCTGGTCGGCCAGCTCCCGGAACTCCTCGCGCCGCTCGGCGGGGTACGGGTCGCGCCAGCGGGCCTGGCGGTAGGGGTCGTCGCCGGGCGCGTAGAGGTAGCGGTTCTGCTTGGTACGGCCCATGAAGTCGAGCTGGGCGAGCCGGTCCTGGTGGGACCAGGGCTGGCCGTAGAAGCCCTCGGTGGTGCCGCGCACCGTGGCGGCGGGCCAGTCGCGCACGGTCACCCCGGGGAAGGAGCCCGCGCCGTGTGCGGGCCGGACCAGGAGTTGGCGCAGCGTCTGGACGGCGTGGAAGAGGCCGTCCGGGCCGATGCCGGACAGCGCGACCGTCGGCACCCCGGCCGCCTGGCCGGTCGCGAGCCGGTAGCCGCCGGAGGGCAGATCGCCGCGCTCGGGCGCGCCCAGGGCGCGCAGCGCGCTCTGCGCGCCCCGCCCGCCGACGCGCACCACAAGACCGTCCGCCAGCGGCATTCCCTTGGGTATGGGCTCGGTGGCCTCGTTGACGATGCGCGCCCCGGCGTCGTGCAGCAGGGCGCGCAGCGCGTCCAGTGCGTACGGGTCGGAGTCGGCGTCGGCTATGAGCGTGACCTCCTTGCTCACGCTCACGCCGGACCCCTGGGCGCGCAGCGACTGCGGGCGCGGCCATACGGGCGGCACGGCGCCGTCGCTCTCGCGGTCCGCCGTCGAGGCGCCGGGGGCGCCGCGGGCATCCGGCTTTTGGGGCGTGGCGGCCGCGCCCGGCGCGCCGCCCAGCAGTCCGCCGATGACGGCGGCGGCCATGGCCGTGGCTCCGGCCGCCCTCGATGTTCGTCCTCGGCTTCCCCGCAACTGCACGGGCTTCTCCTCGATACGGACTGGTGGTTCGCCTAGGTGTAGCCCTGATAGGCGCGAGCCCACCATCGCGTGCGTGAGGGTGTCAACGGCGGTGACCGAAGTGCCGGTAATGCCATGGTGTGTGGTGTGACGAGATGAGCACTGCGGCGGGAGCGGGCCGGCGGCGGCTGGGGCGCGCATCCCTGAGGCCGAAAGTCTCACGCCGGAATGTCGGGTTGGTCAGTAAGCTATGTGCTCCGGACCCCTTGCGACCGTCAAATCGTCTGCTTCAGGGGATGTGAGCTGAGGCACGTCAGGGGACCGGTTACGTCTGCGACCGCCTCGAGTGGGTAGGCCTGCCCTGTCCCACTGCCGACACCCTCACGGAGGCCCGTGTGGCCGCGTCAGCTCAGCTTCTGCTCTCTGCTCTCTCCAAACCTGTGACCGAATCCGCGACCGGCATCGCATCCGGACCGGGGGAGCCCGACCCGTTCGCCGGGGTCACCCACCCCGACTGCGGCCTGTGCGGCCTGGAGGGGTCCGGCTCCGGTCTGCACGCGGAGACGCCGCTCACCAGTGAGCCCGCGCCCGCCGATATCGCCCCGCTGACCAGCGAGCCTCCGCTCGCCGCCGAACTGCCGCTGACGAGCGAGCCGACCACTGCCGGGTTCGGCGCCGGGGCGGGCATGGAGCCCATGGAGTTCTGAATGGAGTCCTGATGGGCAGAGCGCTCCTCGCCGAGTTGCACGGCGTCGCCACCTCCTACGAGCCCGCCCCCGGCCGCACCGTGCGGGTGCCCGACGACACGGTCGTCGCCGTGCTCGCCGCGCTCGGCGTGGACGCCTCGACCCCTCACTCCGTACAGGCTGCCCTGGAGCGGCACGAGCGCGAGGAGCGCGACCGGCTGCTGCCGCCCTGCGTGGTGGTGCGCCCCGGCCGGCCTCCCCGGCTGCGGCTGCCCGAGGGCACCGTGCTGCGGGTGACGCCCGAGGACGGCGCGGTCGGCGCGCACGGCGCGGCGCTCGACTGGCGGCCGGAGGCCGACGGCCCGGCGTTCGCCGCGCTCCCCCTGGGCCGCCACACCGTGCACGCCCACGCCCCCGACGGCGGCTCGGCCACCGCCACCCTGATCGTCGCCCCCGACCGGATGCCGGCCCCCCCGGCGCGCAGCCACGGCTTCCTCGTCCAGCTGTACTCGCTGCTGTCCGCGCGCTCCTGGGGGATGGGCGACCTCGGCGATCTGGCCGACCTCGCCGCCTGGTCGGGCCGGGCGCTGGGCGCCGGGTTCGTCCAGCTCAACCCGTTGCACGCGGCCGTGCCCGGCACACCGGCCGAGCCCACCGACCCCTCGCCGTACCGCCCCTCCTCCCGCCGCTTCCCCGACCCGGTCCACTTACGGGTCGAGGACGTGCCCGAGTACGCCCAGTTGCGCGGCCCCGCGCGCGACCGCGTCGACCAGTTGCTGGAGCGGGCCGCCGGCTTACGCACCGCCGTGCTCCACGAGGGCGCGCTGATCGACCGGGACGCGGTGTGGGCGCTCAAGCGGGAGGCCCTGGAGCTGGTGCGGACCGTGCCGCTCAGCCCCGGCCGGCGGGCCGCCTACTGCGACTTTTTGGCCGAGCGCGGCCAGGCCCTCGAGGACCACGCGATCTGGAGTGCGCTCGCCGAGCTCCACGGCCCCACCTGGCGCGCCTGGCCGGACGGCCTGGCCGACCCCCGGTCCGCCGCGGTCGCCCGCGCCCGGGGCGAGCACCTGGACCGGGCCGACTTCCACTGCTGGCTCGCCTGGCTGACGGACGGGCAGCTGGCCGCCGCGCAGCGCGCCGCGCTCGACGCCGGGATGGCCATCGGCCTGGTGCACGACCTGGCGGTCGGGGTGCATCCGTCGGGCGCCGACGCCTGGGCGCTGCGGGACGTCTTCGCGTCCGGAATGTCGATCGGCGCGCCGCCGGACGCGTTCAACTCCCGCGGCCAGGACTGGGGGCTGCCGCCGTGGCGCCCGGACGCCCTGGCCGCCACGGGCTACGCCGTCTACCGCGATCTGCTGCGCGGGCTGCTGCGGCACGCGGGCGCGTTGCGCATCGACCATGTGATGGGCCTGTTCCGGCTGTGGTGGGTGCCGGAGGGGCGGGAGCCGACCGAGGGCTGTTACGTCCGCTACGACGCGGAGGCCATGCTCGGCGTGCTCGCGCTGGAGGCGCATCGCGCGGGGGCGGTGATCATCGGCGAGGACCTGGGCACGGTGGAGCCGGGAGTGCGGGAGGCGCTGGCGGGGCGGGGGGCGCTGGGCACGTCGGTGCTGTGGTTCGAGCGGAACTACAACGGCGGGGACAGTGGGATCGGCGGGGACAGCGGGACCGGCGAGGACGGCGCGACCGGCGAGGACGGCGGGGAGAGCGTCAGCGCGGCAAGCGGAGGCGACGCGAGTACGCGGCCCCGGGACGCCGTGCCCGCCCGTGCCCGTCCGCTGAGGCCCGAGGAGTGGCGCGCGGACTGTCTGGCGACCGTCACCACCCACGATCTGCCGAGCACCGCCGCCCGCCTCACCGGCGGCCATGTCGAGCTGCGGCACCGGCTCGGCCTGCTCACCCGCCCGTTCGCGCGCGAGCGGGCCGAGGAGGCGGTGGAGCTCGCGGAGTGGCTGGGGCTGCTGGGGCGGCTGGGGATGCTGCCGGAGGGGCCGGGCGACGAGGAGGCGGCCGTCAAGGCGGTCCACCGTTTTCTGCTGCGCACCCCGGCGAAGCTGGTCGGCGTGTGGCTGCCGGACACGGTGGGGGACCGGCGCCCGCAGAACCTCCCCGGGACCTGGGACCAGTATCCGAACTGGCGGCTGCCCATCGCGGACGCGACCGGCCGCCCCGTATCGCTGGAGGATCTGGTGGCCTCGCCGCGGCTGCACGCCCTGATGGGCGAGGTGGCGCGGTTGGCGCGGGGCGGGGGCGCGGTTAGGTCCTGTCTGCCCGATCTCCGCGGATCAGGCCGCGGCGTCTGGTGCGTGCGATCGCAAGGCGGAGGGCCGCCCTCGTAGTGGGCCTGCTTGGGCGGGCCCGACAACGCAGCGAGCGTGCGTGCCAGGCGTCGCGGGCCCGCGGAGATCGGGGAGACAGGACCTAAGGCCCGGGGCAAGCCCACCCCGCGCACGCGGGGCGCGAGGGCGTCCGATACCGTGAGTCCGTGAGCAACAAGGTCAAAAAGAACGCCGTTCGCGCCGGTGCCGTCATCGCCGCGACGACGGCGATGCTGATGGTGTCGTCCCCCGCGTTCGCGCTCCGCGACGATGGTGACGACCCGGGTCCGGGCCTGAGCGTCGCGGAGACGCTGGGCCTCTATGTCGTCACTCCCCTCGTGCTCTTCGTCGTGATCGCCGGTCTGGTGATGCTCGGCGACAAGACGCGCAAGCGCAGTGACTGACACGTACTGATACAAGCTCTGACACAAGCTGTCACAGAGGACGCCGTGACGAGGGCGCCCCCGGCTGGATGCCGGTGGGCGCCCTCGTCGCGTCTCGCCCCAACGTCTTCCCCGCGCCTTTCCCGGTGCGCACCCGGCCATTTATTTCCGCTTTAACCTACGGTGTCGTAACCTACGGAGCCGTAAGTCAAACCTACGGCGCCGTAGGTTTACCCTCGCGCGACATCCCCAGGAGCCCACTGTGACCCTCGCCCCCACCAGCCGTCACGGTCAGGCCGTATGGAGCGACAGCCGCCTGCTGTTCGCGCTCGAAGAGGTCGTCGAGGTGGAGCTCAACCGGCATCTGAAGGCCGCCAAGGAGTGGATGCCGCACGAGTACGTGCCGTGGAGCGACGGCCGCAACTTCGACGGCGTGATGGGCGGCGAGGCGTGGGCGCCCGAGCAGTCCAAGGTCACCGACGTGGGCCGGATCGCGCTCGTGGTCAATCTGCTCACCGAGGACAACCTGCCCAGCTACCACCACGAGATCGCCACGCGCTTCGGCCGCGACGGCGCGTGGGGCACCTGGGTGCACCGGTGGACGGCGGAGGAGGGCCGGCACGGCATCGTCATGCGTGACTACCTGCTCACCAGCCGCGCGGTCGACCCGGTCGAGCTGGAGCGGTTCCGGATGGCCCACATGGCCGAGGGGTTCGAATCCGACAACGGCCACAGCATGCTGCACTCCATCGCGTATGTGGCCTTCCAGGAGCTCGCCACCCGCATATCGCACCGCAACACCGGCCACCACTCCGGCGACCCGGTCTGTGACCGGATGCTGGCCCGTATCGCCACCGACGAGAACCTGCACATGGTCTTCTACCGGAATCTGCTGGCGAAGGCGTTTGAACTGGCGCCCGACCAGACCATGAGCGCCGTACGCGATGTGGTGGTCGGCTTCCGCATGCCGGGGCACGGCATGCCCGGGTTCGAGCGGGCCGCCGCGCAGATGGCCATCGGCGGCATCTACAACCTGCGCATCCACCACGACGACGTCCTCCAGCCCGTGCTGCGCTTCCTCAAGGTCCTGGAGATCTCCGGGCTCTCGGGCGAGGGGCTGAAGGCGCAGGAGGAGCTGGGTCTTTACATGGGCGGTCTGGACGCCCAGGCCACCAAGTTCGACGAGCGGCGCGAGGCGATGCTGGCCCGCCGCGCGGCCCGCATCGCCGCGCAGGTCTGAGGCACCGGACCAGACGCGAGGCACCGGACACGAGGGCGCCCCGGACCAACCCGGTCCGGGGCGCCCTCATCCGTGTATGTGTACCGTCAGCCCGCCGCAGCCGCCGCGTCCGCAGCCTGGGCCCTGAGCGCCCGCTCGACGCCCGCGCGGCACTCGGTGACCAGGCGGCGCAGCGCCGCGCTGGGCTCGGCGGAGGCCAGCCAGGCGTCGGTCGCGTCCAGTGTGGCCTGCGAGATCTGTACGGTCGGGTAGAGGCCGATCGCGATCTGCTGCGCCATCTCGTGGCTGCGGCTGTCCCAGACGCCCTTGACCGCCGCGAAGTACTTCTCGGCGTACGGGGCCAGCAGCTCGCGCTGGTCGGTCTGGACGAAGCCGCGGATCACCGACTCCTGCACGGCGTTCGGCAGCTTGTCGGACTCCACGATCGACGCCCACGCCTCGGCCTTCGCCTCCGGCGTCGGCCGGGCGGCGCGTGCGGTGGCCGCGTGGCGCTCGCCCGCCGAGGTGCGGTCCCGCTCCAGCTCGGCGTCGACCGAGGCCCCGTCGGACCGGCCGGTCGCGGCCAGCCGCTCCAGGAACGTCCAGCGCAGCTCGGTGTCGACGGCCAGGCCCTCGATGGTCTCGGTGCCCGCCAGCAGCCCGGCCAGCAGGTCGAGCTGTGCGTCGGTGCGGGCGGTGTCGGAGAAGGCCCGCGCCCAGGCCAGCTGGTGGTCGCTGCCGGGGGCGGCGGCCCTCAGGTGGTCCACGGTGGCCTCGGTCCACCGCGCCAGGCCCGTCGGGCGCCAGTCGGGGGCCGCGTACAGGTCGAGGGCCAGCTTGACCTGGCGCTGCAGCGACTGGACGACGCCGATGTCCGACTCCTTGGCGATACCGGACAGCACCAGGGAGAGGTAGTCGCGGGTGGCCAGTTCGCCGTCGCGGGTCATGTCCCAGGCGGAGGCCCAGCACAGGGCGCGCGGCAGGGACGCCTCGAAGTCGCCCAGGTGCTCGGTGACCACGGCCAGCGAGTCGGGGTCCAGGCGCACCTTGGCGTACGACAGGTCGTCGTCGTTGAGCAGGATCACGGCCGGGCGCTTGAGGCCGGCCAGGGCGGCCACGGGGGTCAGCTCGCCGTCCACGTCGACCTCGATCCGCTCGCCGCGCACCAGCTTGCCGGTGGCGTCGATGTCGTACAGGCCGATCGCGATGCGGTGCGGGCGCAGCAGGGGCTCGCCCTTGGCGCCGGGCGGGAGGGCCGGGGCTTCCTGCCGGACCGCGAAGGAGGTGATGGTGCCGGAGGCGTCGGTTTCGATCTCCGGGCGCAGGATGTTGATCCCCGCGGTCTCCAGCCACGCCTTGGACCAGGTCTTCAGGTCCCGGCCGCTGGTCTCCTCGAGCGCGCCGAGCAGGTCGGACAGCCGGGTGTTCTTGTAGGCGTGGCGCTTGAAATAAGCCTGCACGCCCTTGAAGAACTCCTCCTCGCCGACGTAGGCGACCAGCTGCTTGAGGACGGAGGCGCCCTTCGCGTAGGTGATGCCGTCGAAGTTGACCATGACGTCGTCGAGGTCGCGGATCTCGGCCATGATCGGGTGGGTGGACGGCAGCTGGTCCTGCCGGTAGGCCCAGGTCTTCATCGAGTTGGCGAAGGTGGTCCAGGCGTGCGGCCACCTGCTGCCGGGCGCGGACGCCTGGCAGGCGATGGAGGTGAAGGTGGCGAACGACTCGTTCAGCCACAGGTCGTTCCACCACTCCATGGTGACCAGGTCGCCGAACCACATATGGGCCAGCTCGTGGAGGATGGTCTCCGCCCGCGTCTCATAGGCCGCGTCCGTGACCTTGGAGCGGAAGACGTACTGGTCGCGGATGGTGACCGCGCCCGCGTTCTCCATCGCGCCCGCGTTGAACTCCGGTACGAAGAGCTGGTCGTACTTGGCGAAGGGGTAGGCGTAGTCGAACTTCTCCTCGAACCAGTCGAAACCCTGCCGGGTCACCTCGAAGATCGCGTCCGAGTCCAGGAACTCGGCGAGCGAGGGACGGCAGTAGATGCCCAGCGGCACCGACCGTCCCTCGCCCTCCCAGCTGCTGTGCACGCTGTGGTACGGCCCGGCGATCAGTGCGGTGATGTACGTCGAGATGCGCGGCGTCGGCTCGAAGCGCCAGACGTTGTCCTTGGGCTCGGGCGTCGGCGAGTTGGAGATCACCGTCCAGCCCTCGGGCGCCGTCACGGTGAACTGGAACGTGGCCTTCAGGTCCGGCTGCTCGAAGCTCGCGAACACCCGGCGCGCGTCCGGCACCTCGAACTGCGTATAGAGGTAGGCCTGCTGGTCGACCGGGTCCACGAAGCGGTGCAGGCCCTCGCCGGTGTTGGTGTACGCGCAGTCCGCGACGACCCGCAGCTCGTTGCGCCCCTGCTGGAGGCCGCCCAGCGCGATCCGGGAGTCCGCGAAGACCTCGGCCGGGTCCAGTTCGTATCCGTTGAGCACCACCTGGTGCACGGTGGGCGCGACCAGGTCGATGAAGGAGTCGCCCGCCTCGGCCGCGTCGAAGCGCACCGAGGTGACCGACCGGAAGGTGCCGCCTTCCTGGGCGCCGGAGAGATCGAGCTCGATCTCGTACGAGTCGACGCTGAGCAGCCGCGCCCGCCGCTGCGCCTCTTCGCGGGTCAGGTTCGTTCCAGGCACCTGGGCATCTCCTTCGAATACGACGTTTCGGCCATCCTTCCACGCAAGGCCCATCCGCCGCCCGCGGTAATCGCCCGGCGCCGCGGGGCGCCTGTCAGGTGCCGGGAACGAGGCTGGTGCCGGGAACGCGGCTGCCCGGAGCCTCGGCTCGGCTGAGAGCTCAGCTGAGCTCGGCCGCCACCAGCTCCGCGATCTGGACGGCGTTGAGCGCCGCGCCCTTGCGGAGGTTGTCGTTGGACACGAAGAGCGCCAGCCCGTTGTCGACCGTCTCGTCCACGCGGATGCGGCCCACATAGCTGGGGTCGTTGCCCGCGGCCTGCAGCGGGGTGGGGATCTCCGAGACCTCGACGCCGGGGGCCTTCCCGAGCAGCTCGTAGGCGCGCTCCACGCTCAGCGGATTGGCGAAGCGGGCGTTGAGCTGCAGCGAGTGGCCGGTGAAGACGGGGACCCGGACGCAGGTGCCGGAGACCTTGAGCTCGGGGATCCCGAGGATCTTGCGGGACTCGTTGCGGAGCTTCTGCTCCTCGTCGGTTTCAAACCGGCCGTCGTCGACGAGATTGCCCGCGAAGGGAAGCACGTTGAAGGCGATGGGGCGCTTGTAGACGGCGGGCTCGGGGAACTCCACGGCGGCCCCGTCGTGGGTCAGCGCGGTCGCGCCGTCGATGGCCTTGCGGACCTGGCCGTCCAGCTCCTCCACACCTGACAGACCGGAGCCGGACACGGCCTGGTAGGTGGTGGCGACCAGGGCGGTCAGGCCCGCCTCCGCGTGCAGCGGGCGCAGCACCGGCATGGCGGCCATGGTGGTGCAGTTCGGGTTGGCGATGATGCCCTTGGGGCGGTGGGCCGCGGCGTCGGGGTTGACCTCGGAGACCACCAGCGGCACCTCGGGGTCCATCCGCCAGGCGGAGGAGTTGTCGATCACCACGGCGCCGGCCGAGGCGACCTTGGACGCCAGCGCCCGGGAGGTGGCACCGCCCGCGGAGAACAGCGCGATGTCCAGCCGGGAGTAGTCGGCGGTGGCCGCGTCCTCGACGGCGATCTCGGTGTCACGCCAGGGGAGCGTGCGCCCGGCGGAGCGGGCCGAGGCGAACAGGCGCAGTTCCTCGACCGGGAAGTCCCGCTCCGCGAGGATCTTCCGCATGACCCCGCCGACCTGGCCGGTGGCTCCGACGATTCCGATCCTCACGACGCGCTCCTTCACGATCTGTGCCTGCTGCTGGGCGCCTGGCCACCTTCCGTGCCTGCTGCTGGGTGCCTGGCGTGCCTCCCATCATGCGGGTGGCCCCGGCGACCTTGTCCAATCCATTGTCCGGTCCCCAAGACAGGCACACGCCGGCTCCGCGCCGGGCGTACGCCGCGCGCAACCCGTTTCGGAGTGCTGTCGGCGTTCCCAGGTCCGGTGAACTCCGGGTGAGCGGCGGGATTCCGGCTGCGGAGTGCGGGATGACCGTTTGCTATCGCCAAGATCCACGTGCGCATTTCGGCGGCGGGCGTTGCCGCATCGTTAACTCGCAGGCCATCCCCGCTGCCAACGATCCGGAGTGACAGGGCAGCCCGCTGCCCGACCGCTGCCGCGCATCCACTCGGGGAGATCCCGCATGTCCCGCATACGGTCCGCCGCCCACGCCGCCCTCGACCGCCGCACCCTTCTCGTCGCCACCGCCTCCGCAGGTGCCGCAACGGGCCTCGGGCTCGCCTTCGGGCCCGGCAGCGGTTCGGCGACCGCCTCGCAGCCGGCCCAGGTGCGCGCCGCCGCCCGCAGAGTCGTCACCGCCCCCGCGCTCCCCTCGAAGGCCGGGACGACGCTGGAGACCTTCTCCGCCCCGCGCGGCAGCGGCACCTACCGCAGGCTCGGCGACGGACCGGCCTGGGCCCGTACCGTACGCACCGAGCTCGCCGGGGCCAAGGGCGGCCGGGAGGACCGGCGCACCACGCTCGCCTCCTTCGTGCAGCTCACGGACATGCACCTCACCGATGTGCAGCACCCGCTGCGGTACGAGTTCCTGCGCGCCGGGCGTCCGGGCGCCTGGCGGCCCCACGAGGCGCTGACCGTGGTGGGCGCCGCGTCCCTCATCGAGCGGGTCAACGGGTTGCGCGGCGGGCCGGCCACCGGCTCCCCGCTCTCCTTCGTCATGACCACCGGCGACAACACCGACAACAACGCGCGGATCGAGCTGGACTGGTTCCTGGGCGTGATGAACGGCGGCCGGATCACCCCCAACACGGGCGACCCGCGCCGTTACGAGGGCGTGCAGAACAGCGGGCTGAAGGCGTTCTGGCACCCGGAGAGCGCGGTGCGCGACTCCGACAAGCAGGTCGGTTTCCCGCGGATCGACGGCTTCCTTACGGCCGCGCTGCGCACCGTCAACAGCCCCGGGCTGCGGCTGCCGTGGTACTCGACCATCGGCAACCACGACGACCTGTCCGGCGGCGTCTATTCCTTCGGCGGCTCCTACTTCGCGGACCTCGCCACCGGCAGCCGCAAGCTCCAGATCATCCCGGCCGCCGAGGCAGAGGAGCGCTTCAAGGACGAGCGCAAGGGCGGCGACCCCACGGGCAAGGTCATGAAGGAGCTGCTGCGCGCGCACGCGAAGGACATGCGCACCGTCACCCCCGACGAGCGCCGCGCGCCCTTCTCCCAGCGGGACTTCGTCGCGGCCCACCTCGACCCGGCCCACACCGGGCCCGGCCCGGTCGGCCACGGCTACACCAAGGCCAACCTCGACGAGGGCACCTGCTACTACTCGTTCCGGATATCCGACGGCCTCCTCGGCATCAGCCTGGACACCACCGACCCGGGCGGCCACTACACCGGGTCGCTGGGCACCGCCCAGCTGCGCTGGCTGGAGCGGACCCTGAAGGCCCACAAGGACGACCGGATCCTGGTCTTCAGCCACCACTACAGCCGCAGCATGGACAACCCGAACCGCGACCCGGCCCGCCCGCGCGAGGCCCGGCACGGCGGCGACGAGGTCGTGGCGCTCTTCCAGCGCCACCCCCAGGTGCTGGCGTGGATCAACGGCCACAGCCACAAGAACGAGATCACCCCGCGCTCCACCTTCTGGGAGATCACCACCGCCTCGCATGTGGACTTCCCCCAGCTGGCCCGGGTGATCGAGGTCGTGGACAACCACGACGGGACGCTGTCGCTGTTCACCACCCTCGTCGAGTCGGCCGCGCCGCACCGCACGGACTACGCCGATCTGTCCCAGACCGGCCTGGCCGCGCTCTATCGCGAGCTGTCCTACAACGCCCCGGGGCGCAGCCAGGCCCTGGCGGGCGACGCGGACGACCGCAATACCGAGCTGCTGCTGCGCAAGCGGTGACGCCGGGCGGCTCGCGCCCCCCGGGGGCCGCCGCTCACCTGGCCGCTCACCTGGGCCGGATCACGAGGTAGGGCGTGGGCTCGCGGTCGATCGACGCGATCAGCGCGGTGCGGACGACCGCGGCCTGCGTCTCCAGGCTCTCGCGGAGCTTCTTGGGCGTGACGCGCACGACCGTGATGCCCAGCCGCTCCATATGCTCGCCCGCGGGCGTGAAGCGGCCCAGCGGATCGTGCCCGCCGCCCTGGCGGGGGGTGCGCGCGTCGATCTCCAGCGCCACGGCCTGCAGCGGCCAGTACGCGTCCACCCCGGCCAGCAGGGGGCCGCCGGGCAGCCGCAGCTCGACGTTCCACAGCGGCTCGGGCAGGGAGTATCCGCGCACCATGTCGTAGAGCTGGGCCTCGGCCATGGCCCGCCCCTCGGCGAGCAGCGCGTCGACGGCGTCGACGACATGCGGCCGGGACAGCAGCCGGGCCCGGCTCAGCTCCCGTACGACGGACGACGCCTCGCAGTGCCCCTGGTGTACGGCCTCGATGAGCAGCCGGCGGACGGCCGAGGCGTCGGACAGCTGGGCCACCGCGTCGGCCAGCGCGCGGGCGGCGGGGGCGGTCGGCAGACCGGTGATCTCCCGGGGGCAGGGCAGGGCGGCGGCGCGGACGAAGCGCACATAGCCGGCCCCGCGCAGCCGCCGCGCGCGCGGTACGAGCACATCGACGCGGTCCAGGGCGCGCAGGGAGGGGGCGGCGGAGAAGCGGTGCAGGGCCAGCGCCGCCAGTCCGGTGATCATCGCGTCGCCGTACGTACCACCGCCCGTCCCGGGTGCCGGACCGGCGCCTTCCGGGTGGCCAGGGCGCTCCCGGCTCGCGGTGTACAGGAGCGCCGCGTGCAGCCGCTCCTCGCCGGTGGCGGGGCCGGGGTGGAGCAGATGGACGCCCGGCAGGATCCGCTGCCAGGGTCCGCCGGGGCGGCAGCGCTCGGCGGTCTCGGCCGCCGTCACGCCGTGCTCACGGAGTTGACGACTCGTCAAGACGCTGCGGCCGCCGTCCGGGAGGTGGTGCAGCGGGCGGGGCGAGAGCGGGGTGTCGGAGTTCATGACCCCGCCATTCCCGGACCCGCCCGGCCCGCTAACCGCTGTTACACGCTCGTCGACAAATGCGGACAACCTCGTCCTAAAGTACGGACGTTCGATTGCCGAAAACAGCTGATCTGCCGACAAAGACCCGTCAGACGGCCGAGCGGGCGTCGCACTCCTGTCCGCGCAGCGCCCGCGCGAGATCGTCGCGCGCCTCCAGGACCAGTCGGCGCAGCGCCGGCGCCGCGTTCGGATGGCGGGTCAGCCAGGCGTCGGCCGCCTCCAGGGTCGTGGCGTCGCCCTGCGCGGGGAACAGGCCGCGGACGATCGACATGGCGATCTCGATCGACCGCTCCCGCCACACCCGCTCGATCACGGCGAAGTACCGGTCCTGGTACGGCGCGAGCAGGTCCGCCTGCGAGGGCTGCGCGAAGCCCGCGATGGTGGCCTCCACCAGAGCGTTGGACAGCGCGTCGGACTCCACGACCGCCGCCCATGCCTCCGCCTTGACCGCGGCCGACGGCCGGGCGGCCAGGCAGCGCACCTGGTGGCGCTTGCCGGAGGCGGTGTCGTCACGGCCCAGCTCCGCCGCGATCAGCGACTCGTCGGCCGCGCCCTGGGCGGTCAGCGAGGCCAGGAACGTCCAGCGCAACTCCTGGTCGACATCCAGTCCGTCGATCCGGGCCGTGCCGTCCAGCAGCCCGAGCAGCAGCCGCTGGTCCAGGTCGGTGGCGGCGGTCTGGGCGAAGAACCGCGCCCAGGCGAGCTGGTGGCCGCTGCCCGGTGCGGCCAGCCGCAGCTCGCGCAGCGCGCCCTCGGCGACCCGCAGGCCGCCCTCCTCGCGCCAGTCGGGCGCCGCGTAGTGCTGGAGCGCCGACTGGGCCCACGCCTGGACCATCTGGAGTACGCCGATATCGGTCTCCGCCCCACCGAACCGCTCCACCAGGTCCAGGAAGTCGCGGGCGGGCATCAGCGCGTCCCGCGTCAGATTCCACAGGGCGGACCAGCACAGCGCCCGCGCGAGGGGGTCGGTCAGCTCGCCCAGGTGGGCGCGCAGGGTGTCCAGCGAGACTTCGTCGAAGCGGACCTTGCAGTAGGTGAGGTCGTCGTCGTTGACCAGGATCAGCTCGGGCCGCTCGGCCCCGGTCAGCTCGGCCACCACCGTACGGGGGCCGTCCACGTCGACCTCGGCCCGCGCGTAGCGCACCAGCGCGCCGGTCCCGTCCGCCGCCGCGCCGGCCCGCCGGTAGAGGCCGACGGCGACCCGGTGCGGGCGCAGCGTCGGGTGCTCGGCGGAGGCGGCCTCCTGGACGATCGACAGCTCGGTGATATGGCCGGCCGCGTCATAGGTGGCCTGCGGGGTGAGCACATTGACCCCGGCCGTCTCCAGCCAGGCCCGGGACCAGGCGGCCATGTCCCGGCCGGAGGTCTCGGTCAGCACCGACAGCAGATCGGTCAGGCGCGTATTGCCGTACGCATGGCGCTTGAAGTAGCGGCGCGCGCCCTCCAGGAAAGCGTCCCGCCCGGCGTAGGCCACCAGCTGCTTGAGGACGGAGGCGCCCTTGGCGTAGGTGATCCCGTCGAAGTTGAGCTTGGCGTCCTCCAGGTCGCGGATGTCGGCCGTGACCGGGTGGGTGGACGGCAGTTGGTCGGCGCGGTACGCCCAGGCCTTGCGGCGGTTGGCGAAGGTGATCCAGCCGTCGGTGAAGCGGGTCGACTCGACGAGCGAGAAGGCGCCCATGAAGTCCGCGAACGACTCCTTGAGCCACAGGTCGTCCCACCACTCCATGGTGACCAGGTCGCCGAACCACATATGGGCCATCTCGTGGAGGATCACATTGGCCCGGTGCTCGTACGAGGCCTGGGTGACCTTGCCGCGGAAGACGAACTCCTCACGGAAGGTCACACAGCCCGGGTTCTCCATCGCGCCGAGGTTGTACTCGGGCACGAACGCCTGGTCGTACTTCCCGAACGGGTACGGGTAGTCGAAGTGGTCGTGGAAGAAGTCCAGGCCCTGCTTGGTGACGGTGAAGATGTCGTCCGCGTCGAAGTGCTTGGCGAGCGAGGCGCGGCACAGCGCGCCCAGCGGGATCTCCAGGGCGGAGCCGTCCGGCAGGGCGCGGCTGTAGTGGTCCCGTACATAGTGGTACGGGCCGGCCACGACCGCCGTGATGTACGTCGAGATCGGCTCGGTCGGCGCGAAGTGGGTGGTGGCGAACCCGTCACCCGCTCCCCACGGCTCGAGCGCCGCCACCGCGCCGTTGCTGAGCACCGTCCAGTCCTGCGGGGCGGTCACCGAGAAGGTGAAGCGGGCCTTGAGGTCGGGCTGCTCGAAGTTCGCGAAGACGCGGCGGGCGTCGGCCGGCTCGTACTGCGTGTACAGATAGACCTGGCCGTCCTCGGGGTCCACAAAGCGGTGCAGCCCCTCGCCGGTCCTGCTGTAGGCGCACTGCGCCTCCACCACCAGCTCGTTCTCCGCGGCGAGGGAGTCGAGGGCGATCCGCGCGCCGTCGAAGGCGGCCTTCGGGTCGAGCTCCCGCCCGTTCAGCCGCACGGCGGTGACCCGCGGCGCGATCAGATCGGCGAAGGACGCCGCCCCCGGCTCGGCGCAGCGGAAGCGCAGCGTGGTCGTCGAGCGGAAGGTGCGCGGCCCCTCACCCGCGTGCTCCCCGACCGCGGACCGCAGGTCGAGCGCCACGTCGTACGCGTCCACGGTCAGCAGCTGCGCGCGCTCTCGGGCTTCGTCACGGGTCAGGTTCTCGCCGGGCAAGACGCGGCTCCCTCGTCATCGTCTCGAATATCGGACACTCGAACACGCGAAATCATGTCACGCGGCACTGACAACGGGAATCGGGGAATGGCCGCCACGCCCGGCCGTGTTTCCTGGAACACCTGTCGCTTTTCCGTGGCTGTCCGTTCGAGGAGAGATCGTGACCGAAACCGCCAAGACTCCTGCCGACTTCTGGTTCGACCCGCTGTGCCCGTGGGCCTGGATGACCTCCCGCTGGATGCTGGAGGTGGAGAAGGTCCGCCCGGTCGAGGTGCGCTGGCATGTGATGAGTCTGGCCGTGCTCAACGAGCCCCGGGTCGACGAACTGCCCGAGGAGTACCGCGAGCTGATGAAGACCGCCTGGGGTCCGGTCCGGGTCTGCGTCGCCGCCGAGCAGAAGTACGGCAGCGACGTCCTCGGCCCGCTCTACACCGCCCTCGGCACCCGCTTCCACAACCAGGGCCTGGAGAAGAACCGCGAGACGATCGTCGCCGCCCTCGAGGAAGCCGGCCTGCCCGCCGAGCTCGCGGACGCCGCCGACTCCGACGAGTACGACACCGAGCTGCGCGCCTCCCACAAGGAGGGCATCGACCTGGTCGGCCAGGACGTCGGCACCCCGGTCATCGCGGTCCCCGGCCCGGACGGCGAGCAGATCGCCTTCTTCGGCCCGGTCGTGACCCCCGCGCCCAAGGGCGACGCCGCCGCCCAGCTGTGGGACGGCACGCTGATGGTCGCCTCGATCCCCGGCTTCTACGAGATCAAGCGCACCCGCACGGTGGGCCCGATCTTCGACTGAGGCACACCTGAGGCACCTGCGACGGACAGCGCTCATAACGGGCCCGGGGCGTGCCTGACGAACGGTGAAGGCCCCCGCGCGACACGGTCGCACGGGGGCCTTCGGGTCACGCCGGGGCGGTCAGCCCCGCGCCGCCGCCAACCGCTGCCGTACGTATCCGACCACCGCGAGCGCCGCCGTCAGCCCGGCCGAGAAGTACAGCTGGGTGCGGGTGTCGGACTCGCGGGTCATCAGCGCCAGCACGACGACCGTCCCGGCCAGCGCCACCCACGTCAGATACGGGAACAGCCACATCTTCACCACGAGCTTGTCGGGCGTCTCGCGCTCCAGCCGCCTGCGCATCCTCAGCTGCGAGACCGCGATGAAACCCCACACGATCAGCACGGCCGCGCCGACCATGTTGAGCAGCCACTTGAAGATGGTGTCCGGCCACCAGTAGCTCAGCAGCACCGCGAAGAAGCCGAAGGTGGAGGAGGCGACCACGGTCGCCCGGGGCACCCCGCCGCTGACCCCGCCCAGGACGGACGGCCCCTCGCCGCGCGCCGCGAGCGAGTACGCCATGCGGGAGGCGCCGTAGATGTTGGCGTTCATCGCGGAGAGCAGGGCCACCAGCACGATGACGTTCATCAGCTGGCCGGCCGCCGGGATGTCGAGGTGCTCGAGCACGGCCACGTACGGGCCGTCGGCGACGACCGACGGATCGTTCCACGGGATCAGGGTGACCACGACCAGCATCGAGCCCACGTAGAACACCGCGATCCGCCACATCGCGGTGCGCACCGCGCTCGCGACCCCCTGGACCGGATGCTCGGACTCGGCCGCCGCGATGGTGACCGTCTCAAGACCGCCGTACGCGAACACGGTGGCCGGCAGGCCCAGGACGAGGCCGTCGAGGCCGTTGGGCAGGAAGCCATGGGTCCCGGTGAGGTTGGCGGCGCCCGGGGCGTCGGTGCCCGGGAGCACGCCGAGGATGGCCAGCACGCCCAGGACCAGGAAGAGCGAGATCGCGGTGATCTTCAGCGCGGCGAACCAGAACTCGAACTCGCCGAAGTTGCCGACGGCCGCGAGGTTCGTCCCGCAGAAGACCACCATGAACAGGGCGACCCACATCCAGGACTCGGTGCCGGGGAACCACTTCACCATGATCCCCGCCGCGCCGATCGCCTCGGCCGCGATGCCCACGCACAGCAGCACCCAGAACGTCCACCCCACGGTGAATCCGGCCCACGGCCCGATCGACCGCTCGGCGTGTACGGAGAAGGAGCCGGAGGCCGGGTTGGCCGCGGACATCTCACCGAGCATGCGCATCACGAGCATCACGAGCAGGCCGGACAGCGCATACGCGATCACGATCGACGGCCCGGCGGCCGCGATGCCGGTGCCGGAGCTGACGAACAGGCCCGCGCCGATCACACCCCCGAGGGCGATCATCGACAGATGGCGCTGCTTGAGGCCGTGGGACAGCGGCGCGCCGCCGGCCCGGCCGGTGCCGACCGCCTCGGCGTCGCGCTCCTGCGGGGTGGACGCGGGTGTCCGGTTCATGGGTCTGTGGTTTCCATTACATGAGGGGTGCGTACGGGAGGTGCTGCTGGGGGCAAAACGCCCTCAGTGTGAGGGCGGTGTCCGTTCAGGACAACATTCGGCCGCAAGATGTCTGAATATCGGACGCTCGCATGACGCTGCGTACCCGCTCCATCGCCCGGCAGCCGGCTGCCGGAAGTCTCCAAGCGGGCCGGTGCGGCTTTGTCGCCCGCCGACCGTGATCGCGGACCTGCCCCCGGGTACCGTCACCGTGTCCCACACCGCCTCTCACCTCGGAGAACCGTCGATGAGCACCGCTTCTGCCGCCACCGTCCACCCGGGTACGGTCCTCGCGGACGTGATCTTCCCGGCCCGCCGGGCCCGGCCGGCCGCCTCGTCCGCCCCTTCCTCCCGGCAGGTTCTGGCCCGGGACGCGGCCCTGGTCGTCGGCGGCGCCGCGCTCACCGGCCTCGCCGCGCAGCTCTCCGTGCCCGTCCCCGGCTCCCCTGTCCCGGTGACCGGCCAGACCTTCGCCGCGCTGCTGGTCGGCACCTCGCTCGGCGCCCGGCGCGGCTTCCTCTCCCTCGCGCTGTACACCCTCCTCGGCATGGCGGGCCTGCCGTGGTTCGCCGAGGGCAGCTCGGGCGCCGCGATGCCGTCCTTCGGCTATGTGCTGGGCATGCTGCTCGCCTCGGCCGCGGTGGGCGCGCTGGCCCGGCGCGGCGGGGACCGCGGGGTGCTGCGCACGGTGGGCACCATGGCGGTCGGCTCGGCGATCATCTACGCCGTCGGCGTCCCCTACCTCGCGCTGGCCGCGGACATCTCCCTCAGCCAGGCGGTCGCCGCGGGCCTCACGCCGTTCCTGATCGGCGACGCCCTGAAGGCCGCACTGGCCATGGGCGCGCTGCCCACCGCCTGGAAGCTGATCGGCCGCCGCGGCCCCTCTTTCTAGGGCTCGGTTCTCCCCCAGCTACCGCTGGGAGGTGCCCCCGGCCTCGCTTGCGTAGGTACGCACTCAGGCGCCGGACGAGATGGTTCGTCCGGCGCCTGAGCCATGCGGTGGGGAGGGAGGCCCCTAAGGGAGCACCGATTCCTTCGGCTTGCTGTCGGCGCCTTCGCTCCGGGCCCCGGGGAGCCGGTCGCGGATCAGCGAGAAGGCCACGACCACCACGGCCACCGCCGCGGACAGCAGCACCTGCTCGCGTCCGTCCTTGTCGGTGAGCATGTAGACCAGCACGAACGAGATCATCGCAATCGTCGCCCAGGTCAGATACGGGAAGAGCCACATCCGGACGACCAGTTTGTCCGGGTTCTCGCGCAGGATGATCCCGCGCATCCTGAGCTGGGTGAAGCAGATCACCAGCCAGACGAACAGCGCGACCGCGCCCGAGGAGTTCAGCAGGAACTGGAAGACCGTGTCCGGCCACTGGTAGTTGAACCAGACCGCGACGAAGCCGAAGACGACCGACCCGAGGATCGCGGTCTGCGGCACCCCGCGCGAGGTGGTCTTCGCGAAGGCGGCCGGCGCGTCCCCGCGCCGACCGAGCGAGAAGGCCATCCGGGAGGCGGTGTAGAGGCCGGAGTTCAGACAGGACAGCACGGCGGTCAGCACGATCACATTCATGACCTGGCCCGCGTGCGGGATGCCGATCGAGTTGAGCGCGGCGACGTAGCTGCCCTTCGACTTGTCCGCGATCCCCGGGTCGTTCCACGGCAGCAGGGTCACCACGACGAAGATGGAGCCCAGGTAGAAGACGGCGACACGCCAGATCACGCTGTTGGTCGCCTTGGTCACCGCCCGCTGCGGGTCGGCGGACTCACCGGCGGCGAGGGTGACGATCTCGCTGCCCATGAAGGAGAAGACGACCAGCAGCACACCGGTGAGAATCGCCCCCGGGCCGTGCGGCAGGAACCCGCCGTGGTCGGTGAGGTGCGCGAAGCCCGCCCCCTCGTTGTCCGAGCCGGGCAGCACTCCGAACACGGCCAGCCCGCCCACCACGATGAACGCGGCGATCGCGACGACCTTGATCCCGGCGAACCAGAACTCGAACTCGCCGTAGGACGAGACCGAGACCAGGTTGGCCGCGGTCAGCACCACCATCACGATCAGCGCCCAGCCCCACTGCGGCACATCCGGCATCCAGCCCTCGAGGATCTCGGCGCCCGCCGTCGCCTCGACCGCCAGCACCACCACCCAGAAGAACCAATAGAGCCAGCCGATGGAGAATCCGGCCCAGCGGCCGAGTGCCCGGTCGGCGTAGGCGGAGAAGGAACCCGAGGTGGGGTTGGCGGCTGCCATCTCGCCGAGCATCCGCATCACCAGGACGACCATCAGGCCGACCAGCGCGTAGGAGATGAGGATGCCGGGCCCGGCCTTGGCGATACCGGCGCCGGAGCCGACGAACAGCCCGGCGCCGATCACCCCGCCGATCGCGATCATCGACAGATGGCGGTTCTTGAGACCGGCCTTGAGGCCGTCGTTCGGGGCACCTGGGCCGGAGGATCCGGCCGTCGCCTCGGCCGTATTGGTCGCGGGTTGTGCGCTCATGCTCGATCCTTTGCTCTCGGGTGACGAGCGACGCCAGTGAAACTCAGGTACACGATCAACTGAACCTTTGATTCCGGATTGTTACCCGAGGTTTCTATGGGTTTCCTTGGTGCTACTGAGGGCTTCCGCAACTCGTACCCCGGGCGGTGGCGACCACACGGCCGTGTCACACTCGGGGCATGCGCGTGTACCTCGGCTCCGACCATGCCGGTTTCGAACTCAAGAACCACCTAGTTGACTGGCTCCGGGCGGCCGGACATGAGCCCGTCGACTGCGGGCCCCACATCTACGACGCCCAGGACGACTACCCGCCGTTCTGTCTGCGGGCCGCCGAGCGGACCGCGGCCGACCCGGACAGCCTCGGCATCGTGATCGGCGGCTCCGGAAACGGCGAGCAGATCGCCGCCAACAAGGTCAAGGGCGTGCGCGCAGCGCTGGCCTGGAGCGAGCAGACCGCCTCTCTCGGCCGTGAGCACAACAACGCCAATGTGATCAGCGTCGGCGCCCGGATGCACACGCAGGACGAGGCGACCAAGTTTGTCGAGATCTTCCTGAACACCCCGTACTCGGGTGAGGAGCGTCACACCCGGCGCATCGAGATGCTCTCGGCCTACGAGGCCACCGGCGAGCTGCCGCCGATCCCCGCCCACCACCCGCAGCAGGGCTGATGGCCTGATGCCCGAAGGGCACACCATCCACCGGCTGGCCGCCGACCACAGTGAGCTGTTCGGCGGCCGGCCCGTACGCGCCAGCAGCCCGCAGGGCAAGTTCGCCGACGGCGCGGCGCTGATCGACGGACAGGTGCTGGAGCACGCCGAGGCCCACGGCAAGCACCTCTTCCTGGGCTTCCCGGCGACCGGCTGGGTCCATGTCCACCTCGGCCTGTTCGGCAAGGTGGGCCTCGGCCCGGCCCCCGCCCCGCCGCCGACCGACACCGTACGGCTGCGGCTGGCCACCCAGGAGGCGTACGCGGACCTGCGGGGCCCGACCGCCTGCGCGCTGATCACCGACGACGAGAAGCGGGCGGTGCACGACCGGCTCGGCCCGGACCCGCTGCGCCCCTCGGACGGCGGGGACCGCGCCTGGGCCCGGGTCTCCCGCAGCCGCACCAGCGTGGCCGCGCTGCTGCTCGACCAGAAGGTGGTCGCGGGGGTCGGCAACGTCTACCGCGCCGAGGTCCTGTTCCGGCACGGCATCGACCCGTACCGCGCGGGCCGCGACCTGAGCCGCGCCGAATGGGACGCGATCTGGGCGGATCTGGTGGCGCTGATGCGCGAGGGCGTACGGAACAACCGGATCGACACGGTCCGCCCCGAGCACACCCCCGAGGCGATGGGCCGCCCGCCGCGCGTCGACGACCACGGCGGCGAGGTCTACGTCTACCGCCGGGACCGACAGCCCTGCCATATCTGCGGCGGCGAGGTGCGCACCGCGGACCTCGCCAACCGCAATCTGTTCTGGTGCCCGAACTGTCAGCGCCATTAGGCCCCGCAGGCCCGCGGGCGCGGTCAGAAGGTGTGCGGGAGCCAGGGCGCGACATCGCTGCGGAAGGCGGCCGACGCCTCCGCCAGCGCGCCCTGGCGCAGCTCCTGGACGCGGCCGGCGCCCGCCAGCGCGGACAGCGAGGTCCCGCCGAGGTACGCCGCGCCCAACTCCCGTACGTCCAGCCGCAGCCCGGGCTCATCCGACGTCCGCTCGCAGCTCGCGCCCTTGGCGTCCCCGGTCAGCCGCCAGCGCCCCTCGTTCCATGGGCAGAAGGCGTCGGTGACCTCCAGGACCACATCCACCGGCAGGGCGTACGTCCGCGCCTCGAGCGCCGCGCCGACGTCGACCGGGCGCAGATACAGGTCGTCGCGCAGCAGGACCTGGCACCGCCGGATATCGGAGACCATCTGCTGCCAGGGGTCGTCGACCGGTCGGCGACCGATGCGAATCTTGCAGGTCAGGTCGATATCGAAGAGAAAGCGCCACAGTGCGCCGCGGGACGCCGGGTCCAGGGCCTCCAAGTCGCGCACGATCACCACGCCCTTCGGCACGGCCAGGTCCCAGTCCGGGTTGACCGCGAAGCGCACATAACCGGTGACCTCACCGTCCCGCTCGGCCAGTACGCACCGCAGTGGCGAGGCGCCCGCGCGCTCGCTCGGCGGGTCGAGCAGCGGCTTGCGCTCCCAGCCCGGGCGCCGCTCCAGCATCCCCGGCCGGGCGGTCACCAGGCGGGCGTAGACCGCCTCACACGCCTCCAGCGCGGCCTCGGGTGCCACGGCGCGCAGTGCCACCTCGTCGGCCCCCTCCGGGACGGTCAGGCCCACCCGCGCGGTGTCGATCTCGGCGAGCGCGACCCGGGTGGCCTCGCCGAAGCCGAACCGGCCGTAGATCTGCGGCTCCGACGCGGTCAGCACCGCCAGCGGCTCGCCCGCGGCGCGTACGTCGTCCAGCAGACGGCGCATCATGGCGCGCAGCACCCCGCGCCTGCGGTGCGTCGGCTGCACGCCGACCGCCGTGACCCCGGCCGCCGGCACCACGGCGCCGCCCGGTACCGACAGCCGGAAGCTGAACAGCCCCGCCGTCCCGACGATCTCCTCGCCGTCCCACGCCCCGACCGAACGCGGACATTCGATCAAGTCACGGTCCAGAACGCGCTCCTCCGGCGACTCCTGGACCCCGCCGAAGGCGAGCATCAACGTCCTGTACCACTCGTCCCAGTGGGCCGGGTCGAGCACACGCAGCTCCATCGTCATATTCCCATCCCTAGCAGCGGATTCCGGCACAGGCGAACGAATTTCGCTTACGATTGCCCACTCCGGTGGGTGGTTCGACGCGCCACGAATCGACGCGCGTCCGAACGGGTGGGTAGGGTCCCGATGCAATGAATGGCGGCGTAGACACTCCAACGGCCCGGCTGCGCAAGGCGCTGCACCGGGCTCGCACTGGCGTGCGCAAAGCCGGAGTCGACTACTTCCGCGGGGGCGGCTCGGACCGGCTCGCCCTCACGATGCTGCTGCTCTCCGTCCCGGCCATCGCCTTCGGCACCATCGCCCAGCCCGACTGGTGCGCCCCCGCCGCCCTCGTGCTGCCCATCGTCGCGGGCGGCCTGGTGCTGCGTCCGGCCAGCCTCCTCGCGCTCTACGGGGCGGCGGCCACCGCCCTCATCATCGAATCCGCCATCCTCGGCCCCTACACCGAACAGGACACCTCCGACCGGGTCACCCCGGGCACCATCCTGGTCGTCGCGGCCGTCGGCTTCTTCGGCCTGCTCATCGCCCAGTTCCGCAGCCGTGTCGGGGTGCCCTGGCGGCGCGGCGGCACCATGCTGTTCGACCTGCGCGAACGCATCCGCGTACAGAGCAAGCTGCCCGGTCTGCCCAGCGGCTGGCACCGCGAGATGGCGCTGCGCCCGGCCGGCGGGCAGTCCTTCTCGGGCGACTTCGTCGTCGCGGCCCGTACGAACGGCGGCCGCACCCTCGAAGTCGTCCTCACCGACGTCTCCGGCAAGGGCATGGACGCGGCCTCCCGCGCCCTTCTGCTGTCCGGCGCCTTCGGCGGCCTCCTCGGCTCCCTGCCGCCCCATGGCTTCCTCCCGGCCGCCAACGGCTATCTGCTGCGCCAGGACTGGGACGAGGGCTTCGCGACCTCCATCCACCTCGTACTCGACCTCGACAGCGGCGATTTCGAGCTCTTTTCCGCCGGACATCTGCCCGCGCTCCAGCTGAGCGCGGGCACCGGCAAATGGGAGGAGAAGACCGCCGACGGCCCGCTGCTCGGCGTCTACGACGGCGCCCAGTTCGACCCCACGAAGGGCACGCTGCGCCCCGGCGACGTCCTGATGCTCTTCACCGACGGCCTCGTGGAGACCGCCGACCGCGACATCAGCGAAGGCATCGACCGCCTGACCGGCGAGGCCGACCGCTATGTGGCGTCCAACTTCCACGGCGCGGCATGGCATCTGATCGAGACCGTCGCCAAGGACGTCAACGACGACCGGGCGCTGCTGCTGATCTGTCGCCAGTAGCGCGGCGCTTCCACCTCTTCCGGGCCCCCGGGTGCCTTCCGCCCCTGCCAGGGGCTCTCAGGGCCGTCCCAGGGCCGCGACGGGCCCTTTCCCGGGCCTGCCCTGCCGCGCCGGGGCGGGGGATGGGCGGGGGCTAGCCCTACCCCGGAAACGGCGGCAGCCGTCATGGCTCCGGCACCCCGCTGATCCGTACGTTCGAGGCATCGACAACGACCTCGGAAGGGCGGAGACCATGCGGCTGCGGAAGCGGCGCGAAGAACGGCGCGCGGAGCGCCGGGAGGAGGGGCGGGAGGCGATCGGCGGCACGCAGGGCGCCGCCGTCGAACTGCGTGGTGTGCGGCGCCAGTACGGGCGCGGCTCGCGCGCCGTGCACGCCCTGCGCGGTATCGACCTCGCCCTCCCCCGGGGGAGCTTCACCGCCGTGATGGGCCCCTCGGGCTCCGGCAAGTCCACGTTCCTGCAGTGCGCCGCCGGCCTCGACCGGCCGACCGCGGGTTCGGTCCGGCTCGGCGGTACGGAGATCACCGGCATGAGCGAGAACAAGCTCACCGCGCTGCGCCGCAGCCGCCTCGGCTTCGTCTTCCAGTCCTTCAACCTGCTGCCCTCGCTCACCGTCGAGCAGAACGTGGTGCTGCCGATGCGGCTCGCGGGCGCGCGCCCCGACCGCGCCCGGGCCCGGGCCGTGCTCGCCCAGGTGGGGCTGCACGAGCACGCCAGGCGCCTCCCGGGCCGGCTCTCCGGCGGGCAGCAGCAGCGGGTGGCGATCGCCCGCGCGCTCGTCACCAGCCCCGACGTCGTCTTCGCCGACGAGCCGACCGGCGCCCTCGACACCGGCACCGCCGCCGAAGTGCTCGGACTGCTGCGGCAGGCCGTGGACGCGCTCGGCGCGACCGTCGTCATGGTCACGCACGACCCGGTGGCCGCGAGCTACGCCGACCGCGTGCTCTTCCTCGCCGACGGCTCCCTCGCCGACAGCATGACGCGCGCCCCCGCCCAGGAGGTCGCCGCCCGGATGGCCCGGCTCACGGCCCGTACGGCTGTCGGCGCACCTGGTATGCCGATCCGTACGGCGCCGGGCACGCCGATCCGCACGGCGAGCGTGCCGGCCGGTGCGCCCTCGCGCGGGGAGATCGTCCCATGAGGCTGCTGGGCAACGGTCTTGCCCGTGCTGCCGTCCGCTTCAAGCCCGCCGCCTTCGCGGGCACGTTCATCGCCCTGATGCTGGCCGCCGCGATCGTGTCGGCCTGCGGGATCCTGCTGGAGTCCGGGCTGCGGGCCACGGTGCCGCCCGGGCGCTATGCGAGCGCCCCGGTCGTGGTCGCCGCGGAGCAGCGCGTGGGGGACCGGGAGGAGTCGGAACCCGCCCCCGACCGGGTCCGGCTCGACGCCTCGCTCGTCGTCACGGCCGCCCGCACGCAGGGCGTCGCCGCCGCCGCGCCCGACTGGAGCTTCCCGGTCCAGGGCGGCGGCGCCTCCTGGACCGCCCACGGCTGGGGCTCGGCCCCCTTCACCGGGGTCGCGCTCGGCTCCGGCGCGGCCCCGCGGAAGGGCGAGGTCGTACTGGACCCGGCCGCCGCCCGCGCGGCGCGCGTACGCGTGGGCGGCAGCGTCACCCTGACCGCGGCTGACGGGGACCACCGCTTCCGGGTCGCCGGCATCACCCGTACGGGCGGCGCCCAGGACTCCGGTCCCGCCGTCTGGTTCACCGACCCCCAGGCGGGGGCTCTGTCCGGCCACCCCGGCACCGTCGACGCCGTTGTTGTTTGCCCCGGACCCGGCACCGCCCCCGCCGCCCTGGCGGCCGACCTCAAACGCGCCCTCAAGGCGGTGCCCGCCGCCCGTGTGCACACCGGCGACGGGCGCGGCGCCGCCCGGGAGCCCGGTCTCGACGGGGCCAAGGAGCTGCTGGAGGGGATCGGGGGCTCCTTCGGCGGGATCGCCACCATGGTCGCGATCTTCACCACCGCCGGTACCACCGCGCTCTCCATCGGCCAGCGCGGCCGCGAGATCGCGCTGCTGCGCGCGGTCGGCGCCACCCCGCGCCAGATCCGCCGGTCCATCGCCACCGAGGCGCTGCTGGTCGCCCCGCTCGCGGGCGCGCTCGGCACGCTGCCCGGTATGGCGCTCGCGCACTGGTGGTTCGGAGAACTCCGGGACCGGGGCGCGATCCCGGCCGGGGTGGAGCTCTCGGTCTCCTGGATCCCGCTGGTCAGCGCGGTCGGCGCGGGGCTGCTCGCCGCGCTGCTCGCGGGCCTGGCGGCCGCCCGCAGACCGGCCCGGATCAAACCGGGCCAGGCGCTCGGCGAGGCGGCGGCCGAGCCGTTCCGCCCGGGGGTGATCCGCACGCTGTTGGGCATCGCGGCCCTGGCCGGCGGCGGTGTGTTGACGGGCGTGGCGGCCGCGGCGTCGGGGGACGACGCGGCCAACGCCGCGCTGGGCGTGGTGATGCTGTTCATGCTGGCCGTCGGGCTGCTCGGCCCGTTCGTCGCCCGCGGCTGCGCCTGGCTGGTCGGCCTGCCGCTGCGGGCTGGCCGGGCCCCGGCCGCCCTGGCCGCCGCCAACGCCTGGGCCAACGCCCGCCGCCTGGCCTCGGCGATCACCCCGCTCGTGCTCGCCATGGCCTTCGCCTCGACGCTGGTGTTCATGCACACCAGCGAGGCCCATGCGACGGACGGGCAGCGGCGCGCGGGCGTCGTCGCCGACCACGTCCTCTCCGCGCCCGGCGGTCCGCCCGCCGACGCCGTGGCCCGCGCCGGCTCAGTCCGGGGAGTGGCGTCGGCGGTCGGAGTGCTGCGCACCGGCGTCCTGGTGCCCAGGGGCTCGGGCGACGGTGCGTGGCTGGAGAACGCGTCGGCGCAGGGCGTCTCCGGGACCGGGCGCGATCTGGCGGCGGTCCAGGACCTCGACGTCCGTACGGGCAGCCTGGCCGCACTCGGCCGCTCCACGGTGGCCGTGGACGCGAGCCTCGCGTCCGCGGCGCGTGTGAAGGTCGGCGACCGGCTCCGGATGTACCTGCCGGACGGCACGGCCGTCGCGCCGAAGGTCGTCGCGACGTACGGGCGGGGACTGGGCCTGGCGGCGGTCACACTGCCCCGCGCGGCGCTGGCCACCCATGTGACCTCGGCCTTCGACAGCCATGTGCTGATACGGGACGACAAGGGCGCCGAACCGGCGGCCGTCGCGGCCGCGCTCCGCCCCCTCGGTGAGGTCACCGGATCCGGCGGCTATGCGGCGGCCCGGGACAAGGAGGACGAGCTCAATGTCTGGGCCAACACCGTCATGGCCGCGGTCCTCGGCGGCTTCGCGGCCGTCGCCGCCGCCAACACGCTGGTGATGACCGTCCTGGACCGCCGCCGGGAGCTGGGCATGCTGCGGCTGATCGGGTCGACGCGGCGGCAGGTCCTGGGGATGGTGCGCTGGGAGGCGCTGCTGGTGGTGATCGCGGGGGTCGTGCTCGGCACGGCGATCGCGCTGGCGACGCTCGTTCCGATGGTGCGCGGCCTGACCGGGGAGGACCCGTATCTGCCGCCGCTGACGTACGGGGGGTTCGCGGGCGCCGCGGTGGCGCTGGGCCTGCTCGCGACGGGGCTGCCCGCCCGGGCGGTGCTCCGCCGCGGCCGGGCCGGCTGAGGCGGGAGACGGGAGACAGCGAAGGCCGGAGACGGCGAAGGCCGCGCCGGGGCCGTGTACGACGGTCCTGGCGCGGCCTTGTGCCGTGCTCGGATACGAGGGAGGCGGTCAGGCCGCCGTGGTGGTGCGCTTACGGGCCTGTTCGGCCGGGTCCTTCCGGAACGCCCAGACCATCTTCGGCTCCATCACGAACCGGAAGAGGCGCTGTACGGGTGGGGTGCACAGCAGCGTGATCACGGTCGCGGCGATGATGGTGACGACGATCTCGCCCAGCGGCTCATGCGTCCACGGGTTCGCGTCGTACCAGCCCCAGAAACGGGAACCCTTGGCGAGGAAGCCGTGCAGCAGATACCCGTACAGGGTTCCGGCGCCCAGGGCGGTGAACCACATCCGGCGCCGCGGCACCCAGGCGAAGAAGCAGAAAACCAGCACCATCGAGCAGCCGAAGAGCGCGAGGGTCATCACCGGCCCGGTCCACGGCGCCGCGGCCAGCTCCTGAACGCTGTCGCGGCGGTAGAACCATGCCGAATTCATCCGGGGGCCCGCCCAGTAGGCGAACACGAACGCGCAGGCGAACACCGGCAGGGCCAGGATCCGCATCCGGCGCCCGCGCAGCTTCTGGAAGTGCTCCGGCTTCATCTGCAGCCCGACCACGAAGAACGGCAGGAACTGCAGCACTCGCTGCAGATCGAGGTCGTCACCGATGTCGGGGGAGACCGAGGCGAGCGTCGCGATGGCCAGCGAGAGCGGGATGGGCCAGCGGATGATCTTCCAGATCGGGGTGGTCATCCGCCAGACGAACAGCGCGATCAGGAACCAGGTGAGGTACCACGGGTCCAGCAGGCTGAAGTCGTACGTGGGGTCGTCGTCCGCCCAGCGCTTGAAGAAGGTGTACGCGATCTCGAAGACCAGATACGGCACCGCGATACCGGTGATGAGCCGCTTGAGCCGGTCGGGCCGCATGTCGAAGCTGCGCGAGAAGTAGCCGGAGATGAGGATGAACGCCGGCATGTGGAACGTGTAGAGCGTCATGTAGAGCGCTTCGGCGGTCCGGCTGTAGTCCGTCAGCGGCTCCCACGCGTGGCCCATGGCGACCAGGACGATCGCGAGGTACTTGGCGTTGTCGAAGAACGCGTCCCGCTGTTTGGGCTTGGACCCGGTCGGGGCGGTCGGCGGACCCGTCTGATGCCCTGCTGTGTCGCGGTGCGGTGTGGGGGGAGAGGGCTCCGCCTCCCGGGCCGGGGGGAGCGGGGCCCGCTGATAACCGTGCGGGCGCAGGGAGTTGGTCACAGGCCCTCCCACCAGGAACTGGGGGAGAGAACCCGGGACCACACTGCGCGCCGGGGAGTGATGGCAGCGTGGAACATCTGAGGCACGATAGCCCCGAAACCGCTATTGCGTAAAACCTCGTTCAGTTCTTTGTTGCCTATCGCATACATGGCAGACGCATACACCCGTGGAGGTTAAGTCGACAAAGCGATCCAGATGGACTGGATAGAGTCTCAAGATGCCCGATCTGTCAGGTTTCATCCTGCTTAAATGACGACATACGACCCGCAAGCGGCTCTGGCGGAATGTCTGGTTCATTGGCGCTTTGTCGTTACGTGCCGGCTCGCGGAAACGGGCTCGCCGCGCATTTGGAATTTCCCGCCGGACTATGTGATCAAGTCCAATTCTGATCGTCGGGCAGGTCCTCGAATTGTGGGCGGCATCACGAGTGCCGGGCTCGTCCGGCGCCGCATCGACGGACCCCTCAGTGGGTAGATGAGCTGCGGGGCGACGGGCCTGCGGTTCCCGCCACGCGGCTCCAGCGCGGCGGGAGTTGATGGCACGATGGTGTTGCGGGGGTGTGCGAGGTCGCGTGCTTCCGGGCCGGTGAGATGCGTAGCGACCGAGGGTGTGTGATCAGGCGTGGTCATATCTGTGTCTTTGGTGGTGCTGGTGGGCATCATCCTTGTGCTGATGGTGCGCAACGGCAAGATCACCTGGGGGCCGGCTCTCGTGGCGGCGCTCTTCGGCTTCTTGCTCGCATCGTCCGACCTGGCGCCGAACATCCAGGACTTCCTCGACTCGGTGACGCACTCGATCAGCGAAATCGACATCTGACCCGAAGGACCCCCGGGGCCCGTAAGACGGGTCCCGGACCCCGCATAAGGTCAGGCCCCTGCGAAACACATACGGCCCGGCGCCGGGAGAAACCCCGAGCAACCGGGCCATGAGGCATGGAGCGGGCGACGGGAATCGAACCCGCGTAGCCAGTTTGGAAGACTGGGGCTCTACCATTGAGCTACGCCCGCCTGTGCCGCCGCCTCGCCGGATGTCCCGGGCGCGGCCGCCGAGCGTGATCGCTCGACCCGCGGCACGGGAAGCATCGTAGCGGGTCCGCACCACATCCCGCACACCCTTGCCCACCAGTCGAAAAAGCGGCAGCCGGGGCCCGCGCGGGCATGTACCCTACGTGTCGCACCGGCGGGGTGTGGCGCAGCTTGGTAGCGCGTCCGCTTTGGGAGCGGAAGGTCGTCGGTTCGAATCCGGCCACCCCGACCACCATCACGTTTGTCATGAGCGCAAGATCGCATTGTGGGCCGCGTCATGCGTGCGGTTACTATGCAAGCTGCGCGTCTGTGACTTTCTCTGCCGGGCGCGATCCGCTGAAACGCACGACAGCAACGCAGCAGAACACCAAGAAGTCAGCCCCAAGGAGACCGAACCGTGAAGAGCGCCGTGGAGACCCTGAACCCGACCCGGGTTCGGCTCACTGTCGAGGTGCCCTTCGAGGAGCTCAAGCCCAGCCTCGACGCGGCGTACAAGAAGATCAACCAGCAGGTCACGGTGCCCGGCTTCCGCAAGGGCAAGATCCCGGCCCGCGTCATCGACCAGCGGTTCGGCCGCGGCGCCGTGCTGGAGGAGGCCGTCAACGACGCGCTCCCGAAGTTCTACACCGAGGCGGTCAACGAGGGTGAGCTGAACCCGCTCGGCCAGCCCGAGGTCGACATCACCGAGCTCAAGGACAACGAGCTGCTGGCCTTCACCGCCGAGGTGGACGTACGCCCGACGGTCGAGATCCCGGACTACTCCGGCATCGAGGTCACCGTCGACTCCGTCGAGGTCTCGGACGAGGACATCGACAAGGCCGTCGAGCAGCTGCGCGACCGCTTCGCCACCACCAGCGCGGTCGAGCGCGCCGCCGCCGAGGGCGACATCGTGGTCGTCGACCTCGAGGCCAAGGTCGAGGGCGAGGTCCTCGAGGACGGCGTGGCCAACGGCGTCAACTACACGATCGGCTCCGGTGAGCTGCTCGAGGGCATCGACGAGGCGGTCACCGGCCTGGAGGCCGGCGGCTCCGCCACCTTCACCTCCGAGCTCAAGGGCGGCTCCGCCAAGGGCAAGGAGGCCGAGGTCTCGGTCAAGGTCTCCGAGGTCAAGGCCCGTGAGCTGCCCGAGCTGGACGACGACTTCGCCCAGCTGGCCAGCGAGTTCGACACCCTCGAGGAGCTGCGCGGCGACACCCGTACGCGCCTGGAGCGGTCGAAGAAGTTCGACCAGGCCACCCAGGCCCAGGAGAAGGTGCTGGATGCCCTGCTTGAGCTGGTCGAGGTCCCGATCCCCGAGAAGCTTCTCGAGGACGAGATCCAGACCCGTAAGCACAACCTGGAGCACCACCAGCTCGGCCAGATGGGTCTGACCCTCGACGCCTACCTGGAGATGCAGGAGAAGACCGCCGAGGAGTTCGAGGCCGAGCTCAAGGAGCAGGCCGAGAAGGGCATCAAGACCCAGTTCGTGCTCGACGAGCTGGTCAACAAGGAGAAGCTGTCCGTCGGCCAGGAGGAGCTCACCGAGCACCTGATGCGCCGTGCGCAGTCCTCCGGTATGAGCCCGGACCAGTTCGCCCAGGCAGTCGTCGAGGGCGGCCAGGTGCCGATGCTCGTGGGCGAGGTCGCCCGGGGCAAGGCGCTCGCGGTCGTGGTCGAGGCCGCCAAGGTGGTTGACGACAAGGGCGAGACGGTCGACCTCGAAGACGACGAGGACGAGACCGGCGAGACCGTCGAGGCCACCTCCGAGGAGCCGACCGCCGAGGAGTCCGACAACGAGGCCGAGCAGGCCGCCGAGGTCGCCGAGGCCGACAAGGGTGGGGAGAAGGCCGAGGGCTGATCGCCCGGCCGCCCTCCGCAGCCCGCATACGAACGGGTCCGAACGTCTGAGCGCGTCCGGGCCCGTTCGTGGTTCCACGGGCCCCTGGCGGCCCCTGTGAGGCGCCCTGGGCGGCCCCCGTGCCCCGTTGGCGGCCCCCCGCCTCGTAAGCCCGCGCCCGGCCCCCCGCGCACCCCCGCCACCGGCCGGAACCTGCGCTCAGAGCGAACAGTTCCTGATGCGGGATGGCCGCCGCCGACCAGCGCGTTAGGGTCCGTAGATACGAGGGCAGGGGAGTCCCACGAGCCCGCCGGAGCGTACCGGCGGTTACGCCCCCGCGTCCCAGAAGAAGACGCTGAGACGGCCAGTCGCCGTCAGAGACGAGCAGGTGGATACGTGACGAATACGATGCCTTCCGCCGCCGGCGAGCCGACCTTCGGAGGCCTCGGCGACCAGGTCTACAACCGGCTGCTCGGTGAGCGGATCATCTTCCTCGGCCAGCCGGTCGACGACGACATCGCCAACAAGATCACCGCGCAGCTGCTGCTCCTCGCGGCGGAGCCGGACAAGGACATCAACCTTTACATCAACTCTCCGGGCGGCTCGATCACGGCCGGCATGGCGATCTACGACACCATGCAGTACATCAAGAACGACGTGATCACCATCGCCATGGGCCTCGCCGCCTCGATGGGCCAGTTCCTGCTGAGCGCGGGCACCCCCGGTAAGCGCTTCGCGCTGCCGAACGCCGAGATCCTGATCCACCAGCCGTCCGCGGGCCTGGCGGGCTCCGCGTCGGACATCAAGATCCACGCCGAGCAGCTGCTGCGCACGAAGAAGAAGATGGCCGACCTGACCGCGTTCCACACCGGCCAGACCGTTGAGCAGATCACTCGCGACTCGGACCGCGACCGCTGGTTCTCGGCCGAGGAGGCCAAGGCGTACGGCCTGGTCGACGAGGTCATCGCCTCCGCCGCACACATCCCGGGCGGTGGCGGCACCGGGGCCTGAGCCGCCCGCTCCCAGCCGACCCAGCCCACTGCTCATCACCAGGACGGTGCATGTGAACACCCAGAACTTCCCCGGCAGCGGTCTGTACGCCCGCTACGCCGGCCCGCAGGCCGAGGCCCGCTATGTCGTCCCGCGCTTCGTCGAGCGGACCTCCCAGGGCATCCGGGAGTACGACCCGTACGCGAAGCTCTTCGAAGAGCGCGTGATCTTCCTCGGCGTGCAGATCGACGACGCCTCCGCCAACGACGTCATGGCGCAGCTGCTGTGCCTGGAGTCGATGGACCCCGACCGTGACATCTCGATCTACATCAACTCGCCCGGCGGCTCGTTCACCGCGCTGACCGCCATTTACGACACGATGCAGTTCGTGAAGCCCGACATCCAGACGGTCTGCATGGGCCAGGCGGCCTCCGCCGCGGCCGTGCTGCTGTCCGCCGGCACGCCCGGTAAGCGGATGGCGCTGCCGAACGCCCGCGTGCTGATCCACCAGCCGTACAGCGAGACCGGCCGCGGTCAGGTCTCCGACCTGGAGATCGCGGCCAACGAGATTCTGCGGATGCGTTCGCAGCTCGAGGAAATGCTGGCCAAGCACTCCACGACGCCGATCGAGAAGATCCGCGACGACATCGAGCGGGACAAGATCCTCACGGCCGAGGAATCGCTGTCGTACGGTCTGATCGACCAGATCGTCTCGACCCGCAAGACGTCGGTGGGCCTGGGCTGAACTCCGGTATCGGCGCCCCCCTTGTACCGAGTAGGGCCAAGGGGGGCCCGAACCGGGCCCTGGGCAAGGTACCGTCATAGGGGGCTGGGGTCGGCCCCCGGTAACAGAAGCAGAAAGCGCAGCGCAAGCACCCGGATTCGCGAAACTGAGCGGATCCAAGGCGAAGGGGAATCACCTCGTGGCACGCATCGGTGACGGCGGCGACCTGCTCAAGTGCTCGTTCTGTGGGAAGAGCCAGAAGCAGGTGAAGAAGCTCATCGCGGGCCCGGGTGTGTACATCTGCGATGAGTGCATCGATCTCTGCAACGAGATCATCGAGGAAGAGCTCGCCGAGACCTCCGAGGTGCGCTGGGAGGAACTTCCCAAGCCGCGTGAGATCTACGAGTTCCTCGAGGGCTATGTCGTCGGCCAGGAGGCCGCGAAAAAGGCGCTTTCCGTCGCCGTCTACAACCACTACAAGCGGGTTCAGGCGGGCGAGAACAGCGCGCACAACCGGGACGACGGCATCGAGTTGGCGAAGTCCAACATCCTGCTTCTCGGCCCGACCGGCTCCGGTAAGACCCTGCTGGCGCAGACCCTCGCCCGGATGCTGAACGTCCCCTTCGCCATCGCCGACGCCACCGCCCTCACCGAGGCGGGCTATGTCGGCGAGGACGTGGAGAACATTCTCCTGAAGCTGATCCAGGCGTCCGACTACGACGTCAAGAAGGCCGAGACGGGCATCATCTACATCGACGAGATCGACAAGGTGGCCCGCAAGAGCGAGAACCCCTCGATCACCCGTGATGTCTCCGGCGAGGGCGTTCAGCAGGCGCTGCTGAAGATCCTGGAAGGCACCACCGCCTCGGTGCCGCCGCAGGGCGGCCGCAAACACCCGCACCAGGAGTTCATCCAGATCGACACGACGAATGTGCTGTTCATCGTGGGCGGTGCCTTCGCCGGTCTGGAAAAGATCATCGAGTCGCGGGCCGGCGCCAAGGGCATCGGCTTCGGCGCCACGATCCGCTCCAAGCGCGAGATCGAGGCGAGTGACCAGTTCCAGGAGGTCATGCCGGAGGACCTGGTGAAGTTCGGGATGATCCCGGAGTTCATCGGCCGCCTCCCCGTCATCACCTCCGTCCACAACCTGGACCGCGAGGCGCTGCTGCAGATCCTCGTCGAACCGCGGAACGCGCTGGTCAAGCAGTACCAGCGGCTCTTCGAACTCGACGGCGTGGAGCTCCACTTCGACCGCCCCGCCCTGGAGGCCATCGCCGACCAGGCGATCCTGCGCGGCACCGGCGCGCGCGGCCTGCGCGCCATCATCGAAGAGGTCCTGATGTCGGCGATGTACGAGGTGCCGTCCCGCAAGGACGTCGCCCGCGTCGTCATCACCGAGGACGTCGTCCACTCCAACGTCAACCCGACCCTCGTGCCGCGCAGCCGCGGCAGCGAGCCGGGCGAGCGCCACGAGAAGAGCGCGTAAGGCGCCTACGGCGCCGTGAGGCGCTGTAAAACGCGAGGAGGGTCCCGGGGTTTCCCCCGAGACCCTCCTCGCGTCCTATGGGCCTCAGCGCGCCTCTCAGGCACCTCGGACGCCCGGGAGGTCACGACACGTCGTCGAGCGCGCCCGCCTTGACCCTCGATATGAACGCCCGCAGCGTGCGTCGTGTCGTTCACCAGGACGACGTCGGGCTCGTCGCTCTCGCGGAGCAGGACCGCGCCGTCGTCCGCGGCGGCGACGTAGACGCAGGACGAAGCCTCTTCGCTGTACGGGGACTTCCGCCAGCCGAGCGTGGACAACGCCATCTCCCCTTCAGATCTCCCGTGCGATGCGCCGCTCAGGTGGGCTGACGCGGTCATCCCACGTCGTCGAGCGCGCCTGCCTTGACTCCCGATATGAATGCGTACAGCGTGCGCCGGTTCGTCGTCAGGACGACGTCGGGCTGGTCGCTCTCGCGGAGCAGGACCGCGCCGTCGCCTGCGGCGGCGACGTAGACGCAGGCGTTGCCCTCGCTGCAGAACGACGATCGCTGCCAGTCAGGCTGAAGCATGTTCCGTTCCCCTACAGGCTCTGCGCGATGCCGAAGATGAAGTCCCGCGAATCCTGCTCCTTCAGGGTGACGGCGTCCAGCCGTTCGAAGAGCCCCCGGTATTTGGTCAGCTCCTCCTCGGTATCCACCATCACCGGCCCATGGGACTGGTCCAACTGCACGGTGTCGAGCCGGGCGACGGGCCCGTCCGCGTAGCAGATCGACTGCCCGGAGCCTGGATAGGCTCCGGCGTCGAACGGGATCACCAGAACGGTGACATGCTCCCGCTCACCCATCTCCAGCAGATACTCGAGCTGCCGACGGGCCACCTTGGGGCCGCCGAACTTCATCCGCAGCGCCGCCTCGTGGACGATCGCGTGGTACGGCACCGGGGCATCCCGGTAGAGCACTGCCTGCCGCTTCGCCCGGAACGACACCCGGTGCTCGATCTCCGGCGGCGACAGCTTGGTCACCCCGTGCGTAAAGACCTCGCGGGCATGCTCCGTCGTCTGCAACAGGCCGGGGATGTGGGCCGTGTACGCCGTGCGCAGCCTCGCCGCGTGATGCTCCAGCTCAGCGAGGTCGAGCAGGCCGGACGGCAGAGTGCCCCGGTACTCATCCCACCAGCCCCGGTGTCGTTCACCTGCCATCTTCGCCAGGGCGTCGACCAGCTCGTGGTCCGAGCAGTCGTAGTTGCGCGCCATTACCCGTACGCGCTCCGCGCTCACGCCGAACCGGGCCGACTCGATGTTGCTGATCTGGGTCTGGTTCGTACCGAGCAGGCGTCCGGAGTCGGTTGAGCTCATTTCCGCGCGCTCGCGGAGTCTTCGCAGTTCGGCCCCGAGGCGCAGCCGACGCGCGGTCGGCGCCGGTCTGGCGGTCATCGTCCCGTACTCCTCGTCCATCCACGGCGCCCGCCTGTCACCCACACGAGCGTGTTTCTAACGACTTTGCGCGAGAGTGCCTAATAACTCATGCAGTCACTCTACGGTGTGAGGCAAGCCACTCAACTGGCCCGCCGCACAACGCGGAAGCGCACCGGCCTGCCCGACTGCAGCGAGGGGACGGCAACGACACCGCGCGGCGCCAGCCAATGTCACCTCCCACCAGGAGACTTCCATGCCCACCGTATCGCCGCAGGCCCGCTGCCTGGAGCCATCCAGCCAACCGTGGACCTACTCGCTCCGCCTGCCGCACGACGCCCGGGCCGCCCGCGTCGCCAGGGCCACCCTCCGCGTCGTACTCCACAGCCACGGCATGACCGGGCTCGCCGACACCGCCGAGCTGCTGACCAGCGAAATGGTCACCAACGCCCTCCACTACTCCGACGGTCCGGCACAGCTCCGCCTCCGCAACATGGAAGAGAGCCGCCTCCGGGTCATCGTCTGGGACTCCAATCCACGCATCCCCAGCCCCTTCCACACCCCACCCGGCCCGCTCACCCACCACAACGCACTCACCGAGGCGGCCGACGCCGCCGACGCCACCCACGGACGCGGCCTCCTCCTCGTCCGCCTGTGCGCGGACAACTGGGGCGGCTACCCGCTCACCGACCACCGCTCCGGCACCAGCGGAAGGCTCCTGTGGTTCGAACTCACCCCACACCACGAGGCTTTCGACATCGCGGCTTGAACGCTCCGCTTCGCCTGCGCCTATACGCCGTCTCGCGGCATTCGGTTCGGGCGGGTGCGGGTTTCGTCTCGGACCCTCCGGGTCCGCAGCGCCGGCAGGAGAGGGGAAGGGGGCGGCTGGCCCGGTGTCCCGGTTCCTCGGCCCGGCGGGTGGCTGAGCTCAAGACAGGCTCCGCTACGCTCCGCCGCAGCTGCTGCCGCACGGTGGCCAAGCCGGCCAGTCGGCTCTCCACCCATCCCCTCTCAGAAAAACACTTGATGCAGTACTTGATGTAGAGCAAGCATCTTTTTAAGAGGGGGGTGGAGGAGGGCCCCAACCGGACCGGCGTCCACCGTTTCGGGCGACCCTCACCGCCCCGCCTGCCGGTGACGACCCATTGGGCTGGACGGCGACGATGCCTCCGCCGCTCCTCCCCTTTCCCGCTGCTGGCCGCTTTGCGCCGAAGGCGCGAGACGTGCCTGCACGCGGCGTCCGGACCATGCCGTCCAGCGGTCGCAAGGCCCGCCGCGCCCACTCCGGCACCAGCGGAAGGCTCCTCGGGTTCGAGGCGACCCCAGGCCCCGGTGGCTTCGGAATCGCTGCCTGACTTTGCGGTGAGTATGAGGCGGCGACACGCCGACGCGACAGCGTGTCGCCGTCTCATACTCACCGCAAACCGCTGCGCCTCTCTCGCTGGAGGCGTGCCCTGTACGTGACGACGACAAGGGCACCGAGTCCACCGCCGACCGCCGCGGTGAAGAGGGCCAACCAGGCACCAGCGTGCTGAGCCGTTGCCCCTGCGGTGACCGTCCCGGCGGCGATCCCAAGCTCTTCCGCCGCGACCATCCACATCATGGCCGCGACGGCTGTGTGTCGCGGGGCATGGGCGTCCAGCAGCTCGAACAGGCAGATCGTCATGGGCGCGAACGCGGCTCCGGCGCTGATCAGCAGCACCACCAAAAGCGGCGATGCCGAGGCGATGGTCAGGGGAGTCAAAGCAAGGGTGAGCCAGACGAAGGCGGTCAGATATCCGGTGATCGGCGCGGTCGAGCGGGGGGTCCCCATGACCGTGCCGGCCAGCGCGCTGCCCACGGCCAGGCAGGCGAACATCCACCCGGCGTCCGCGGCTGAACCGTGTTCGGCGGCCCGGGCGGGGAGGGCGACTGTCAGTGCTCCGAGGCACAGGCCCGCGCAGATGTTGGCGGCACACAGTAGCCGCAGCGCGGGGGAGGCCAGGACGCCCCAGTCGGTACCTGATGCGACGGAAGGGCGATCCGTCGGCGGGTGGAGGACCACCAGGCAGGTGCCGGTCACCAGGAGGGCTCCGGCGGTGACCACACCCAGCTGTGGGGAGTATGCGGCCGCCACGGCCGCGAGGAGCGGTCCGCAGATCTTGGTCACTTCGGTGAGGACGGCGTCCAGGGCGTAGGCGCTGTGCACCAGGTCCCGCGAAACCGCCTGGGTCCATAAGGGCCGGATGCCGGCCACGATGGGTGGGGCGGCGGCGCCGGCGAGCGCGCCGAAGCAGATCAGCTGCGTGGTCCCCGAGGTGGTGGCCAGGCCGGTGGCGGCAACGGCGGTGAGCAGGGCCAAGGCGGCCAGCGGCACGCGGTGGCCGTAGCGGTCGACCAGATGTCCGCGCAGCGGCCCCGTTATGGTGCCGCCCGTGCTCCACGCACCGGCGACGGCCCCGGCGTCCAGGAAGGACCCGGAGGAGCCGTGGCCGAGGAGCACGGTGGCCAGCGGGAAGATCGCGAAGCCGAATTTGCCGGTGGCGGTGGCAGCGATCAGCCGGCGAGCTGCCCCGTATTTCAGCAGATCCATATAGACGCGCATCACAGCACGCTCGCACGGGCGGACCGCCTGCTGAAGCCCCGGAGAGGGAAGTTGAGCGGGGTCAGGGGACACAGGCCCGAGCGCCGCCTCGGCCGGGGCATGGCCGGCAGCCACAAGACGCGAGGAGGGCCCTGGGGGATCTTCCCGGGGCCCTCCTCGCGTCTTACGGCGTCAGCGCGCCTCTCAGGCGGGTTTGCGGGTGGCCTTGTAGATGCCCGCGGTCACCTTCGCGAACGCCTCCATGTCGGCGTCGTCCGCGGTCGTGTTCTCCGCGTTCACATCCAGCACCATCGCGGCGTCCGTCTTCTCCGCCCAGGCGCAGGCCGGAGCGTAGATGCGGTCGTACATCTTCACGACCTCGCACTCGATGCTCGGCCCGTCGGCGCCCTCGGGCTGGAACTTCTTGCGCTTCTCCTCGACGCTCGGGGAGGCGTCGCCGCCCGAGAAGCCCTTGAACATCTCGTCGCGGACCTTGTCGGGGTCGCTGAACTCCCCGTACACGCCGGAGAAGGCCAGCCCCGAGTTGGAGTCCTCGGCGCGGGTGTACTGGGCCAGGACCGAGGTGGCGCCCTCGGGCATGCGGTCCTGGACGCTGGTGCCCTCGTTCTCCAGGTCCTTGGTGCCCTTGTCCAGCGTGTACGTGCCGTCGTCCAGCGTCTTGGGGGTGACCAGCTTCATCGCCTTGGGCTTGTCGTCGCCCTTGTTGAGCACCACGGCGCCGGTGACGATCGCGCCGACCACCACAAGGCCGGCCGTCGTGATCGCGATGATCTTGGTCTTGTTCCGGCCCCCGGCGGGCGCGGCGGGCCCGGGGAAGGGGGGCTGGGGCTGCTGGCCGTAGGGGTTCGGCTGCTGGGGATAGCCGTAGCCCTGTTGCTGTGACGGCTGTTGGGGGTAGCCGTAGCCCGGCTGCTGCTGCGCGTACGGATTGGGCTCCGAGGGCGGTTGCTGCGCCCCGCCGTACGGATTGGGCTGGCCGCCCCCGTACGGGTTGGGGCCCGGCTGGCCTCCGCCGTAGGGGCCGGGCTGCGGCGGCGGCTGGTTGTAGCTCATCGTGTGGAGTATCCCCTCCGGGCTGCGGCCTGTGAACTTCGCTGAGCGGGCGGCTACTTGATCTCCACGCGGACGTCCTTGCGGACCTTCGCGGTGATCTCGGCGGCGGTGTCGATCGACGTGCCCCCGCCGGAGAGCGCGGCCGAGACGTCGGAGACCACCACATAGCCGATGGTGCTCTTGTCGCCCCACATACAGATCGGGATGGTGAAGCTCTTGGTGGTCCCGGCGGCACCGGTGAACTTCACGTTCTGGCACTTCATCACGGCGTCGTCGAGGCCGGCCGGGGTGACCGCCTGCGGGCTGCCCTCGAGCTTGGCGGTGCCGCCGCTGCCGACGCTGGAGTCCTTCTCGGCCTCCTGCGAGATCTTCGCGAAGGCGCCGTCCACCACGGCCTGCGGGTTGTCGATCTTGCCCCACAGCCCGTTGAAGCTCAGGACCTTCTGGCTCATGCCCTCGCCGGCCTTGTAGCTGGCGCCGGTGGACTGCGGGTTGGAGACGCCGAGCTTCTCGAAGTCGGCCTTGTCGCTCTCGGTCAGCGTGTCGCCGCCCTTGGAGGCGTCCTTGGTGTACTCGCCGGCGACCGTCGCGGGCGTGATCAGCTTGTAGCGCTTGCCGTCGTCCGCGACGACGTTCTTGCCGCCGCCCTTGTTGCCGCCGCCGCCCTTGCCGTCGTCGTCCTTGTTGTTGAACACCAGGAACCCGCCGACCACCGCGGCCACCACGACCACCGCGCCGATGCCTATCGCCAGGCCCTTCTTGTTGCCACCGCTCGGTGGGGGCGTCGGCTGGTAGGGCCCGGGCATGCCCGGCTGCCCGTACTGCTGCTGGCCGTACGGGTCGGCCGGCTGCTGCGGGTAGCCGTACCCGGGCTGGGCCTGCGGCGGCTGGCCGTACCCGGGCTGCTGCGGCGGCTGGGGCTGGCCGTACGGGTTCGGCTGACCGTAGCCGCCGGCCTGCTGCGGTGGCTGCTGCGGGTAGCCGTAGCCGGGCTGTCCGGCCGCGCCGCCCTGCCCGTAGGGACCCGGCTGCTGGGGCTGCTGGCCGTACGGGCCCGGCTGGTTGTAGCTCATGTCTGTCCTTCTTCGCTTTGTTGCCGGTTGTTGCTAGCTGTTGATCTAGCCGTCGATCTCCACGCGCGCGTCCTTGCGCACCTTGACGGTGAGCTCCGCGGCATCCCGTAGTGACATGCCCCCGCCGCCCAGGACCGCGGCCGCCGGGTCCACCATCACGGTGACGCCCAAGGTGTCCTTGTCGCCCCAGACGCACGCGGGTGCCTCGACGGATCCCTGATCCGAGGTGAACTTCAACGTCTGGCACTTCAGGACGTCCCCATCGAAGCCGTCGGGGGAGAACTCCTGGGCGCTGCCCTGGGCCTGCGCCGTGCCGTTGTCCTGCAGCGCCTTGACGATGACCGCCAAGGACAGGTCCGCGCCCCGCTTCGGATCGGTCACATCGCCCCAGACCCCGGTGAACTTCATCATGTTCTTCCCGGAGGACTGGTAGTCGGCCGCCACCAGATGCGGATCCTTGACGACCGGCACCTGCTGGAGGTCCTTCTTGCCGGACTCGGACAGGTCGTTCTCGTCCGTGCCGGCCCCCTGGCGCTGGTAGTCGCCGGCGACCGTCTTCGGGGTGGTCAGCTTGAACGGGCCGTCATCGCCCCCGCCCAGCGCGAAGTAGTAGACCCCGCCGGCCACGGCCCCCAGGGCCACCACCACACCCACCGCGATGCCCACGGCTCCGCCCCGGCGGCGGCCCGGCACGGGCGGCTGGGGCTGCGGCGGCGGATAGCCGTAGCCGGCGCCCGGTATCTGCTGCTGCGGCGGTATCTGCTGCTGTGGTGGCTGGGCGTACGGATTCGGCTGGCCATAAGGGCTCGGCCGGCCGTAGCCCCCGTACGTACCGGAGCCGCCGTAGCCGCCAGGCTGCCCGCCGGGCTGTCCGCCGGGCTGTCCGCCCGGCCGGCCGCCCTGGGGCGGATAGCCATAGCCGGGCTGCTGGGTGTAGGGATTATTGGGCACGGGCGACTGGCCGGCGCCGTACGGACCCGGCTGCGCCCCGTAGGGGCCGGGCTGCGGCGGCGGCTGGTGGTAGCTCATCGTGCCCTCTCTATCGATGCGCATGACAGGTGCGCAACATCCTTCCTGACGGGAAGCCCTCCCTTTGCGGCGGGGCCACAACTTGTTCGTAACGGAGTGCCGCGGCCCTTTAGACTGCGCTCGTGACCGAGAACTCTCAGCAGCGCCCCGACAGCGGGCCCAACAGCCACCCCGAACTGCCGACCCAGTACGCGCCGGCCGATGTAGAGGGGCAGCTGTACGAGCGCTGGGTAGAGCGCGGTTACTTCGAGGCGGACGAGAACAGCGGCAAAGAGCCCTACACCATCGTCATCCCCCCGCCCAACGTCACCGGCTCCCTGCACCTCGGGCATGCCTTCGAGCACACCATCATCGATGCGCTCACTCGACGCAAGCGCATGCAGGGCTATGAGACGCTCTGGCAGCCCGGCATGGACCACGCCGGTATCGCCACGCAGAACGTGGTGGAGCGCGAGCTCGCCAAGGAGGGCGTCTCCCGCCACGACCTGGGCCGCGAGGCGTTCGTCGAGCGGGTGTGGCAGTGGAAGGCCGGCTCGGGCGGGCAGATCTCCGGCCAGATGAGGCGCTTGGGCGACGGCGTCGCCTGGAACCGCGAGCGCTTCACGATGGACGAGGGGCTGTCCAAGGCCGTCCAGACCATCTTCAAGAAGCTCTACGACGACGAGCTGATCTACCGCGCCGAGCGGATCATCAACTGGTGCCCGCGCTGTCTGACGGCCATCTCCGACATCGAGGTGGAGTACCAGGACGACGACGGTGAGCTGGTCTCGATCCGCTATGGCGAGGGCGACGAGTCCATCGTCGTGGCCACGACCCGCGCCGAGACGATGCTCGGCGACACCGCGGTCGCCGTCCACCCCGACGACGAGCGCTACCGCCACCTGATCGGCACCGAGATCGAACTGCCGCTCACCGGCCGCCGCATCCCGGTCGTCGCCGACGAGCACGTCGACCCGGAGTTCGGCACCGGCGCGGTCAAGGTCACCCCGGCCCACGACCCGAACGACTTCGAGATCGGCCAGCGCCACGGCCTGCCGAGCCTGACCGTCATGGACGAGCACGCGGTCATCACCGCCCACGGCCCCTTCCAGGGCCTGGACCGGCTGGAGGCCCGCAGCGCCATCGTCGGCGCGCTGCGCGCCGACGGCCGGATCGTCGCCGAGAAGCGGCCGTACGTCCACTCCGTCGGCCACTGCTCGCGCTGCAAGACGACCATCGAGCCGCGGCTGTCCATGCAGTGGTGGGTCAAGGTCGGCCCGCTGGCCAAGGCCGCGGGCGACGCGGTCCGCGACGGCCGGGTGAAGATCCACCCGGAGGACATGGCCAAGCGCTACTTCGACTGGGTCGACAACCTCCACGACTGGTGCATCTCCCGCCAGCTGTGGTGGGGCCACCGGATCCCGGTCTGGTACGGGCCGAACGGCGAGGTCGTGTGCGTCGGACCGGACGAGCGGCCGCCGTCCGGCGAGGGCTGGCACCAGGACAGCGACGTCCTGGACACCTGGTTCTCCTCGGGCCTGTGGCCGTTCTCCACGCTCGGCTGGCCGGAGGACACCGGCAGCCTGCGGAAGTTCTATCCGAACTCCGTCCTGGTCACCGGCTACGACATCCTGTTCTTCTGGGTCGCCCGGATGATGATGTTCGGCCTGTACGCGATGGACGGCACCCCGCCGTTCCACACCATCGCCCTGCACGGCATGGTGCGCGACCAGTTGGGCAAGAAGATGTCCAAATCCTTCGGCAACGCGGTCAACCCGCTGGACTGGATGGACCAGTACGGCTCGGACGCGGTCCGCTTCACCCTCGCCCGGGGCGCCAACCCCGGTGTGGACGTGCCGATCGGCGAGGACTGGGTCCAGGCGTCCCGTAACTTCGCCAACAAGATCTGGAACGCGACGCGCTTCGCGCTGATGAACGGCGCGACGGTCGAGGGCGAACTGCCCGCGGCCGAGCGGCTGTCGGCGGCCGACCGCTGGATCCTGTCCCGGCTGAACACGGTGGTCGCCGAGGTCGACGCGTACTACGAGGACTACCAGTTCGCCAAGTTGTCGGACGTCCTCTACCACTTCGCGTGGGACGAGGTCTTCGACTGGTACGTCGAGCTGTCGAAGACCACCTTCGCCCGGGGCGGCGAGGCGGCCGACGCGTCCCGCCGGGTGCTCGGCGAGGTCCTGGACGTGATGCTGCGGCTGCTGCACCCGGTCGTCCCGTTCGTCACCGAGAAGCTGTGGACCGCGCTCACCGGCCGGGAGTCCGTCGTCATCGCCGACTGGCCGCGCGACAGCGGCTTCCGCGACGCCGCGGCCGAGCAGGAGATCACCACGCTCCAGCAGGTGGTCACCGAGGTCCGCAGGTTCCGCGCCGACCAGGGCCTGCAGCCCGGCCAGAAGGTCCCGGCGCGCCTCGACCTGTCCGGCACCCCGCTGGCGGCCCACGAGGACGCCATGCGCTCGCTGCTGCGGCTTCAGCCGGCTGGTGAGGGCTTCACCGCCACCGCCTCGCTGCCGGTCGCGGGCGCGACCGTGGCCCTGGACCTGTCCGGCGCGATCGACGTCGAGGCCGAGCGCAAGCGGCTGGCCAAGGACCTCGCGGCGGCCGAGAAGGACAAGGCGCAGACCACGGCGAAGCTGAACAACGAGGCTTTCCTGGCCAAGGCGCCCGACCACGTCGTGGAGAAGATCCGGCAGCGGCAGACCACGGCCGATGCCGATATCGCCCGGATCACGGCCCAGTTGGCGGCCCTGCCCCAGGGCTGAGCCCAACAGCTCAACAGTCGTAAGCCCGGCCGGGGAGCGCCCCGGCCGGGCTTACGACTGTTCGGTCACCGGCGTCTGTCGGAGAGCTCCCTGAGCCCCAGGCCGGACCGGACGGGAGCCCATGGCCGGCCGGGGCCGCCGGGGCTGCTCGGGGCTGTCAGTGGTGCCTCGTAGACTTGGCGGCGTGAGCGAGAGCCCCCAGAACGAACCGGACGAATTCGACGAGATCGTCGGAGCCGAGACCGACCGCGACCCCGATCTCGCCGTGATCGAGGCCGGGAGCCGGACGCTGCGGACCCAGTCGGGGCCGCCGCAGGGGGACGGCGTGCCCGCCCGCCCGGCCGACCCGGAGCTGGACCGGGCGCTGCGGGAGGTGGAGACGGAGCTCGCGGGGCGCTGGCCCGAGACCAAGCTGGACCCCTCGCTGGTGCGCGTCGAGGCGCTGATGGACATCCTCGGCTCCCCGCAGCGCGCGTACCCCTCGATCCACATCACCGGGACGAACGGCAAGACCAGCACCGCCCGCATGATCGAGTCGCTGCTGGGCGCCTTCGAGCTGCGCACCGGCCGCTACACCAGCCCGCACGTGCAGGCGATCACCGAGCGGATCAGCCTGGACGGGGCGCCGATCTCCGCCGAGCGGTTCATCGAGACGTACCGGGACATCAAGCCGTACATCGACATGGTCGACGCCTCGCAGGAGCACCGGCTCTCGTTCTTCGAGGTGCTCACCGCCATGGCGTACGCGGCGTTCGCCGATGCGCCGGTCGATATCGCGGTGGTCGAGGTCGGCATGGGCGGCGTCTGGGACGCCACCAATGTGATCGACGCCGGGGTCGCGGTGATCATGCCGATCTCGCTGGACCACACCGACCGGCTGGGCACCACACCGGAGCAGATCGCCACCGAGAAGTCCGGGATCGTCAAGCAGGACTCCACGGTGGTGCTGGCGCAGCAGCCGCTGGAGGCCGCGTCCGTGGTCCTCAAGCGCGCGGTCGAGGTGGACGCCACGGTCGCTCGCGAGGGCATGGAGTTCGGCGTGCTCTCCCGCGAGGTGGCGGTCGGCGGTCAGCTGCTGACCCTGCGCGGCCTCGGCGGTGAGTATCCGGAGGTCTTCCTCCCGCTGTACGGGGCCCACCAGGCGCATAACGCGGCGGTGGCGCTGGCCGCCGTGGAGGCGTTCTTCGGCGTCGGCTCGGAGCACGCCCGCCCCCTCGACCTCGAGACCGTCCGGACCGCCTTCGCCTCCGTCACCTCCCCGGGCCGCCTCGAGGTCGTGCGCCGCAGCCCGACCGTGGTCCTGGACGCCGCGCACAACCCGGCCGGCGCGCGGGCGGCGGCCGAGGCGGTCACCGAGGCGTTCGGCTTCAGCAGGCTGATCGGTGTGGTCGGCACGAGCGGCGACAAGGATGTGCGCGGCCTCCTGGAGGCCTTTGAGCCGATCTTCGCCGAGGTGGTGATCACTCGCAACTCGACCCAGCGCGCGATGGACGCGGACGAACTGGCCGCCATCGCCGTGGAGGTCTTCGGCGTGGACCGGGTGCAGGTCGAGCCGCGGCTGGACGACGCCCTGGAGGCGGCGATCACGCTCGCCGAGGAAGAAGGCGAGTACTCCGGCGCGGGCGTGCTGGTGGCCGGATCGGTGATCACGGTCGGCGAGGCCCGGCTGCTCCTGGGAAAGGGCTGAAATGCGAACGCTCTGCGCGTCCACCTTGATCGGTGAATTCTTTGTGATCGGCTTCGCCGGGCTGGTGGCCATGAAGACCTCCGGTCTGTCCGCGACCACGGTGTGGACGGTCAGCGGTATCGCCATGGCGCTGTGCGTCCTGCTGTGCGGGATGCTCGGCCGCCCCGGCGCGGTGCACATCGGCTGGGCCCTGCAGATCGGCCTGGTGCTGAGCGGCACGATCGTCACCACCATGTACATCCTGGGCGCGGCCTTCGCCGCGCTGTGGTGGGCCTCGGTCCACTTCGGCCGCAAGGTCGACGAGGCCAAGGCGCGCTTCGCCGCCGCCCCTGCTGACACTGCGTAACGTGGCCGTCGTTCACCCATGTAGCCTCGGCGGCACAGCATCACCCGCATGCCACGTTCCAAAGGAGTTCTCGTAGTGACCCAGCGCACGCTCGTCCTTCTGAAGCCCGACGCCGTACGACGCGGACTGATCGGCGAGATCCTGAGCCGCATCGAGAAGAAGGCGGGCTGGACGATCAGCGCGCTGGAGCTGCGTGAGCTCGGCCGCGACACTCTGGAGCAGCACTACGCCGAGCACGTGGGCAAGCCGTTCTACGAGCCGCTGGTGGAGTTCATGGCCTCCGGCCCGGTCGTCGCGCTGGTCGTCGAGGGCGAGCGCGTCATCGAGGGCGTACGGGCGCTGGCGGGGCCGACCGACCCGATCGCCGCGGCGCCCGGCTCCATCCGTGGCGACTTCGGCACGATCGTGCGGGAGAACCTGATCCACGCCTCCGACTCCGAAGAGTCCGCCCTGCGGGAGATCAAGATTTTCTTCCCCGGGCTCGCCTGACCTTCATCGCTGACCGTTCATCACATCGTCACCCCTCCTGGCCTGGGGCGGCCGATATTGTTCGGCCGCCCTTTGGCATATGCGGGCCGATCGGGGGAACGCATCCCCGCGACACGACGTCACCATTAGCAGGGGGCGGGCCCGTGTTCTGCTGACAATGGCGGAGGACCCCCGCAGCGTGTTCGAGCGGGCGTGACTACGATGAGAGCTTCCGCGCCTCGCAGCGCACCACATCCTGCCGACCTCAAAAAGCAAACGCTTCAAGTGGGAAGGCCTGACGCATCCTCATGGGGAACAACATGTCGTTCATCGGCCGTGACATGGCTGTCGACCTCGGGACCGCCAACACGCTGGTGTACGTCAGGGGCCGCGGGATCGTCCTCAACGAGCCGTCCGTCGTCGCCATCAACACCAACACCGGTGGAATCCTCGCGGTGGGCGCCGAGGCGAAGAAGATGATCGGCCGCACCCCTGGCAACATCGTGGCCGTGCGCCCGCTCAAGGACGGCGTGATCGCCGACTTCGAGATCACCGAGCGGATGCTGCGCTACTTCATCCTGAAGATCCACAAGCGCCGCTATCTCGCCCGTCCCCGGGTCGTCGTCTGCGTGCCCTCCGGTATCACCGGCGTCGAGCGCCGCGCCGTCATCGAGGCATCCACCCAGGCGGGCGCCCGCCAGGTGCACATCATCGAGGAGCCCATGGCCGCCGCCATCGGCTCCGGCCTCCCCGTCCACGAGGCCACCGGCAACATGGTCGTGGACATCGGCGGCGGCACCACTGAGGTCGCGGTCATCTCGCTCGGCGGAATCGTCACCGCACAGTCCATCCGGGTGGCGGGCGACGAGTTGGACAATGCGATCATCCAGCACATCAAGAAGGAGTACAGCCTTCTGCTCGGCGAACGCACCGCCGAGAACATCAAGATCACGATCGGCTCCGCCTTCGAGGGCAAGGAGGAGGAGCACACCGAGATCCGCGGCCGTGACCTGGTCAGCGGCCTCCCCAAGACCGTCGTGATCTCCGCCGCCGAGGTCCGCAAGGCCATGGAGGAGCCGGTCAACGCGATCGTCGACGCGGTCAAGACCACGCTCGACAAGTGCCCGCCCGAGCTGTCGGGCGACGTCATGGACCGCGGCATCGTGCTCACCGGCGGCGGCGCCCTGCTGCGCGGCCTCGACCAGCGGCTGCGCCAGGAGACCGGTATGCCGATCCACATCGCCGAGGACCCGCTGGACTCGGTCGCGCTCGGCTCCGGCAAATGCGTCGAGGAGTTCGAGGCGCTGCAGCAGGTGCTGGACGCCCAGCCCCGCAGATGACGATCCGGTGAATCCGCCGTACGGGGTGCCGACTTCCCGTACGGCGGAGTGGCGGTTCACTGATATACAGGCATAAGGCTCCCCATGACCGGCAGCCGTTGAGAAAACACAACAAAGCCGTAGCCGGTCCGACTCCGACGAGGAAGGCACGTCGCCGCACGTGAGGGACACACGAGAGAGCCGGCTGCTCCTGGTGCTGCTGGTCGCCATCGCGTTCGCACTGATCACGGTGGATATCCGCGGCGGCGAGGATTCGCCCCTCGACGGCGCCCGCCAGGCCGCCGCGTCCGTCTTCGGGCCGGTTGAGGAAGGGGTCGCCTCCGCGGTCGACCCGATCGGCAACGCCGTGTCGGCCGTCCGGGACTCCGACGAGCGGCACGACCGGATCAGCGCACTGGAGCGGGAGAACGCCGAGCTCAAGCAGCGGCTCGGCAGCGACGTCCGCAACCGCGCCCGCGTCGTCGAGCTGGACAAGCTGCGCAAGACCGCGGGCGCCGGCCAGTACGGCGTCAAGGGCGCCCAGGTCATCGCCATAGGAGCGGCCCAGGGCTTCTCCTGGACCGTCACCATCGACGTGGGCAGCAAGGACGGCATCCGCCGCGATATGACCGTCATCAACGGCGACGGCCTGGTCGGCCGGGTCACCACCGTCGGCCCGTCGACCGCCACCGTGGTGCTGGCCATCGACCCGGACTTCACCGTCGGCACCCGCATGGAGAAGTCCGGCGAGCTCGGCTTCGCCAACGGCCAGGGCGATCGCTCGCTGCGCGTCCAGCTCCTCAACGGCAAGGCCAAGATCAAGAAGGGCGACCGGCTCGTCACCTTCGGCTCCCGCGCCAACAAGCCGTTCGTGCCCGGCGTTCCGGTCGGCGAGGTGGTCCGCGTCGACCCCTCGGGCGGCGATCTGACCCGCACCCTGGTGGTGCGCCCGTACGTGGGCTTCACCAAGCTCGACATCGTGGGCGTCGTCGTCGAACCGCCGCGCGAGAACCCGCGGGACACCGTGCTGCCGCCCAAGCCCGCCAAGCCCAAGCCGGCGCCCACGGTCACCGTCACGGTCAAACCGTCCTCGTCGCCGAGCGCCTCCGCCAACAGGAGCTGACCGATGCTGCGTCTGAACCGGGTCCTGCTGTCGACCCTTCTCGTGGTCATCGCCCTCGTCGTCCAGGTCTGCGTACTCGCCCGGCTCCAGCTGCCCGGCGCGGTCCCCGATCTGCTGCTGCTCGTCGTCCTCGGCCTCGCGCTCGTCTACGGCCACACCGGCGGCGCGCTCATCGGCTTCGGCGCGGGCCTGCTCGCCGACCTCGCCCCGCCCGCCGACCACGCGGCCGGGCGCTACGCCCTGGTGCTGTGCGTCATCGGCTATCTGGCGGGCCTCGCCAAGCCCGAGACCGGCCAGCTGAGGTCGGCCACCGGGCCGATGCTGGTGGTCGTCGCGGCGGCCATCGGCAGCACGCTGCTGTACGCGGGCGTCGGCCAGCTCGTCGGCGACGACGCCGCCCGCCATGCGGGCCTGAGCAAGCTGCTGTTCACCGCGGCGCTGTACGACCTGCTGCTGGCGCCGTTCACGGTGCCGCTGATCATGGGGATGGCCAGAAAGAGCGAGAACGACCCGATGGCCGACTCCTCCGGCGGCTCCCGCATCGGCAGCCAGCGCGGCGGCCTCCTGATGAAGGCCGCCAACCGGGGGACGGGACGCCTCAAGGGGGTCAAGCGCCTGTGAGGCCGCGTTCTGGCATTCAGCCGCGTTCTGACAACCAGTGGGGGCTGCCGTCGTGAGCAACATCCCCGAGACCGGGCGGACGCCGCGCGTCACCATCCGGCTCGTCGCCATCCAGATCCTCGTCTTCTCGCTGCTGCTCACGCTCGGCGGCCGCCTCTGGTACCTGCAGATCCGCAACGGCGACGAATACACCGCCGAAGCCGCCAACAACCACGTCCAGCAGGTCGTCCACCCCGCCGTACGCGGCTCGATACTGGACGCCCGCGGGGTGCCGCTCGCCGACAACGAGACCCGTCTGGTCGTCTCCGCCAGCCGCACCGAGCTGATGAAGATGAAGGACGACGGGAAGGCCGTCCTCACCCGCCTGGCGGGCGTCCTGGACATGAAGCCCAAGGACGTCATGGACAAGGTCCGGCTGTGCGACGCCAAGACGCCCCAGCCCTGCTGGAACGGTTCGCCCTACCAGCCCATCCCCATCACCGACGAGGCCAGCCCCAAGCAGGCCCTGCAGATCCGCGAGCGTGAAGAGGACTTCCCCGGGATAAGCGCGGAGCCCACCGCCGTGCGCCGCTACGCCGCTCCCGGCGACGCCAACGCCGCCCAGGTGCTCGGCTATCTCTCCCCGGTCACCGACGAGGAGATCAAGAAGGCCGAGGACAGCCATTCGCCGCTGCTCCGCTCCGACCAGATCGGCCGTAACGGCCTGGAGCGCCAGTACGACGACGAGCTGCGCGGCAAGGCCGGGGTGACCCGCTACGAGGTCGACAACCTCGGCCGGGTCATCGGCCAGGCCGAGAGCCAGAAGGCCCAGCCCGGCGCCAACGTCGTCACCAGCATCGACGCCCGGGTGCAGGCCGTGGCCGAGAAGGAGCTGGCCCAGGCGATGAAGGACGCCCGCAAGGAGATGGACCGGAACACCGGCCGCAAGTACGAGGCGGACGCGGGCGCGGTCGTGGTCATGGAGGCGAAGACGGGCCGGGTGGTCGCGATGGCCTCCAACCCGACGTACGACCCCAACGCCTGGGTCGGCGGCATCTCCGGCAAGGACTACAAGAAGCTCACCGGCAAGAGCTCCAACTATCCGCTGCTGAACCGGGCGATCCAGGGCCAGTCGGCGCCCGGCTCGATCTTCAAGGTGGTCCCGACCACGGCGGCGGTCAACGCCGGCTACCCCTTCGACGGCAACTACAACTGCAGCAGCTCCTTCAACATCGGCGGCCAGGTCTTCAAGAACTTCGAGTCGAAGGGCTACGGCCCGATCAGCCTCGGCCGGGCGCTGGAGGTCTCCTGCGACACCGTGTTCTACGACCTCTCGTACAAGCAGTGGCAGAAGGACGGCGGCAACAAGCCCAAGAAGCACCCGGCGGACTGGTTCTACAAGACCGCCCACCAGTTCGGCCTCGGCAAGGAGACCGGCATCGACCTTCCCAACGAGGTCACCGGCCGGATCCCGGACCGCCAGTGGAAGAAGGACTACTGGAAGGCCAACAAGAACGCCTGGTGCAAGTACGGCAAGAAGAGCGGGAACTACGGTCAGCGGATCGCCTACGAGAACTGCCTCGAAGGCATGAAGATGCGCGCCGGTGACTCCGTGAACTACTCCATCGGCCAGGGCGACACGCTCGTCACCCCGATCCAGATGGCCACCATCTACGCCGCGATCAGCAACGGCGGCACGCTCTACGACCCGACCATCGGCAAGGCGATCGTCAGCGCCGACGGCAAGAAGGTCCAGCAGATCAAGCCCAAGTCGCACGGCAAGCTGCCGATGACCCAGGGCACGCGCGACAAGATAGACAAGGCCCTCGCGGGAGTCGCGACCCGTGGCACCGCCGCCTGGCGATTCGGCGGCTGGCCGCAGGACAAGATCCCGATGCACGCCAAGACGGGTACGGCCGAGGTCTACGGCAAGCAGACGACCTCGTGGTTCGCGACGTACACCAAGGACTACTCGATCGTCATGACGATCTCCCAGGGTGGTACCGGCTCCGGCGCCTCCGGCCCGGCTGTGCGCAACATCTACAACGCGCTCTACGGGGTGGACGCCAAGGGCGGCATCGACAACAAGAAGGCGCTGCTGCCCCAGCCCCAGGCGACCCTGCCCAGGATCGACTCCGATGGCACCATCCAGGCCCAGCCGCTGGGCAAGCCGATCGCGGTGGTCGGAAGGCGGGAGCAGCTGTCATGAGTGCGTCCACGCATACGTACACCACGCGGCGGTTCACCCCGGAGCGCGGCACCTGGGGCAAGCTCATGGCGCGCGACTCGATCGTGCGCCGGCTGGACTGGATACTGCTGTTCGCCGCGCTCGCCCTGTCGGGCATCGGCACCGTCCTCGTCTACTCCGCCACCCGCAACCGCACCGAGCTCAACCAGGGCGACCCGTACTACTTCCTGATCCGGCACGCCATGAACACCGGTATCGGGCTGGTCCTCGCGATCGCCACGATCTGGCTCGGCCACCGCACGCTGCGCGGGGCCGTGCCCGTGCTGTACGCGCTGTCCGTGGTGCTCGTCCTCGCCGTTCTCACCCCGCTCGGCTCGACCATCAACGGCGCGCACGCCTGGATCGTGATCGGCGGCGGCTTCTCCCTCCAGCCGTCCGAGTTCGCCAAGATCACCATCATTCTGGGAATGGCGATGCTGCTGGCCGCGCGCGTGGACGCGGGGGACCGGGTCCACCCGGACCACCGCACCGTCGTCCAGGCGCTCGGGCTCGCCACGCTGCCCATCGCGATCGTGCTGCTGATGCCGGACCTCGGCTCGGTGATGGTCATGGCGGTCATCGTGCTCGCCGTGCTGCTCTCCTCGGGCGCCTCCAACCGCTGGGTGGTGGGGCTGATCGGCGCGGCCGTCATCGGCGCGGTCCTCATCTGGCAGCTCGGCGTGCTCGACCAGTACCAGATCGACCGCTTCGCCGCCTTCGCCAACCCGGCCCTCGACCCGGCCGGCGTCGGCTACAACACCAACCAGGCGCGGATCGCGATCGGCTCGGGCGGCCTCACCGGCAAGGGCCTGTTCCACGGCACCCAGACCACCGGCCAGTTCGTGCCCGAGCAGCAGACCGACTTCGTCTTCACGGTCGCGGGGGAGGAGCTGGGCTTCCTCGGCGCGGGCCTGATCATCGTGCTGCTGGGCATCGTGCTGTGGCGCGCCTGCCGGATCGCGCGGGACACCTCCGAGCTGTACGGCACGGTCGTCGCCGCCGGGATCATCGCCTGGTTCGCCTTCCAGGCGTTCGAGAACATCGGCATGACGCTGGGCATCATGCCGGTGGCCGGTCTGCCGCTGCCGTTCGTCTCGTACGGCGGGTCGTCGATGTTCGCCGTGTGGATAGCGGTCGGTCTGCTGCAGTCGATCCGGGTGCAGCGTCCCGTATCGGCCTGACGTCTGGGGGCTGCCCTCAAACAGCGCACGGCAGTACATTCACGTCATGGCGGACACGGTGCGTGAGATCGAGCGCAAGTACGAGGCTCCCGACGACGGCCGGCTCCCGGAGCTGGCCGGAATCGCCGAAGTCGCCGGCGTCGCGGAGGTCGTGGACAAGGGCGTGGCCACTTTGGACGCCACGTACTACGACACCGTCGACCAGCGGCTCGCGGCGGACGGCATCACGCTGCGCCGCCGCACCGGCGGCAGCGACGCCGGGTGGCACCTCAAGTTGCCGGCCGGACCGGATGCCCGGGATGAGATCCGCGCGCCGCTGTCGGACACGCTGCCCGCCGAGCTCGCGGCCCTCGTCCGCTCCCGCGTCCGCGACCAGGCGCTCGTACCGCTGGTCCGCCTGGTGTCCGAACGGAACGTCAGACACCTCGTGGACGCCGGTGGCGCCCTGCTCGCCGAGCTGTCCGCCGACCATGTCACGGCGCGTCGGCTGACCCCGGAGCCGGGCGGTCCGGTGGAGTGGACGGAGGTCGAGACGGAACTCGCCCCGGGCGGCGACCCGGCGTTCCTCGACGCGCTCGAGTCGCATCTGACGGAGGCGGGGCTGCGCCGGTCGGCCGCCCCGTCCAAGCTGGCCAGGGCGCTGGCCGAAACGGGCGTGGCCATCAAGGCGGACAAGGCGAGTAAGGCAGGCAAGGCGAGCAAGAAGGGGAAGGAGGGTAAGAAGGCCGCCGAGCCCACGGCGGGCGATGTGGTCCTCGACTACGTCCGCGCCCAGATCGCCGCCATCATCTCGCTCGACCCCGCCGTACGCCTGGACGTGCCCGACTCCGTGCACCGTATGCGCGTCGCCACCCGCCGGCTGCGCAGCTGCTTCCGCTCGTACCGCAAGGTCCTGGACCGGGCCGTCACGGATCCCATCGGCGACGAGCTGAAGTGGCTGGCCGGCGAGCTCGGCATCGACCGCGACCGGGAAGTGCTCACCGCCCGCATCGAGGAACGGCTCGGCGAGGTCCCTGTCGAGCTGCGGCTCGGCCCCGTGTCCGCCCGGCTGCGCATCTGGTCGCAGACGAGCCGGCTCGGCGCGCGCGAGCGGCTGATCGGCGTGCTCGACGGAGAGCGTTATCTCGCCCTGCTCGCCACCCTCGACGCGCTGTCCGCCGACCCGCCGCTGCGGCCCGCCGCCGCCCGGCCGGCCGAGAAGGTGATCCTCGCGGCCGTGCTGCGCGACGACGAACGGCTCGCCCGCCTCGTCACCGCCGCCCTCGCCGCTCCCCCCGGACACGACCGGGACGTCGCCGTGCACGAGGCGCGCAAGAAGGCCAAGCGCGTCCGCTACGCCGCCGAGGCCGCCCGCCCCGTTCTCGGCAAGCCCGCGAAGGCGTTCGCTCGCCTCATGACCGAGCTGCAGGATCTGCTGGGCGACCACCAGGACAGCGTGGTTGCCCGGGCGACGCTGCGCGAGCTGGCCGTCCAGGCCCACGGGGCGGGGGAGAGCGCCTTCACTTTCGGGTTGCTCTACGGCCGCGAGGAGGCGCGGGCCGCCGCCCGCGAGCGGGAGCTGCCCGCGCTGTGGGCCGAGGTCTCGCGCGAGGAGCACCGGGCGGCGCTGCGGCCGTGATGCGCGGGTAGGCCAAAGGGGTTGGAAGGGCCGGAAAGGGGCCGCCGTGAGCGGCGTCAAGGGTGTCCGCCGGGCGGGTTAGGCTTGAGGGTCACCCTTGCCAGCTCACGAAGGTCTCCCGGATGTCTGTCGAGTCGGTCTTTCCGCAGCTCGAGGCCCTGCTCCCGCATGTGCAGAAGCCGATCCAGTACGTAGGCGGGGAGTTGAACTCCACCGTCAAGGACTGGGACAGCTGCGACGTCCGCTGGGCGCTCATGTACCCGGACGCGTACGAGGTCGGTCTGCCCAACCAGGGCGTCATGATCCTTTACGAGGTGCTGAACGAGCGCGAGGGCGTGCTCGCCGAGCGCACGTACAGCGTCTGGCCGGACCTGGAAGCGCTGATGCGCGAGCAGAAGGTGCCGCAGTTCACCGTCGACTCGCACCGCCCGGTCGCGGCGTTCGACCTCTTCGGGCTCTCGTTCTCCACCGAGCTCGGCTACACCAACATGCTCACCGCGCTCGACCTGGCCGGGATCCCGCTCGACGCCGCGGACCGCGGCGACGACCACCCCATCGTGGTCGCGGGCGGTCACGCCGCGTTCAACCCCGAGCCGATCGCGGACTTCATCGACTGCGCGGTGATCGGCGACGGTGAGCAGGCCGTCCTGGAGATGACCGGGATCGTCCGCGCCTGGAAGGCCGAGGGCCGCCCCGGCGGCCGGGACGAGGTGCTGTTCCGCCTCGCCCGGACCGGCGGGGTCTATGTGCCCAGGTTCTACGACGTGGAGTACCTGCCCGACGGCCGGATCTCCCGCGTCGTGCCGAACCGCTCCGGTGTGCCGTGGCGGGTGTCCAAGCACACCGTGATGGACCTGGACGAATGGCCGTACCCCAAGCAGCCGCTGGTGCCGCTCGCCGAGACGGTCCATGAGCGGATGTCCGTCGAGATCTTCCGCGGCTGCACGCGCGGCTGCCGCTTCTGCCAGGCGGGCATGATCACCCGCCCGGTGCGCGAGCGGTCCATCACCGGCATCGGCGAGATGGTCGACAAGGGCCTCAAGGCCACCGGCTTCGAAGAGGTCGGCCTGCTGTCCCTGTCCTCGGCGGACCACACCGAGATCGGCGACATCGCCAAGGGCCTCGCCGACCGCTACGAGGAAGACAAGATCGGCCTGTCGCTCCCGTCGACCCGGGTGGACGCCTTCAACATCGACCTCGCCAACGAGCTCACCCGCAACGGCCGCCGCTCCGGCCTCACCTTCGCCCCCGAGGGCGGCAGTGAGCGCATCCGCAAGGTCATCAACAAGATGGTCTCCGAAGACGACCTGATCAGGACCGTCGCCACCGCGTACGGCAACGGCTGGCGGCAGGTGAAGCTCTACTTCATGTGCGGTCTGCCGACCGAGACCGACGACGACGTGCTGCAGATCGCCGACATGGCGACGAAGGTCATCGCCAAGGGCCGCGAGGTCTCCGGCAAGAACGACATCCGCTGCACCGTCTCGATCGGCGGCTTCGTCCCCAAGCCGCACACCCCCTTCCAGTGGGCGCCGCAGCTCAGCGCCGAGGAGACGGACGCGCGCCTGGAGAAGCTGCGCGAGAAGATCCGCGGCGACAAGAAGTACGGCCGCTCCATCGGCTTCCGCTACCACGACGGCAAGCCGGGCATCGTCGAGGGCCTGCTCTCCCGCGGCGACCGCCGGATCGGCGCGGTCATCCGCGCCGTCTACGAGGACGGCGGCCGCTTCGACGGCTGGCGCGAGCACTTCAGCTACGACCGCTGGATGGAGTGCGCCGAGCGGACGCTGCCCGAGTTCGGCGTGGACGTCGACTGGTACACCACCCGCGAGCGCGGCTACGAAGAGGTCCTGCCCTGGGACCACCTGGACTCCGGTCTCGACAAGGACTGGCTCTGGGAGGACTGGCAGGACGCGCTCGACGAGACCGAGGTCGACGACTGCCGCTGGACCCCGTGCTTCGACTGCGGCGTCTGCCCGCAGATGGACACCCAGATCCAGATCGGACCGACCGGCAGGAAGCTGCTGCCGCTGTCGGTCGTCAAGTAACCCACGGCCCGACAAGTACGCTGGAAGAGGCACGGACCGCTCCACCCGCTCGGGTGAGCGGCCCGCCCACCGGCGCACCACAGCCGTCAGACAGCAAGGAGAAGGACCCCTGGGCAAGCGACAGCCCGAAGGCCCGCCGCCCGCACCCGCGGTGCAGCGCATCCGTTTGCGCTACACCAAGCGCGGCCGCCTCCGGTTCACCAGCCACCGCGACTTCCAGCGCGCCTTCGAGCGGGCGCTGCGCCGCGCCGAGGTGCCCATGGCGTACTCGGCGGGGTTCACCCCGCACCCCAAGGTGTCGTACGCCAATGCCGCACCCACCGGCACGGGCAGTGAGGCCGAGTACCTGGAGATCCAGCTCACCGAGGCGCGCGACCCCGAAAGGCTGCGTGGACTCCTCGACGAGTCGCTGCCCCCCGGGCTCGACGTCATCGACGCCGTCGAGGCCCGTACGTCGAATCTGGCCGAGCGGCTGCAGGCCTCCGTCTGGGAGATCCGGCTCGAGGGAGTCGACCCGGACGAGGCCGAACGCGCCGTCGCCGCCTTCCTCGTGGCCGAAACGGTCCAGGTCGAGCGCATGACGAAAAATGGGTTGCGGTCCTTCGACGCGCGTGGCGCGGTGGCCCGGCTCGAGGCCCTTACGGCCCCGGTCGATAGGCCGGAGGACCCTGCCTGTGCGATACTGCGGCTGGTGGTACGGCATCTGACACCTGCCGTACGACCCGACGACGTCCTGTCCGGTCTCCGCGCTACGGCCGACCTGGCGCCGCCGGTCCCCGCAGCGGTGACCAGGCTGGCGCAGGGGCTGCTCGATGAGGAGTCCGGCACGGTGACCGACCCGCTCGCGCCCGATCGCGAGGCAGCCTTGGCCGCCCCACCCACGGCCGCCGGGCTGACCGCCGCGATGGCGCCGGAAGGTTCCGCGTAGGACCGCCGTCGACGCGCCGCCGATGCACCAGGGAGCCACCCGGGTCCGGCAGGCGCACTGACCAGGAGACTTTCGCCGGTCCCGGCATTTCCGGTCCCGGCGAGTGAGACGACAGCTCCCGTGCGGCGCCCGCGCCGCGGGCGGCGGCAATCGCGCACAGCGCGCGGATTGCGGCCGGACGCAGACGCGGCGCCCGGGAGCGTGACGGGAGAAACGCCCGCATGCTCGAGCCTATTGAGCCGATCGAACCTATCCAGCCTCTGGGACAGCCCGCTCAGCGTGCCGTCGCGCCCAGGGACACCACGGAGAACAACACGCCCAGCGACACCCTGCCGCCGCGCCGCCGCCGCGCGGCCTCCCGGCCGGCCGGCCCGCCCGCGGGGACGCTGAGCGACGAGGCGGCCCAGACCGCCACTCCGGCCATACCGGCCGCCCAGGCCACCGACCTCGAGAGCGTGTCGGCCGAGGCCGCAGTCTCGTCGGCGTCGGCGGAGGAGCCGGTGCCCGCGCCGCGTACGCGCCGTCGTGCGACCCGTAAGGCGACTGCTCCGGCGGGTTCGCCGGAGACGGCCGAGACGGGGGTCTCGGCCGCGGAGTCGGCTTCCGCCGCTGAGGACGCCACACCGGCCGAGGAGCCGGTGCCCGCGCCGCGTACGCGCCGTCGGACGACGCGCAAGGCCACCGCCCCGGCGGGTTCGCCGGAGACGGCTGAAAACGGCATCGCGGCCGCCGAGGCGGCTGACGCCGAGGTCGCGGAGGAGGCCGCCGCGCCGGCGCGCAAGCGCCGCCGTGCGACCCGCCACGCGTCCGCTCCGGCGGGTGCGCCGGAGACCGCTGAGACCGTTGTCGCGGCCGAGGCCGCTGACGTGTCGGACGAGGCGGACGAGGCGGCTGTTGAGCAGCCTGCCGAGTCCGATGAGACCGCCGAGGCCGCGGCACCGGTGCGCAAGCGCCGTCGTGCGACCCGTCAGGCGTCCGCTCCGGCGGGTGCGCCGGAGGCGGCCGAACCCGTTGTCGCCGCCGAGGCCGCCGAGGCCGCTGACGAGAGCGCTGAAGCCGCCGAGACCGCCGAGGCCGACGAGGCTGTGGCGCCGGTCGGTCGGCGTCGTCGGGTGACGCGTAAGGCGTCCGCCCCGGCGGAAGAGACCGCCGCCCAGCCCACCGAGATCCCCGAGACCGCTGACGTCGCCGCCGAGGCGCCGGAAGAGGCCGCGCCCGCGCGGCGTACCCGCCGTCGTGCGACGCGTAAGGCGACCGCCGCTGCGGGCTCGACCGAGTCCGAGGCCCCGGAGGTGACCGCCGTGGCCGAGACCTCCGCCACACCGGCCGACGAGACCTCCGCCGACCGGAGTGCTGCCGGTGACGCCGCCGCGGAGCAGCCCGCCGAGGCCGCGCCGCGAGCCCGTACCCGCCGCCGGGCGACCCGTGCGGCGGCCGCAGCCACCGTCGACGAGCAGGCCGAAGCCCCGCAGGCCGCCGAAGAGGCCGAGCCGGAGGCTCCGGCCAGGGGGCGGCGCCGGGCCGTACGGCCGCCGACGGCCGTGTTCCAGGCGCCGGTGTTCACCGAGCCGGTGTTCCAGACGCCGGAGAGCGCGGCCCTGGCCGCCGCCGCGGCCGCCGAAGAGGCGGACGAGGTGGATGAGACGGACGAGACCGAGGACGCGGGGGCGTTCGGGATCGCCGAGCCGTCGGCGCCCACCAGCGGTGCGCGCCGCCGTCGCCGTCGCCGCGGCGAGGCGTTTGACGACCAGGCCGAGCAGGCCGCCCAGGCCGCACAGGCCGAGGCCGAGGAGACGGCCGAGACCGCCGAGGAGGCCGAGCTCGCGGAGGGCGAGCACGGCGACGAGGAGTCGGGCGAGCGCCCGTCCCGCCGCCGTCGCCGTGGCGGTCGCCGCCGCCGCCGGGGCGAGGCCGCGGACGCCGAGGGCGAGACCGGCGAGCGCTACGAGGACGAGCACCCGGGCGAGGGCGCGGACGAGCAGGCCACCGGCGAGGCCGAGGAGGCAGAAGAGGGCGACGAGACGGCCGGCGCCGGGGGCTCCAGCAGCAGCCGTCGCCGTCGGCGCCGCCGCCGGCGCAGCGGGGACGCCGCCGAGGTCGAGGCGGGCGACGACCCGGAGCGTACGGTCGTCAAGATCCGCGAGCCGCGGGAGCGGCGCGCGAAGGAGACCGAGTCCGGCGCCGACGAGGTGCAGTCGATCAAGGGGTCGACGCGGCTCGAGGCGAAGAAGCAGCGCCGCCGCGAGGGCCGTGAGCAGGGCCGCCGCCGGGTGCCGATCATCACGGAGGCCGAGTTCCTGGCCCGCCGCGAGGCGGTCGAGCGGGTGATGGTCGTCCGGCAGAACGGCGAGCGCACCCAGATCGGCGTGCTGGAGGACAACGTCCTCGTCGAGCACTTCGTCAACAAGGAACAGTCGAACAGCTACGTCGGCAACGTCTACCTGGGCAAGGTGCAGAACGTCCTGCCGTCGATGGAGGCCGCCTTCGTCGACATCGGCAAGGGCCGTAACGCCGTCCTCTACGCGGGCGAGGTCAACTTCGAGGCGCTGGGTCTCGCCAACGGCCCGCGCCGTATCGAGACCGCCCTCAAGTCCGGCCAGTCCGTTCTGGTCCAGGTCACCAAGGACCCGATCGGCCACAAGGGCGCCCGGCTGACCAGCCAGGTCTCCCTGCCCGGCCGTTATCTGGTGTACGTGCCCGAGGGCTCGATGACCGGCATCAGCCGCAAGCTGCCGGACACCGAGCGGGCGCGCCTGAAGCAGATCCTCAAGAAGATCGTCCCCGAGGACGCGGGCGTCATCGTCCGCACCGCGGCCGAGGGCGCGAGCGAGGACGAGCTGTCCCGCGACGTCCAGCGGCTCCAGGCGCAGTGGGAGGAGATCCAGAAGAAGGCGAAGAACGGCGGCGCCCCCACGCTGCTGTACGGCGAGCCGGACATGACCGTCCGGGTCGTCCGCGACATCTTCAACGAGGACTTCTCGAAGGTCATCGTGAGCGGTGACGGCGCCTGGGACACGATCCACGGATACGTCTCGCATGTCGCGCCGGACCTCGCGGACCGGCTCCAGAAGTGGACGTCGGACGTCGACGTGTTCGCCACGTACCGGATCGACGAGCAGCTGATGAAGGCGCTGGACCGCAAGGTCTGGCTGCCCAGCGGCGGCTCCCTGGTGATCGACCGGACCGAGGCGATGGTCGTGGTCGACGTCAACACCGGCAAGTTCACCGGCCAGGGCGGCAACCTGGAGGAGACGGTCACCAGGAACAACCTGGAGGCGGCCGAGGAGATCGTGCGCCAGCTGCGGCTGCGCGACCTCGGCGGCATCATCGTGATCGACTTCATCGACATGGTGCTGGAGTCCAACCGGGACCTGGTGCTGCGGCGCCTGCTGGAGTGCCTGGGCCGGGACCGTACGAAGCACCAGGTGGCGGAGGTCACCTCGCTGGGCCTGGTCCAGATGACCCGTAAGCGGGTCGGCCAGGGCCTGCTGGAGTCCTTCTCCGAGCCCTGTGTGCACTGCAACGGCCGTGGTCTGATCGTCCACATGGACCAGCCGGCGGCGGTCGGCGGCGGTGGCGGCAAGCGCAAGAAGAAGAAGGGTGCCACCGGCCACCTGGCCGAGCCCGAGCAGGCCCCGGAGACCGCCGAGGTCGTGGAGGCCGCCGTGGCGGCCGTGGTCGAGGCCGAGCCGGAGACGGTGGCCGAGGCCGCCCACGAGGCCGCCGAGCACAAGACCGTGCCGGAGCCGGTGACCTTCGCCGCCGACGAGGAGCTGTACAGCAGCGCCGCGGAGGCCGAGGCCGCCGCCACGCGTGGCCGTACGCGCCGCCGGGCGACCCGGAAGGTGACGGCCCCCGCGGGCGCCCCGAAGGCCGCGGAGCGGCCGGAGGCGGCCGTGGTGGTCCTGCCGGCCGAGGAGCCCAAGGAAGCCCCGGCCCCGGCGGAGGAGCCGAAGGCCGAGCCGGTCGGCGCGCCGGAGCCGGTGTCCGCGCCCCGTGCGCGCCGCCGGGTGACCCGTAAGGTGACCGCTCCCGCGGGCTCGCCGTCGGGCTCCGAGGAGGCGGCCGTGGTGGTCGTCAGCGCGGCCGCCCAGGACTCGGCGCCGGAGTCGGCACCGGGGCCGGTGGCGGTCGAGCCCGAGCCCGAGACGGTGCCCGAGGCTCCTGAGGCGGCTGCCGAGGCCGCGGTGGAGCCGGAGGAGGCGGCGGCCCCGGCGCCGGCGAAGAAGACGGCCCGCAAGGCCGCCAAGAAGGCGCCGGCGAAGAAGACGGCGGCGAAGAAGACGGCCGCGAAGAAGACGACCGCCAAGAAGACCGCCGCGAAGAAGACGACGGCGAAGAAGGCGGCGGCCAAGAAGACCGCGGCGGCGGAGCAGCAGACGCCGTCCTCGGTCACGGCCTCCACCGACGACTGAGCACGCCGGACCGGGGCCGGGGCGCCCGGGGTGTGCACCGACACACGGTGTACACCCCGCCCCGGCCCCGGTTTGACCCCCTGGTCCCGGCCCCGTAACCTTGACCGTCGGCGTTTGTACGCCAAACCCCTGAGCAAATCCCTCCCGCTCTGTCGGGAGAGGCCGCTCGCTGTTGTCTGGGCATCCCCACGTGGAGACGCGTGGCGCTACGAGGCGATCGGTGAACCACGGACCGTACGGGTCGGTGGGGAGCGGCTGGCATCAGAGGTCCCGATTACTAACGAGAGAGTGAGAACCGCGTGTACGCAATCGTGCGCACCGGCGGCCGCCAGCAGAAGGTGTCCGTGGGCGATGTCATCGAGGTCGACCGTCTGTCCAGCAGCAAGGTCGGCGACACCGTCGAGCTCTCGACTCTGCTCGTTGTCGACGGCGACGCCGTGACCAGCGACCCGTGGGTGCTGGCCGGGGTGAAGGTTCAGGCCGAGGTCGTGGACCACCACAAGGGCGCCAAGATCGACATCCTGAAGTACAAGAACAAGACCGGCTACCGCAAGCGGATCGGCCACCGTCAGCTGCACACCGCGCTGAAGATCACCAGCATCGACGCGGCTGCGAAGTAAGGGACTGAGGAGAGATGGCACACAAGAAGGGCGCATCGTCCACCCGGAACGGTCGCGACTCCAATGCCCAGCGGCTCGGCGTCAAGCGCTTCGGCGGCCAGGTCGTCAACGCGGGTGAGATCCTGGTCCGCCAGCGCGGCACGCACTTCCACCCGGGCACGGGCGTCGGCCGTGGCGGCGACGACACGCTGTTCGCGCTGGCCGCCGGTGCGGTTCAGTTCGGCACCGCGCGTGGCCGCAAGGTCGTGAACATCGTTCCGGTCGCTGAGTAATCAGCCCGGGGCGACACCACACACCTTTCCGAGGGCGGACCGCTCTTTCCCGTGACGGGGAAGCGGGTCCGCCCTCGGTGCGTTACGCCTAAGACATTCGGTACGTAAGACGTACCGTACGTAGCAACTTTGGAGGCACAGCGTCATGACCACCTTCGTGGACCGCGTCGAGCTGCACGTCGCCGCGGGTAACGGAGGCCACGGCTGCGCCTCCGTGCACCGCGAGAAGTTCAAGCCGCTCGGCGGCCCGGACGGCGGCAACGGCGGCCGTGGCGGCGATGTGATCCTGGTCGTCGACCAGTCGGTCACCACGCTGCTCGACTACCACCACAGCCCGCACCGCAAGGCCACCAACGGCAAACCGGGCGAGGGCGGCAACCGCTCCGGCAAGGACGGTACGGACCTGGTCCTGCCCGTCCCGGACGGCACCGTCGTCCTCGACACACAGGGCAATGTGCTGGCCGACCTGGTCGGGCAGGGCACCACCTTCGTCGCCGCCCAGGGCGGCCGCGGCGGCCTGGGCAACGCGGCGCTGGCCTCGGCCCGCCGCAAGGCCCCCGGCTTCGCGCTGCTGGGCGAGCCGGGCCACGCCGGGGATGTGGTCCTGGAGCTCAAGACCGTCGCGGACGTGGCGCTGGTGGGCTACCCGAGCGCCGGCAAGTCCTCGCTGATCTCGGTGCTCTCGGCCGCCAAGCCGAAGATCGCCGACTATCCCTTCACCACCCTGGTGCCCAACCTCGGCGTGGTGACGGCCGGTTCGACCGTCTACACGATCGCCGATGTGCCGGGCCTGATCCCGGGCGCCAGCCAGGGCAAGGGCCTGGGCCTGGAGTTTCTGCGCCATGTCGAGCGCTGCTCGGTGCTCGTCCACGTCCTGGACACGGCGGCGCTGGAGTCCGAGCGCGACCCGCTGACCGACCTCGACGTCATCGAGGCGGAGCTGAGGGAGTACGGCGGCCTCGAGAACCGGCCGCGGCTGGTCGCCCTCAACAAGGTCGACGTCCCCGACGGCCAGGACCTCTCCGACATCATCCGGCCGGACCTGGAGGCCCGCGGCTACCAGGTCTTCGAGGTGTCGGCGGTCTCCCGGCACGGCCTCAAGGAGCTCTCGTTCGCCCTGGCGAAGATCGTCGGGGACGCGCGGGCGGCCAAGCCCAAGGAGGAGGCGACCCGTATCGTCATCCGCCCGAAGGCCGTGGACGACGCGGGCTTCAAGGTCGTCGCCGAGGACGGCTTCTACCGGGTGGTGGGCGACAAGCCCGAGCGCTGGGTCCGCCAGACCGACTTCAACAACGACGAGGCCGTCGGCTACCTCGCCGACCGGCTGGCCCGGCTGGGCGTCGAGGAGGCGCTGGTGAAGGCCGGGGCGCGGGCGGGCGACGAGGTCGTCATCGGCGCCGCGGACGACGCCGTCGTCTTCGACTGGGAGCCGACCCTCACGGCCGGTGCGGAGATGCTCGGCCGCCGCGGCGAGGACCACCGCTTCGAGGCCCCGCGCCCGGCCGCCCAGCGCCGCCGTGAGCGCGATGCGGAGCGGGACGAGGCCCAGCACGAGTACGACGCCTTTGAGCCCTTCTAGCGGCGCCTGAGGGCCCGCTACGGCGGCGCGTACGGACGGCGGTGCGTACGGCAAAGGGCCCCGGGAGAACGCTCGGTTCTCCCGGGGCCCTTTGCGACGCGTCCTGCGGCGTGCGGTGGCGTGGTCAGACCGCCGCCGTCTCCTCCGCCTCGGGCGAGCCCGGCTCCAGCTCCGCCTCCTCGGCGGCGTCCCTGGCCTCGCGCTGCGCGGGGATCTCGTCCGCCAGGCGGGTGGCCATCCGGGCCCGGCGGGCGTCGGCCTTGGCGCACAGGGCCTGGGCGGCCGCGTTGAAGCGCACCAGCGACGGCGGGTCGGACGGGCCCAGCAGATGCACCTTCAGCTGCGCGCGCGCGGCCACGTTGGTGTCCTTCGCCGGGTCGCGGACCGCTTCGAGGAGCGTGGTCAGACCCTTCGCCTTCGGGGTGAGGATGGTCGCGGCGCGCACCGTCGGGAAGCCCGCCTTGAACTCGGCCTCGGACAGCCCGCTGGTGTTCGCCACCGCGTACGGCTTCTCGCTCGTCAGGTAGTCCGAGACCACGCTCGAGACGTCGCTGATCAGCAGGTCCGACTGGTTGAAGCAGGCGAAGATGGCCGGCCGGGGGCCGGTGACGATCTGGTGCTCCCACACCGGCATCGACGCCCAGTAGGCGTTCTCCCAGGCCGTGGTGGCCGCCGTGACGACCGCGGCGCGGTCCTTGTCCGGGGCGCCCTGGAGCTTCATACGCTCGATCTCGTCCGCGCTGGGGCGGAAGGAGGTGCTGGTGAGGCGGTTGAGCTCGTCGGTGCGACGGGCCAGTTCGGCGGCGGCCTCCGGACCGGGCCGGTCGCCGCTCCGCTTGGTGTTCGCCTCGGCGATCATCGCCATGATGCGCTCGTTGGCGCGGCCCGCGCGCGGGTCGACCGAACCGGTCATCGGGTGCGGCTTGTACAGGAGGCGCACCTTGGGGTCGGCCAGCAGCTCGCGGACGATGTTCTCACCCGCCAGGATGACCGAGGTGTTGCCCGGGTTGCCGTCCCAGCCCTCCCAGGTGGGCGCGTACAGCACGGTGGTGAAGTCCTCCCCGCCGGCGCCGCCGAGCGCGCCGGTGGCCGCGGCCGCGTAGGGGCGGATCGGGGCCAGCTGCGGGCGGCCGACCTCGGCCACGTCCTTGTCCTCGACGCCGATGTCGGCGAGCTGGTAGCGCTCACGCGCCGCCGGACCCGCGACCCACACCTCGTCGTACGCCTTGGCGTACGGGTTGCAGCTGGAGAGCTTGTCGCTCTCGCCGTGGTTGATGAAGGCGTGCTTGATCGACGGGATGCGCAGGACCTGCGAGGTCTTGCCGGAGTTCGCCGGGTGGAGCAGCACCTTGAGCGTGGAGTGCTCGAGCCGCATCAGGTGCGCGACCTTGGGCAGGCACACGATCGGTACGTCCGTCGCGTCGATCTTCTGCACCATGAAGCGCTCGCGGAGCACGATGATCGGGTTGCCGTCGAGCGCGGCGAGCGTGGAGAGCCACATGTTCGCCTGGTACGCGGAGGTGGTGCCGCCGGAGAAGTACATGCCGACCGTCGGCTGGTACTCCGCCAGCCACTTGTCCAGCCACTCCAGCGCCTTGGCCTCGCCGGCCACGCGCTTGCTCGGCAGCAGCCAGGTGCCCAGGTGGACGGTGCCGGCGAGCGCGATCAGCAGGCCGACGGCCACGCCGATCCCGCCCCACCCGGCGTTCTTGGTGCCCGCGGTGACCAGCAGACCCGCGGTGACCGGGATCGACAGACGCACCAGCCGGCGGGCGTGCTGGCGGGCGAACAGCCGCGGCGGGGCGTCGCTCAGCCGCAGCGCCGACGCGTCGATGTTGCGGGTGACGAACGGCAGCTGGCGGGTGCGGCGGACCAGTATGGCCGCGGCCTGGCAGGCGAAGTGCGTCACATAGAACAGCAGCAGCCCGGCCGTCAGCGGCGCCTGCTCGTGCAGCGGGTCGATGCCGTCTATGCGCAGCAGTCCCACCAGGATGAGCATGTCCCGGAACAGCTGGCGCACCGTGACGTCGAGGCGGACCTTGCCCAGCAGCGACAGCAGTCCAGGTTGCTTGTGCTGCAGATAGAGATCGAGCGCGAGGCCACCCGCCGAGGCGGCGATCAGGAGGGGCACGTTCGGGAGCACGGCGCCGATGAGCTGTGTGGTGAAGAACACCAGCATCGCGAGCAGCGCAGCCAGCTGTACGGCCCGGCGGGGGGCGATTCCGGCAGAGGGCACGGGTTGAGCTCCTGGCAGGAGGACGAGGGAACTTTGATGGGGGGACCCCTGACCGTATGCCGCCGCCCGGCCCGGTGACAATCCGCGCCCGCGCCAACCATCTCGAATCGGGTCCAAAGGAGCCTCCCGAGGCCGCTCAGGCGGCCACCGGACGACTTCGAGGCGACTGCCGGGCAACTCACGGACGACCGGAGGGCGACCTGTGGACGGCCGTCGGGGCCTTCTTTCAGAGGTTCGTCGGGTGTTCGACGGGTCGGCGCGTCCAGGGGCTGAAATACGCGGGCATCCGGCGGCCCGGCTGACGTACATTGCGCGCTTGTCATGATGAGTGTGTAGAAAGAAGCGCTCTTCAGGGCGCGCACGACCAGGGGACGAGCAGGGGAGCGGTGTGAGCGAGCAGGACGGGTCGGCGGCGGTACGGGACGAGGTGGCCGCGGCCCGCAGGATCGTGGTCAAGGTCGGTTCGTCCTCCCTCACCACCGCGGCGGGAGGTCTGGACGCCGACCGGGTCGACGCGCTGGTGGACGTCCTCGCCAAATTCGTGGACGGCCCGGGCGGCCCGGGCGGCCTGGGCGGCCTGGGCGGTCCCGGCGGCTCCGGCGACGTGGAGGGCAAGGAGATAGTCCTGGTCTCCTCCGGCGCCATCGCCGCCGGCCTGGCGCCGCTGGGGCTCGAGCGGCGCCCGCGCGACCTGGCCCGCCAGCAGGCCGCCGCCAGCGTCGGCCAGGGCCTGCTGGTGGCCCGCTACACGGCCTCCTTCGCGCGCTACGGGCGCCGGGTCGGCCAGGTGCTGCTGACCACCGACGACACCAGCCGCCGCGCCCACTACCGCAACGCCACCCGCACCCTGGACCAGCTGCTGGCCATGGGGGCCGTGCCGATCGTCAACGAGAACGACACGGTGGCCACGGACGAGATCCGGTTCGGCGACAACGACCGGCTCGCGGCCCTGGTCGCCCATCTGGTGCGGGCCGATCTGCTGGTGCTGCTCTCCGATGTGGACGGCCTCTACGACGGGGATCCCCGTACCCCCGGCACCTCCCGGATCGCCGAGGTCACCGGCCCCAAGGACCTGGACGGCGTCTCGATCGGCAGCGCGGGCCGCTCCGGGGTGGGCACCGGCGGCATGGTCACCAAGGTCGAGGCGGCCCGGATCGCGGCTGCGGCCGGTGTTCCGGTGGTGCTGACCTCCGCCAGCCGGGCCGGTGACGCCCTGCTGGGCCGCCCTACGGGCACGTTCTTCCACCGCACCGGCCGCCGCTCCGCCGACCGGCTGCTGTGGCTGGCGCATGCCTCCGCCCCGCGCGGGGCGCTCACCCTGGACGACGGGGCGGTGCGGGCCGTGGTGGAGCGCCGTACCTCGCTGCTGCCGGCCGGTATCGCCGCAGTGGAGGGCGAGTTCACCGCGGGGGACCCGGTCGAGCTGCGCGACACCGAGGGGCGGGCCGTCGCCCGTGGGCTGGTCAACTTCGACGCCAAGGAGATCCCCCGGCTGATCGGGCGGTCGACGCGTGAGCTGGCCCGCGAGCTGGGTCCGGCGTACGAGCGCGAGGTCGTGCACCGGGACGACCTGGTCGTGTTGCACACATGATGCACACGTGACGGACGTCACTCAGGGGAGAGAAAATCCGACAAGTCCGTTCATTCAACGGAGAGCTTCCGGAAAATCGCCACGCGGCCTCCCGCGGACTGGTCAACTTTGTTGCACGGGGCCGCACCGGCAGTGGGCCCGTACATCGAACCGTGGGTAACCGCAGCGCAACACCGGCTCCGGCCGGTGCGTGAGCGGAGCAGCGAGCAACAGGAGGCCGCCGGTGAGACGAGGGCGCTCGGGGGCGCTGCCCAAAGAGGGGGCGCTGCCCAAAGAAGCTGTGGGGCGCACCCTGACCAGTGTCGGGACCGTGGGCGCGGGGGTGGGCGAGGCGCCCGGCGCGGTGGACGTGGCGGATGCGCCGGGCGTGCCCGGTGAGGCCACCCGGATGTGGCACGTCACCCTCAGCCTCTCGGGCGCGGAGGCCCCGCTGCGGGACGTCCGGCAGGCGCTCGAGCGGCTGGCGCATGACCATCCGTTCCTGCTGACCAGCCGCTATGCCAACGATCACGCCGAGATCCGCTACTGGGAAGAGGCCCGGGACCTGCATGACGCGGCGGCGGTCGCCCTGCGGCTGTGGGGCGAGCACCGGTCCACGGCCAAGCTGCCGCCCTGGGAGATCGTCGGCCTCGAGGTCATCGACCGCGAGACCTACCATCAGCGCATCGCGGAGGGGTACGGACCGCCGCCGGCCGCGCCGGTAGGGGTGCACCCATACTGACGGGGACTGGCAGGGACTGGCAGGGACCGACAGGGCCCCTATGTGGCCCGATGTGTCCTGATACGGCTCGGCCGTTCCCATCGTGAGAATTCCGTCTCGAAAGGCGGAACGACGGAGGGCATACGGCCGAGCGCTCAGTAGGCTTCACTTCATGACCAGCGCACCCACCTCGCCTCTCACCAACCCCTGGCCGAAGTCCCCGGTCCTCCAGACCGCCTACCGGGCCCGGGTCGCGGCCACCGACCTCGCCCCGCTGCCGCGCGCAGCCAAGGACGACGCGCTGCTCGCGATGGCCGACGCGCTCGAGGTGCGGACCAAGGAGATCGTCGAGGCCAACGCGGTGGACGTGGCGCGGGCGCGCGAGGCGGGCACGAGCGAGGCGATCATCGACCGGCTCACCCTCACCCCCGAGCGGGTGCGGGCCATCGCCTCGGACGTGCGCGACGTGGTGGCGCTGCCCGACCCGGTCGGCGAGGTGGTGCGCGGCTCGACCCTGCCCAACGGGATCGATCTGCGCCAGGTGCGGGTGCCGCTCGGCGTCGTCGGAATCATCTACGAGGCCCGGCCCAACGTCACGGTGGACGCGGCCGCGCTGTGCCTGAAGTCGGGCAACGCCGTGCTGCTGCGCGGCTCGTCGTCCGCGTACCACTCCAACACCGCGCTGGTGAAGGTCCTGCGCGACGCGGTCGGCGGGGCCGGACTGCCTGCGGACGCCGTGCAGTTGGTGCCGGGCGAGAGCCGGGATTCGGTGGCCGAGTTGATGCGCGCCCGCGGTCTGGTGGACGTGCTGATCCCGCGCGGTGGCGCATCGCTGATCCGTACGGTCGTCGAGCAGTCGACGGTCCCGGTCATCGAGACCGGCACCGGCAACTGCCACGTGTACGTGGACGCGCAGGCCGATCTCGACATGGCGGTCGAGATCCTGGTGAACTCCAAGGCGCAGCGGCCCAGCGTGTGCAACGCCGCCGAGACCCTGCTGGTCCATCAGGACATCGCGGCCGCGTTCCTGCCGCGCGCGCTGGACGCCCTGGCCGAGGCCGGGGTGACGGTGCACGGCGACGAGCGGGTGGTGGCCCTCGCGGAGCAGTTGGAGGGTTCCAAGGCCACGGTCGTCCCGGCGGTGGTGGAGGACTGGGAGACCGAGTACCTCTCGTACGACATCGCGGCGGCGGTCGTGGACTCCCTGGACGCCGCGGTGGCCCACATCCGGCTGTGGTCCTCCGGTCACACCGAGGCGATCGTCACCACGTCCCAGATGGCCGCCCGCCGCTTCACCCAGTTGGTGGACTCGACGACGGTCGCGGTGAACGCCTCCACCCGGTTCACGGACGGCGGCCAGTTCGGCTTCGGCGCCGAGATCGGCATCTCCACGCAGAAGCTGCACGCCCGCGGCCCGATGGGCCTGCCCGAGCTGACCTCGACCAAGTACATCGTCACCGGCGACGGCCACACCCGCTGAGCGGGATTCCCTGCTGCGGCATCCGCGTCGCATCCCCCATGTGGCGTCCCCCGATCGGGGGACGCCGCGGGCACTCGGGGGTACTCCGGTCGGGTGGACTTCTGCCGCTCCACTCCAGGTGCCTGTTCCCCCGAATAGCATTTCACCCTGCCCAAATTGACCCGTCCGGTCTACTCTGAATGGGTGCCGGACGATGTGGGAGGCAAGCCGTTCCCGGACGGTGACGAGCCCGAAGACCGCAGCCACGGGGAAGCGAACGACGAGTTCGCCACCGTGGTCTTCGACGAGGACTTCGTACGATCCGCCGCGATTCACGAACCCACCGCCATCGAGCGGATGCTGGCCGCCGCCCAGGCCCGCGCCGACGCCGAGGCGTCCCGCCGCCGCTCGGCCGGCGTCTCTCCCGAGGACGAGCTCTACGAGGACGGTTACGGCCCCGACGGCGACGCCGAGTTCGGATATGGCGTGTACGACGACGAGGCCGCCGATCCCGACACCGACCAGGCCGACGGATTCGGCCACGGCCGGGACGGCTACGGACCCTATGGCCCGTACGGCCGATACGGCAGCGCGGGGCGCCCCTACCGCGGCCACGCCCGCTGGCACCGCCCGGTGGCCTGGCTGCTGGCGATTCTGATGGGCATAGGGGTCGTCGCGCTGGCCTTCACGGCCGTCTACCGCGGCGCCTCAGGAAACCGCCAGGACCCGTCCCCGCCGCCCGCCACAAGCGGCGTCGACGCCACACCCGCCGACCGCCCGGGCTCCGTGCCCTCGGAGCCGTCGGAGCGGGCCTCGTCCTATGAGTCAGCTGGGGCCGCCGCCACGGACGAGCCGACCGGCGCCGCGACGACCGTGCCGCGCTCGCCGTAAGCGGAAGTTGTGGAGTATCACCGCGTTTACCGGCGCCCCTCGCGACCTACTCTTGAGATATGACCGGGCGTGGAAACCCTCCTGAGGGGACACCCGAGGGCGTCCCGGGAGGCGGTGACGACGAGTATCGCTCCGTCGTTTTCGACGAGTCGTTCGTTCGCGCTGCCCGGCTCCAGGAATTCTCGGCCCAGGAGCGCATGGGTGAACACGCCAGAGCGGTGCGCAGCCGGCACGCATGGGCTCGGGCGGGTGCCTCGCGCCAGGCCGTCATCCTGGTGCTGCTGATTGCCTTCGCCTTCGCCGCCGCCGTCTATCTGGGCGTGCGTCACCCTTACCAGAGCCCCCCGCCGCAGGCCGTCGAGCCACTGCGCAGCAGCGTGGTGCCGCTCGCGCCGCGCGGCCAGGTCCCCGGCGGGGAGCCCGCGGCCCTGTTCGAGAACAGCCCGGCCTCCGCGTTCGCCACCGGCGCCGCGGGCGTCACCCTGCCCGGTGCGCGGCGCACCCACAGCTTCTCCGAGAGCCAGGTGATGGGCGCGCTCACCACGGCCAAGGAATACATCGTCAAGTCGGCGCTCGACCCGGCCGTGCTGGCCGGCGGCGAGGCGCGGTCCGTACGGCTGCTGCTCGACCCGGACCAGCTCGACCAGTTCGACCGCAGCCTCGAGCACCCGGTCGACGACGGGCGGTACGCGGCCACCGGCTGGCTGAACCGCTTCAACCCGGCCGAGGCGGCGCTGGCCGCCCCGGCGGTACGGGTGCACGGCACCCTGACGGCCACCGAGCGGAGCACATCGACGCTGGAGGTCACCGCCGACCACACCTTCGTCTACGCCGTCAAGCGCCCCCATGAGGGAGGCACCGACCACGCCTCGCTGTTCACCGTGCGGCGCGAGACGCGGTTCCGCTTCGACCGCGACGATCTGCGCGACCACCACCTGGAGGTGGTGGTCAGCTCCGTGCTGGCGGGCCCGCAGGCATGCGCCGCGAATGCCGCCGGGTATCTGCGGCCGCTGCTGGCCGGGCAGAGCGCCAAGGGCGACGCACCGCCCGGTACGGACCCGTACAGCTCAGGCCGCTCCACGGCCTCCCTGTGCGGTGTCCTGTCCCCGGGGGCCCTGCCGCATCTGCCGGGTTCCGCTTCCTGACGCTGACGCCTCCCGGCGCCTGCTGACGGTTGCTGACGGTTACGGAAGGTCCGGCTCGGGACCGTCCTTGGGCGGGGTGTCGCCACCCGGGCCACCCGAGCCACCCGGGCCGTCCTTGGGCGGCTCCTTGGCGGCCGAGGCGCCCCCGGTGCCGGTGAACTTCTCGCGCAGCTTGCTGCCGAGGTCCCCCGCGCCGCCCGCCACATCCCGTACGAACGCCATCAGCGGGTCCTTGCTGCCGCGCACCGACTCCGCGTAGTGGTTCGCCGACTCCCTGAAGGAGTCGCTGACCGAGGTGTTCTTGTCCTCGTCGCGCCGCGCGTAGTGACCGTCCATGATCCGCTGGTAGTCGCGCCCGGCGGCCCATTTCTTCAGCTCGGCGGCGCGCACGGTGGTGAACGGATGGCTGCGCGGCAGCATGTTCAGGATCTTGAGTACGGAGTCGCGCAGATCGCCGCCCGCCTCGTACTCCTCCGCCTGCTCCAGGAAGGCGTCCACATTCATCTCGTGCAGATGGTGGCCGCCCGCGAGCTTCATCAGCCCGCGCATCGACGCCTTCAGGTCCTGCCCCACCAGCAGCCCGGCCCGGTCCGCCGACAGCTCCGACTTGCGGAACCACTCGCGCAGCGCCGTCACCACGGCCATCACCGCGACATTGCCGAGCGGTATCCAGGCGACCTTCATCGCCAGATTGGTCAGGAACAGCAGGATCGTGCGGTAGACGGAGTGCCCGGACAGCGCGTGGCCCACCTCATGGCCGACGACCGCCCGCATCTCCGCCTCGTCCAGCAGCTCGACCAGGCCGGTGGTGAGCACGATGATCGGCTCGTCCATGCCGATGCACATCGCGTTCGGCCGCGGGTCCTGTGTGACGTACATCGCGGGGACCTTGTCCAGGTCCAGGATGTAGCAGGCGTCCCGGAGCATGTCGTGGAGGTGCGCGAACTGCCGGTCGCTCACCCGCACCGAATCGGACAGGTACAGCAGCCGCAGGCTCCGCTCGGGCAGCAGCCCGCTCAGCGCCCTGAAGATCGTGTCGAAGCCGGTCAGCTTGCGCAGTGCGACCAGCGCGGACCGGTCGGCCGGATGCTCGTACGCACGCGAGGAGATGCCCGGGAACCGCCGCCGGTCACGCCCCGGCACCCGCTCCTGCCCGCCGCCCGCGCCGTGCCCGGCCCCAGGCGTGTTGCTGTCGCTCATCTGGCCCCCTCGCTGGACTGCTCGGTCCGTGCCCCAACCAGCCTAGGCCCTCGGCCGCGGCCCGCGGCGGGCAGCGCCGGGCCCGACACTGCCCGGGCTGGTGACGGCCTTCGGCCGGGGGAGGGTTAGCGTGGAGGCATGCCCGACATGACTGGTCTCACAGAAGCGCTCGCCGCCACCTCCAAGCACGAGGGAGGGCCCGGCGCGCTGCTGCGCATCGTCCTGGTGGTGGGCATCGTGGGCGCCGTGCTGCTGGCCTGGTTCCTGTTGCGCGGGTACAAGCAGGACTGAGATCCGGCTCGCATACGATGTGGCGGACGCACTTGCCCGCCTCGATCCGGATAGGTTCTGCCTGCGATGACCGCTCTCAGCACCGCGCACGCCACCCTGACGACCCTCGCCGCCGAGGGCGAGCACGTCGACAACCATCCGAGCATCAGCCCCTTCATGACCGGCGGCGGGGCCTTGGTGATCCTCCTCCTGCTGCTGTGGGTCACCACGCGCTTCAACCGGGACCGCTGACCGAGGTCACAGTCCCCATGGGTCCCGGCGCCGGGCCGGGCCCAGTAGGGTCTGCTCGCATGGGAGAGCAGATGGGCCACGTCAAGCGGCGACTCGGGGTGATGGGTGGGACGTTCGATCCCATCCACCACGGCCACCTGGTCGCCGCCAGCGAGGTCGCTTCACAGTTCCACCTCGACGAAGTGGTGTTCGTGCCGACCGGGGAGCCGTGGCAGAAGAGCCACAAGAAGGTGTCCCCGGCCGAGGACCGCTATCTGATGACGGTGATCGCGACGGCCTCGAACCCCCAGTTTTCGGTCAGCCGCATCGACATCGACCGGGGCGGCCCCACGTACACCACGGACACGCTGCGCGATCTGCGCGCGTTGAACAGTGACGCGGACTTGTTCTTCATCACCGGCGCGGACGCGCTGGCCCAGATCCTCACCTGGCGGGACGCCGAGGAGCTGTTCTCGCTCGCGCACTTCATCGGGGTGACCAGACCCGGCCACATACTGGCCGATCCGGGGCTGCCGGAGGGCGGGGTGTCGCTGGTCGAGGTGCCGGCGCTGGCGATCTCCTCCTCGGACTGCCGCGCGCGGGTCGCACACGGCGAGCCGGTCTGGTATTTGGTGCCGGACGGCGTGGTGCGCTACATCGACAAGCGCGAGTTGTACCGGCACGACTGCTGAAGGGGCACCGGTGAACGACCGACAGGACCCGTACGACCCGTACGCGCGGGATTCCTATCCCCAGGACCCGCAGATCTACGGCTACGACGCCTATGGCCGGCCGGTGTACCAGCCGCAGGACGCGCAGCAGGGCTACGACCCGTATGCGCAGGGGCAGCCGCCGCAGCAGCCGCCGCAGGAAGGTTACGGCTACGACCCGTACGCGCAGCAGCCGCAGCAGCCTTACGGGCAGGGGCAGGGGCAGCCCCAGTACGACCTGTACGCCGGGCAGCAGCAGTACCCGCACCAGCACGACCCACAGCAGCCGCAGCCGCAGCCGCCGCAGCAGCAGGGCTACGACTACGCCCCGTACGACACCTCGCAGGGCACCTCCTACGGCGCGGCCCCCTACGAGACGCCCTACGCCCCCGGCGGGCGCCCGAACGTCCCCCCGCAGCGCGACCCGGCGGCCCTCGCCCCGGCCCCGGCCCAGGCGCCGGGCGATGCGTACCAGGAGCCCGGCGCCTCCGAGCGTGAGCGGGCTCCCTCCCGGGCTGACGCCCGCACCAGCAGACAGGCCGACCGGCAGCCCGATGGGCAACCCGGCAAGCGGTCCGCGCAGCAGTCCGGCGGGAAGTCCGCCGAGCAGTCCGACGGCGAGGCGTACCGCACCGAGCAGTTCTCCTTCGTCGAGGAGCCGGACGAGGACTCCGAAGACGTCATCGACTGGCTCAAGTTCGCCGAGACCCGCAGCGAGCGGCGCGACGAGCGCAAGCGCAAGGGCCGCAACCGCCTGGTGGCGCTGGTGGTGGTCATGGTCCTGGCCGTGGTGGGCGGGGTCGGTTACCTCTGGTACGCGGGCAAGCTGCCGGGCCTGTCCGACGACGAGCAGGGCACCGCCGCCGCCGGGGGACCGCAGAAGCGCGATGTGATCGTGGTCAATCTGCGCGAGACCAAGGGCGGGCGCACCTCCACCGCGCTGCTGGTCGACAACGAGACCACCAAGCGGGGCACCACCGTCCTGCTGCCGAACGCGCTCGCCCTGTCCACCGAGGACGGCGGCCCGACCACCCTGGGCAAGTCGGTGGTCGACGAGGGCTCCGACGCCACCCGTGAGTCCCTGAGCACGCTGCTCGGCTCGCGGATCCAGGGCACCTGGCGGCTGGACACCCCGTATCTGGAGAACCTGGTCGAGCTGGTCGGCGGCATCACCCTCGACGCCGACGCCACCGTCCCGGGGGCGGCGAAGGGCGACGACCCGCTGGTCGAGCGGGGCAAACAGCGCGATCTGGGCGGCGAGGCCGCCGTCGCGTACGCCACCTACCGCGGACAGGGCGAGACGCAGACCAAGCAGCTCGCGCGCTTCGGGCAGGTCATGCACGCGGCGCTGAAGAAGATCTCCAGCGATGAGGACGGCGCCACGAACACCGTGGAGTCGCTGGCCCAGATCCCGGACCCGTCGCTGAGCGAGAAGGCGCTCGGCGCGTCGCTGGCCCGGCTGGCCGAGCAGGCCAAGGGCGGTTCGTACGACACCACCATGCTGCCGGTCCAGCCGGACGGCACGCTCAGCGAGGAGTCCACCGACAAGGTGGTCAAGACCATCCTCGGCGGCGCGGTCAAGAACACCGACCAGGAGACGGCCTCGCGGGTCAGCGTGAAGAACGCGGGCTCGGCGCCGGGCGCGGCCAACGAGGCCCAGGTCACCCTGGTCAACGGCGGCTTTACGGTCGTCGGCGCCACCGAGCAGGGCGGCACTCCGCAGGCGGCCTCGCGGGTGCTGTACGCGGACGCGAAGCAGGCCGCCCAGGCCAAGGAAGTCGCGAAGACGCTCGGGCTTGCCGCCACCGCCGCGAAGAAGGGCAAGGTCGCCTCGAACGCGGACATCACGGTCCTCCTCGGCCCGGACTACAAGCCGAAGAGCTGACCGGGCGGCGAGCGGCCGGACGGGGTGACGGTGGGGCGTGAGACCCTTGGGGTATCACGTCCCACCGACTGAAAGCCTTGCCTGTGACCGCCACTGACCGCTCCATCGAGCTCATCAACGCCGCCGCTCAGGCGGCCGCCGACAAGCTCGCGCACGACATCATCGCGTACGACGTCAGCGATGTGCTCTCGATCACCGACGCCTTCCTGCTCGCCTCGGCTCCCAACGACCGCCAGGTCAAGTCGATCGTCGACGAGATCGAGGAGCGGCTGAACAAGGAGCTGGGCGCCAAGCCGGTGCGCCGCGAGGGCGACCGCGAGGCCCGCTGGGTGCTGCTGGACTACGTGGACATCGTGGTCCACGTCCAGCACAGCGAGGAGCGCGTCTTCTACGCCCTGGAGCGGCTGTGGAAGGACTGCCCGCAGCTGGAGCTGCCCGCCGACGCCAAGGCCACCCGCGGTAAGGCGGAGGAGTACGCGAAGGCGCAGGCTGTCGACGGCGGACTGGACGGTGAGCTGCGCTGAACGGCTCGCAGGGCGGCCGTGGCCGCCGCATAGTCCTGTGGCGCCACGGCCAGACGGCCTGGAATCTCGAGCGCCGCTTCCAGGGGACCACGGATATCGAGCTGACCGAGACGGGTGTCGTACAGGCGCGCCGCTCGGCCCGGCTGCTGGCCGCGCTGAAGCCGCACGCCATCCTCGCCTCCGACCTCAGCCGCGCCAAGGCGACGGCCGCCGAGCTGGCCACCGTCACGGGCCTGGAGGTCAACTACGACGCGGGGCTGCGGGAGAGCTTCGCCGGGCAGTGGCAGGGGCTCACCCATGAGGAGATCACCGCGCGGTTCGGCGAGCAGTACGCGGCGTGGAAGCGCGGCGAGCCGGTGCGGCGCGGTGGCGGCGAGCTGGAGACCGAGGTGGCCGACCGGGCCGCGCCGGTCGTGGCGGAGGCCGCCGACAAGCTGCCCGACGGCGGCACGCTCGTCGTGGTCAGCCACGGCGGCACGATCCGCACCACCATCGGGCGGCTGCTCGGCCTCGACCCGAATTCCTGGGAAGCGCTCGGCGGGCTGTCCAACTGCTCCTGGTCGGTGCTGGGCGAGGGAGCGCGCGGCTGGCGGCTCCTGGAGCACAACGCCGGGTCGCTGCCGGAGCCGGTGCTCGGCGACGACGACTGAGCGGATTTCCGACGACTGGGCGGATTTCCTTTTCCGGCAGGTCACCGGCTAAGCTTCATCTCGTTCGAAGCGCTCCGGCGCGACGGAGAGCGGGGCTATAGCTCAGTTGGTAGAGCGCCTGCATGGCATGCAGGAGGTCAGGAGTTCAATTCTCCTTAGCTCCACAGAAGTTGGGCCACGACGATCCCGTTTCCCTCACAGGGAGGCGGGATTTTTCGTTTCCGCCTCCGCTGCCGCCGCCCACTCCGCCAGGATCTCGGAGACGTGCCGGGCGTGCCGGGGGCAGCCGATGAGCAGGTCGTCCATCGTGCGCAGCCGGTCAAGCAACAACCGGCTCTGCTCATCGCTCGGGGTGTAGACCACGACGCGGCTCTCCGGAGCGCCCTGGATCACCAGGGAGGTCGAGATCAGCCGCAGATCGCCGACCGAGGCGTGCCGTACGAGTTTGATCCGGGAGCCGGGCGGGGCGACATCCCCGCTGTGCCACATCCGGGCGAATTCCTTGCTGAGGCCCAGCAGGCGGTTGATGAAATCCTCCCAGGCGGGCTCGCCCACATGGCGGCCGTATGCGCCGCGCAGCGTCGCCACCATGAGCGGCAGTTCATTGGCCCGGTTGATGAACATGGAGCAGCAGCCGGGGTGGGAGAACAGCTGCCACAGCGCGTTCCGCTCGGTGCGGGGGGCTATCGCGAGCGACGGGAAGAGGCGCTTGTACGTGTCGTTCAGCGCCAGCAGGTCGTACCGGGCGTTGTAGACCACCGCCGGGAGCGGGTCGATCGCGTCGATGATGCCCTGCACCTCAGGGCGGACCGTCTGCGCCTCGTCCGCCAGGTCGGGGACGTACGGCACCTCGGCGAGGTGGTACAGGTGCTCGCGCTCGGCCTGGTCCAGGCGCAGGGTGCGGGCCACCGCGTCCAGCACCTGTGCGCTGGCGTTGATGGGACGGCCCTGCTCCAGCCAGGTGTACCAGGTCACGCCGACCCCGGAGAGCTGGGCGACCTCCTCCCGGCGCAGCCCCGGCGTGCGGCGGCGCAGACCCGGGGCCATGCCCACGTCGGCGGGCGTCACCCGGGCGCGGCGTATGCGCAGGAAGGCGGCCAGCTCCGGCCGCCGGCGGCGGGTGTTCACTGTCATCGTGCCATGGTCCCCGCCGCGGCGGGTGGCTGCCAGGTGCTGCCAGTACCAGCATCGGCGGGCTCTCGTTACCCGTACCGGCCCGGCTCCAGGCTCGATCCATGACACACACCACCCCGACCACTTCGGTGCCGCCCGGCGCGCTCGACGACACCGGTGGATCCAGTAAAAGCGATGCCACTGACAACCGGCCCCGGCCCCGGCGCCGGGCGCCGGGCCCCGGTCGGCTGCTCACGATCGTCCTGGTCGGGCAGCTCATGGCGGTGCTCGACGTCTTCATCGTCAACGTCGCCGCACCGGCCCTCAGCACCGATCTGCACGCCTCGGGCGCCGGGCTGCAGCTGATCGTCGCGGGCTACACGATCTCGTACGCCGTGCTGCTGATCACCGGCGCGCGGCTGGGCGCCCTGATCGGCCACCGGCAGGCGTTCCTCGCCGGGCTCATGGTCTTCACCGCCGCCTCGCTGGCCTGCGGGCTGGCCCCCGGGACGGGCGCGCTGATCGCCTTCCGGTTCATCCAGGGCGCGGGCGCGGCGGTGATGCTGCCGCAGGTGCTCAGCCTCATCCAGCGCACCTTCACGGGCGCTTCGCGGGCCCGTGCGCTCGGCGCCTATTCGGCGGTGCTGGCCTCCGGCGCGGCCGTCGGGCAGGTCCTGGGCGGGGCGCTGGTGCAGGCGGATCTGTTCGGGACCGGCTGGCGCCCGGTCTTCCTGGTGAATGTGCCGATCGGCCTTGCGCTGCTGGTCCTGGGACCGCGCTGGCTGGGCGGCGCCGAGGAGCGCCCGGCGGCGGGTGCGGGCGGCGGCGCGGCGGGGCGGTCCGGAACCCTGGACCTGACCGGTCTGCTGCTGCTCGCGGCGGCGGTGCTGCTGTTCACCGTGCCGTTGGTGCTCGGCCAGGAGCGTGGCTGGCCGCTGTGGGGCTGGGTCATGCTGGGCCTGAGCGCGGTCCTGGCGGCGGCCTTCGCCGCGTACGAGGCCCGGCTGGCCGGTCGTGGCGGGGCGCCGCTGATCTCGCCGCGGGTGGCGGGGGCGCCGGGCATGCCGCTGGCGATCGTGCGGATCGTGCTGGGAATGGCGGCCAACGGGGGCTTTCTGTTCGTGATGACGCTGCATGTGCAGGGTGGGCTCGGCTACAGCGCCCTGCGGGCCGGCTGCACCTTCGCGCCCACCGCCGTGGCGTTCGGCCTCGTCGGCCTCAACTGGCAGCGCCTTCCGTCGCGCTGGCAGCCCGTCACCGTACCGGCCGGATTCGTGCTGGCGGCCGTCTCGTTCGTCGGCGTCGGGCTGGCGCTGCGCGACGGGTCCGACGGCGGCGCCTGGCTGTTCGTCGCCCTCGTGGGCGTCGGGATGGGCCTCGCCTTCGCCTACAGCCCCGTGCTGACCCGGACCCTGGCGACCGTTCGGCCGCAGGACGCGGCGGACGCCAGCGGGGTGCTGGTGACATCCGCTCAACTCGGCCTGCTGAGCGGCGTCGCCGTTTTCGGCGCGGTCTTCCTGGGCCACGGGTCGGGCGTGGACGCCTCCGCGGACGCCCTGTGGGTGAGCTGTCTGGCGCTGGCGGGCGCGGCGCTGTGCGGAGCGATTGTTGGTCTGGTGATACGTGTGAGGTATCTCCGCTGACCTGGGCGCCCTCCCATGGCAGAATCGGCGGCCGGAGGGGGATCCCAAGGTCTTGGTGACAACGGCGGTGTTTCCTACGTGTGTACGGCCTGCGGCCACAGCTGGAGCTGAGTGAGATTGGGAGCACACAGCCGGAAGTGCGACTGGTGTGGCAGCGGGACGCCGATCGTGCGCGACATGGAACCGCTCAACCCCGACTACCAGTACTGGTGTGTGGAGTGCGCCCGGGCGCTCATCATCAAGGGCGACCCGATCGAGACGTACAGGGAGCTCGAAGGGGAGCCGATCTACGGACGGCTCCTCGACGAGCACTGCACCCTGAAGCGCTTCTACTCGTTCGCGACGGCATAAGGAAACCGATTTGGCAGACGGCCGTGGGGTCCGTGTAATGTAGGCGATGCCGCCGGGGGGACCGGGCGGAGCAAGACCTGGGGCTATAGCTCAGTTGGTAGAGCGCCTGCATGGCATGCAGGAGGTCAGGAGTTCAATTCTCCTTAGCTCCACAGTGTGAGTGAATGGGCGGGCCGTCCGGTGAGGACGGCCCGCCCATCGTCATGGGCCCGGGGCGTTGGCGACGAGTCCGGTCCGGCGGCAACCTCTGTGCGCGCCATTGGTGCCCTGCGGTAACCTGACCCCATGCGTGCCGTACGCCTTCTGCTTAGCGGGCCGCGCTGATCAGTCCCGACCGGTGATCCACCAGGGTCGGAATCGGCGCGGCGTCCCCTCCTGTGCGAGGGGTCTTTTTGTTTCAGACGCGACTGCTCGGATGCGACTGCGACGGAGAGTCGCCCGGTACCGCAGGCAGAGACGACCCGATGGAGCTTTGAGGACCATGAGCGAGACCAATGCCGCCGAGGCGGCCGCGCCGCACCGCTACACCGCCGCGCTGGCCGCCGACATCGAGGCCCGCTGGCAGGACTTCTGGGACGCGCAGGGCACGTACGACGCCGCCAACCCGAGCGGTGAGCTGGCAGGGGAGCCGGAGGCCGTGGCGCGGCCCAAGAAGTTCATCATGGACATGTTCCCGTACCCCTCGGGCGCGGGCCTGCACGTCGGCCACCCCCTGGGCTATATCGCCACCGACGTCTATGCCCGCTACCACCGCATGACGGGCCACAACGTCCTGCACACCCTGGGCTTCGACGCCTTCGGCCTGCCCGCCGAGCAGTACGCCGTGCAGACCGGCACCCACCCCCGGGTGAGCACCGAGGCCAACATCGAGAACATGCGGCGCCAGCTGCGCCGCCTGGGGCTGGGCCACGACCCGCGCCGCTCCTTCGCGACGATCGACCCGGACTACTACAAGTGGACCCAGTGGATCTTCCTGCAGATCTTCAACTCCTGGTACGACCAGGAGGCCGACAAGGCGCGCCCGATCGCCACCCTGGTCGAGCAGTTCGTCTCCGGTGAGCGGGCGACCCCGGACGGGCGCCCCTGGGCGGAGCTGACCGCCGTCGAGCGCGCTGACGTGCTGAGCGGCTACCGCCTGGCGTACGCCTCCGACGCGCCGGTCAACTGGTGCCCGGGCCTGGGCACCGTGCTGGCCAACGAGGAGGTCACCGCCGAGGGCCGCTCCGAGCGCGGCAACTTCCCGGTCTTCAAGGCCAACCTGCGCCAGTGGAACATGCGGATCACCGCCTACGCGGACCGGCTGCTGGATGACCTGGAGGCGCTGGACTGGCCCGAGGCCATCAAGCTGCAGCAGCGCAACTGGATCGGGCGGAGCGAGGGCGCCCGGGTGGACTTCCCGGTGGCGGACCACTCCGACGCCAAGATCACGATCTTCACCACCCGCCAGGACACCCTGTTCGGCGCGACCTATATGGTGCTGGCCCCCGAGCACGGCCTGGTGGACGCCATCGTCCCGGCCGCCTGGCCCGAGGGCACGCACGACGTGTGGACCGGCGGCCACAGCACCCCGGCCGAGGCCGTCGCCGCGTACCGCAAGCAAGCCGCCGCCAAGTCCGACGTCGAGCGGCAGGCCGAGGTCAAGGACAAGACCGGCGTCTTCACGGGCGCTTTCGCGATCAACCCGGTCAACGGCGACCGGGTGCCGGTCTTCATCGCCGACTACGTCCTGATGGGCTACGGCACCGGCGCGATCATGGCCGTCCCGGCGGGCGACCAGCGCGACTTCGAGTTCGCGCGCGCCTTCGAGCTGCCGATCCACTGCATCGTCGAGCCGACCGACGGCCGGGGCACCGACACCGCGACGTGGGTGGACGCCTTCGGGTCGTACGACGCGAAGATCATTAACTCGTCCAACGACGACATCTCCCTGGACGGCCTGGGCGTCGCCGAGGCCAAGGCCCGGATGGCCGAGTGGCTGACCGCCCGCGGCATCGGCGAGGGCACCGTCAACTTCCGGCTGCGCGACTGGCTGTTCAGCCGCCAGCGCTACTGGGGCGAGCCCTTCCCGATCGTCTACGACGAGGACGGCGTGGCCCACCCGCTGCCCGAGTCGATGCTGCCGCTGGAGCTGCCGGAGGTCGAGGACTACTCGCCGCGCACCTTCGACCCCGACGACGCCAACACCTCCCCGGAGACCCCGCTGTCCCGGAACGAGGACTGGGTCCATGTGGAGCTGGACCTGGGCGACGGCGCCGGGCCCAAGCGGTACCGCCGCGAGACCAACACCATGCCCAACTGGGCCGGCTCCTGCTGGTACGAGCTGCGCTACCTGGACCCGCACAACGCCGAGCGGCTGGTCGACCCGGACATCGAGCAGTACTGGATGGGGCCGCGCGAGGGGCAGCCGACCGGCGGCGTCGACCTGTACGTCGGCGGCGCCGAGCACGCCGTGCTGCACCTGCTGTACGCGCGCTTCTGGTCCAAGGTGCTGTACGACCTGGGCCACATCTCGTCGGCCGAGCCGTTCCACAAGCTGTACAACCAGGGCATGATCCAGGCCTTTGTCTACCGGGACAGCCGCGGTATCGCGGTCCCGGCGGCGGAGGTCGAGGAGCGCGACGGCGCGTACTACTACCAGGGCGAAAAGGTCACCCGTCTGCTGGGCAAGATGGGCAAGTCCCTGAAGAACGCCGTCACCCCGGACGAGATCTGCGCCGAGTACGGGGCCGACACGCTGCGGCTGTACGAGATGGCCATGGGGCCGCTGGATGTGTCGCGGCCCTGGGACACCCGCGCGGTGGTCGGCCAGTACCGGCTGCTGCAGCGCCTGTGGCGCAATGTGGTGGACGAGGCATCCGGCGAGGTCACCGTCGTGGACGCCGAGCCCGACGAGGCGACGCTGCGCGCCCTGCACAAGGCGATCGACGGCGTACGGCAGGACATGGTGAACCTGCGGTTCAACACCGCCATCGCCAAGATCACCGAGCTGAACAACCACGTCACCAAGGCCCGCGAGGTGCCGCGCCAGGTCGCCGAGGCCCTGGTGCTGCTGATCGCGCCGCTGGCCCCGCACGTCGCCGAGGAGCTGTGGCGCAAGCTGGGCCACGACACGTCGGTCGTCCACGAGCCCTTCCCGGTCGCCGACCCGGCGTATGTCGTCGACGAGACCGTGACCTGTGTGGTGCAGGTCAAGGGCAAGGTCAAGGCACGGCTGGAGGTCGCGCCCTCGGTCTCCGAGGAGGAGCTGGAGAAGCTGGCGCTGGGCGACCCCGCGGTGGTGGCCGCGCTGAACGGCGCGGGGATCCGGAAGGTGATCGTGCGGGCGCCGAAGCTGGTGAACATCGTCCCCGCGTGATGGCTGACCACTGACCGCTGGGGCGTCAGGGATTCCACCTACGGGTGGGTTGGGGGTTCGCCGGGAACCCGTGACCCACCCGTTGCGTTTACGGTGGGATGGGAAGACGACCGATGCCGTCGGCCGGAGCCGCCCGGCCCGCCGCCGCGAAGGAGCGCGCATGGAAGCCGTTGTCTGGATCCTGCTGCTTGTCTTCCTGCTCTTCGTCTCGGTGGGGGTCTACGCGGGCGTCCGGGCGGTGAAGGCGGCCAAGCGCGGTATCGACCGCACCGTCAGCCAGGCCCGCCGCACGGTGGAGGACACCAGGCTGCGGGCCAAGCAGTTCGTACAGCCCGGCCCGGCGGGCGAGCTCGCCGAGCTGCGCCTGTCGCTGCGCACTTCGATGCGGGCGACCCATGAGGTGCTGCGGGCGGGGGCGCCCCAAGATCCGTCGCTGTCCGAGGCGTTGGGCCTTTTCGAACGGCTCAGCGCCCATGGGCGGGAGCTGGACGAGGAGCTGAAGCGGCTGGAGCAGGAGCCGACCAGGACCCGCCTGGAGGCCCAGCTGCCCGAGCTCCGGGAGCGTACGGAGCGGATCACCCGCTCCGCGGACTCGCTGCGCTGGGCGGCACAGGACCGGGCGCAGCGGTTCGCCCGGGACGACCTGGACGCGCTGGACCGCGAGATCGAGGTCGAAGCGGGCGCGCTGCGGCACTGGGCGCCGGAGCCCGAGCCCTCCTCCCCAGCGGCTTCCGGGACCGCGGCGGGGCCCGCCGGGCCTGCCGCGCCCGCGCCCACGTCCGGCGAGCCGCCCCGGTCCATCAGTGGCCCCGGCTCCACGGCGGGGACGGACAGCTGGTGGCAGGCAGCGACATCACCGGCTGATGCCGCGGGGACACCGGCCGCCGACCCGGCGGGCGCGCGCCGTAAGAACACGACGTGACCTGATCATCCGGCGGGGTCGCGCTGTTCGCCCAGGCCATCCCCCGATAACCTCCCAGTCATGTCCCGCCATGTCGCGATCGTGACCGATTCCACGGCGTACCTTCCGCAGGAGGCCATGGAGCGGCACCACATCGTCTCGGTGCCGCTGACGGTGGTGCTCGAAGACCGGGCACTGGAGGAGGGGACCGAGATCTCGGCCCGGTCCCTCGCGCAGGCGTTGCAGAAGCGCAGACCGGTGACCACGTCCCGGCCCAGCCCGGCGATGTTCGCGGCCGCCTACCGCGCCGCCGCCGAGGCGGGCGCGACGGGGATCGTCTCCCTCCACCTGTCGGCCGAGTTCTCCGGCACATACGACGCAGCCGTGCTCGCGGCCCAGGACGCGCCCGTGCCGGTGCGGGTGGTGGACACCGGGATGGTGGCCATGGCGCTCGGCTTCTGCGCCCTCTCGGCGGCCGAGACCGCCGAGAGCGGCGGCACGCTGGACGAGGCGGTCGCGGCCGCCGAGAAGCGCGCCGAGAGCACGGCCGCCTACTTCTACGTCGACACCCTCGACTATCTGCGCCGCGGCGGCCGCATCGGGGCCGCCCAGGCGCTGCTCGGCTCGGCCCTCGCGGTCAAGCCGCTGCTGCAGCTGGACGAGGGCCGGATCGAGCTGCGGGAGAAGGTCCGCACCGCGTCCAAGGCCATCGCCCGGCTGGAGGAGATCGTGGTGGAGCGGGCCGGCCTGAGCCCCGTGGACATCGCGGTACAGCATCTGGCCGCGGGCGAGCGGGCGGCGGCCCTCGCGGAGCGGCTGCGCGAGCGGGTGCCCGGGCTCGAGGAGCTGTACGTGAGCGAGGTCGGCGCGGTGATCGGCGCCCACACCGGTCCCGGTCTGCTGGGCGCGGTGGTCTCGCCGCGCTAGCGGGGCGGGGAGAGGCCGGGTGCGCCCGTCCGGGTGACGGGGTTATCCACAACTGGTGGGTTATCCCCGGAAATTGAGGTGCGTCGGCGAGATCGGCCGAGGTCGCCTACGGTCAGGCGCATGGGAGCACGCTCACGCACAGTAACCACCCGGCCGGGCTCCGCCCGCCGTCACGACCGCCGCCCGCCCTCCGGCCCGGGCCGCCATCTGCTCCGCCGCCGCCCCGGCGTCGGTACGCGCCCGGCGGCGGCCGCGTACCACCGCCATGCGCGAGCGACCGCGCTCTTCCCCAGCGCACCACGAGTCACCGCTGCCACGCCCCAGCCGCCGCCGGGCGCCCGGGACGAGGCGAGCGAAGAGCGCACGGGTACCGGTACGGCGGACGTCACCAAGCCGGTCGAGGCAGCCAACGAGGCCGAAGCGGCTGAAGCAGCCAAAGCAGCCGGAGCGGCCGAGGCGGAAGCGGCCGCCGGCAACCCGGGGATGCCACGCCGCGACCGCCTGCGGCTGGCGCTGAAGGAGCGGCTGCCGCTGTGGCTTCAGCTCCGCTGCGGTATCGAACTGCGGACCCTGGCCGCGCTGGCCGTCGCACTGCTCGTCGCGGCAGCGTTCGCGGCGTACCACTTCTTGACCGGCCGACCGCAGACGGTCGCGGCACCGCCCCCGGAGCCGCCGCGCCCGGCGGCCTCCGAACCGGCTTCGGCTCTGGCTCCGTCGCCCGGGGCGGGGCCTACGGCGGGGCCGGGGCCGGGGTCGGTCGTGGTGGATGTATCGGGCAAGGTCCGCGACCCGGGGGTGCATCGGCTGCGATCGGGTTCGAGGGTCGCCGACGCGCTGAAGGCGGCCGGAGGGACCCGGCCGGGCGCGGATCTCAGCGGGCTGAACCGGGCCCGTGTCCTGGCGGACGGCGAGCAGATCGTGGTCGGCACGCCCCCTGCCCTGCCCCCCACTGGCGGCGGCCCCGCCGTCACGGCCGAGTCGGGCGGCGCGGGCCCGGCGCCCGCCGGGCCGGTCAGCCTGAACTCCGCCACCGTCGACCAACTGGACACCCTTCCCGGGGTCGGCCCCGTGCTGGCCCGGCACATCCTCGACTACCGCACCCAGCACGGCGGTTTCCGCTCCGTCGACGAACTCCGCGAGGTCAACGGGATCGGCGACCGCCGATTCGCCGACCTCCGCCCGCTGGTCCGCCCATGACACCCCGACAGGCCCCGCGCCCCCGCGCCCCGGTGCACGCCGAGGCCGCCTCCCCACGCGGAGCCTCCGCCCCACGCCAGGAGGGCCCGCCCGACTTACGCCTCGTACCACCTGCCCTCGCCGCCTGGCTTGCGGCGGCCCTCGCCCTCGGGGCGTCCGGCCGCACGGTGGCTCTGGCCTGCGCGGGAGCATGCCTCGCCGCAACGGCCCTGATGTGGGCCACCCACCGCCCCCGGGCGGCCGCCCCACCCCCGCCCAACACTCCGCCGCGGTCCACGCCCCCCGCCCCGCCCCGATGCGCCACCCGAGGCCCGGGCAGGGCCCAGGGCACAGCCTCGCGAGCGGGACCGACAGGTCGCTGCGAAGCGGGAGGTGTGGCGTCCGCGGGAGGCGGGGCAGCGCGGGGAGGCGCGGCGCCCTCGGGAGCTGTAGCGGCCCCGGGAAGCGCGGCTGTCCCGGGGACTGCGGGCGTCCCGGAAGGCCCAGCCGCCCCGGGAGAGGTAGCCGCTCCGGAAGTCGTAGCAGCCCCAGCAGCTGCAGACGGTCCGGGAACGGTTGCAGCCCAGGGAGGCGGGGCCGCGTCGGCGGCCGGGGCGCGGTGGCGTGGGCTTCGGGGGAGCGTGGCTGCGGCGTTGGTGTGCGGGGCTGCGGCGGCTGCCGTGGCCTGGGCGCATGGGGCGGATGTGCGGCGGGGGCCGGTGCCGTCGCTGGCCCGGGTGTACGCCGGGGCTTCCGTCGAGCTGACTGTCACGGGCGATCCGCGCCTCACCCGTCCCCGGGTGCGGGGCGCCGCGCCCGCGCCCGTGTCCATGGTGCTGGAGGCGGAGGCCACTCGTGTGGCCGCCGACCACGGCGGCTCGGCGGCCACCACCCGCGCTCCCGTCCTCGTGATCGCCCAGCCACGGCCGCAGCAGCAGGCCGCGTGGCTGCGGCTGTTGCCCTCCACGCGCCTGCGCGTCCACGGCCGTCTCGCCCCGCCGATGCGCGACGGCGACCGCATCGCCGCCGTGGTGCGTGTCAACGGCGGCGGGGCGCCGCAGATCGTCGCGGGGCCCACCGCGGCCCAACGCGTGGCCGGGCGGCTGCGGGGCGGTCTGCGGGCCGCGACCGACGGGCTGGCCCCGGACGCGCGGGCGCTGCTCCCGGGGCTTGTGGTGGGGGACACCTCACGGGTGTCGCCGGATCTCGAAGAGGCATTCCGGGCCGCGGACATGACGCATCTGCTGGCGGTCAGCGGAAGCAATTTGTCGGTGATCCTCGTGCTGCTCATCGGACCGCCCCACCTCGCCGCCCGGGCCGAGCGGCGCGGGCTCGCCGCCCGGCTGGGCATCCCGCTGCGGATGACCGCGTTGCTCGGCGGTGGGCTCACGCTCGGCTTCGTCATCGTCTGCAGACCCGACCCCAGCGTGCTGCGCGCAGCCGCGTGCGGGCTGATCACCCTGCTGGCCATCGCCACCGGCCGCCGCCGGTCCCTGCTGCCGGCCCTGGCCGCCGCCGTCCTGGTACTGGTCCTCTACGACCCCTGGCTGGCGCGGAGCTACGGTTTTCTGCTCTCCGTGCTGGCCACGGGCGCGCTGCTCACCCTCGCTCCGGGGCTCGGTGTCGCCCTGCGGCGGCGCGGACTGCCGCCGCGGCCCGCCGAGATGCTGGCCGCGGCCGTAGCGGCCCAGGCGGTGTGCGCGCCGGTGGTCGTGGTGCTGGCCGGCCGGGTGAGTCTGGTGGCGATCCCCTGCAATCTGATCGCCGAGCTCGCGGTCGCCCCCGCCACGATCCTCGGCTTCGCCGCCCTCGCGGCGGCCCCGTTCGCGTTCCCGGTCGCCGAGTGCCTGGCCTGGCTGGCGGGTTGGCCGGCCGGGTGGATTGCCTCCGTGGCTCGCGCGGGCGCGGGGCTGCCCGGGGCGGAGCTGGCCTGGCCGGGCGGCTGGGCCGGCGGGCTGCTGCTGGCCGCCGTCACCGCCGTCGCCGTGCTCACTGGCCGCCGCCTGCTGGGGCACCGGCTGCTGTGCGCGCTCTGCGCGCTGCTCCTGCTGCTCGTACTCATCCGCCCGGCTCCACTGGCCCGCGTCATCTCCGGCTGGCCACCGCCCGGTTGGCGCCTGGTGGTCTGCGATGTCGGCCAGGGCGACGCGCTGGTCCTCTCGGCCGGCCCCGGTACGGCCGTCGTCGTGGACACCGGGCCTGAGCCGCGCGCCGTGGACCGCTGTCTGCGGAGGCTGGGCGTGGTCCGTATTCCACTGCTCGTTCTCACCCACTTCCACGCCGACCATGTGGCAGGGCTGAGCGGCGCGTTGCGCGGCAGGGCGGTGGGCGCGATCGAGACGACGCCCCTGAGGGACCCGCCGGATCAGGCCGAGTCCGTGCGCCGCCGGGCCGGGGTGGCGCATATCCCGATGATCACCGCCGCACCGGGGGAGCGCCGCCGGGTCGGCTCCCTGTCCTGGGAGGTGCTGTGGCCGCCGCCCGCGGCCGTGCGCTCCGCGGAGGGACGAGGCGCGGCCGTATCGCCCGCGCTGGGGCAAGGCGCGGCCGGGCCGCCTGTCGAGGGCCCGAACGACGCGAGCGTCACGCTCCTGGTCCGCACGGCGGGCCTGACCTTCCTCCTCCTGGGCGATCTCGAACCACCCGCACAGAGCGCTCTGCTGGCCGCCCACCCCACGCTGCCCGAGGTGGACGTCCTCAAGGTCGCCCACCACGGTTCCGCCTACCAGGACCCGGGCCTGCTCCGCCGTGTGAGCCCGCGCCTCGCGCTGATCAGCTGTGGTGCGGACAACCCGTATGGCCACCCATCCCCCCGAACCGTCGCCGCCCTCCGCGCCCAGGGCGCCGCCGTTCTGCGTACCGACTCCGCCGGTCCGATCGCGATCACCGGCCCGGACCTGAGGGCGGCGGTCAGATGACGCGGGTCACGCTCGGCGGTGGCGGGTGGCCACACAGCCCCGGGACTACTCGGCCTCCAGCCATCCCTCGTATTCGGCCGCGTACGCGTCCAGCGCCGCCGGGTCCAGGGCCTTGGCCGGGTCCTCCACGACCACCAGCCACTGCGCGTCCTCCGCGTCGTCCTCGCCCGCCAGCGCGTCCCGGATCAGATGGGGTTCCTCGGCGAAGCCGAAGCGGTCGGCCAGGCCCTCGGCCACCTCCTCGGCCGCGTCGCGGTCGGGCAGGACGAGGACATGTCGTACGGGGTCGAGGCGTGCATCGGTCACCGGATCATTGTCGGGCATCCGGGGAGCGGGGCTGTCGGGGCTGTCGGCGGGTCGTGGGATGCTGGACGGCGATGGCCAGGAAGACGACGACCGACGATCCGCTCGCCCCCGTGACTCTCGCCGTGGGCCAGGAGGACCTGCTGCTCGACCGTGCCGTGCAGCAGGTCGTGGCGGCGGCCCGGGCCGCCGATCCGGACACCGATGTGCGCGACCTCATGCCCGACGCGCTGCAGCCCGGCACCCTCGCCGAGCTGACGAGCCCTTCCTTGTTCGCCGAGCGCAAGGTCGTGGTGGTGCGCAACGCACAGGATCTGTCGGCGGACACGATCAAGGACGTGAAGGGGTATCTGAGCGCCCCCGCCGAGGAGATCACCCTCGTGCTGCTGCATGCCGGCGGCGCCAAGGGCAAGGGGCTGCTGGACGCCGCCCGCAAGGCGGGCGCGCGCGAGGTCGCATGCCCGAAGATGACCAAGCCGGCCGACCGGCTGGCCTTTGTGCGGGCGGAGTTCCGGGCCACCGGGCGGTCCGCCACGCCGGAGGCGTGCCAGGCGCTGGTCGATGCCATCGGAAGCGATCTGCGCGAGCTGGCGAGTGCCTGCGCGCAGCTTGTCGCCGATGTGGAGGGCACGATCGACGAGGCCGTCGTCGCCCGCTACTACACGGGCCGTGCCGAGGCGTCCAGCTTCACCGTCGCCGACCGCGCGGTCGAAGGGCGCACCGCCGAGGCCCTGGAGGCGCTGCGCTGGGCCGTGTCCACGGGCGTGGCCCCGGTGCTGATCACCAGCGCCCTCGCGCAGGGCGTGCGCGCCATCGGCAAGCTCGCCTCAGCGCCGCGCGGTGCGCGCCCCGGCGATCTGGCGCGTGAGCTCGGCATGCCGCCGTGGAAGATCGACCGGGTGCGGCAGCAGATGCGCGGCTGGTCGGCGGATGGCGTGGCGGTGGCGCTGCGCGCCGTGGCCGAGGCCGACGCGGGGGTCAAGGGTGGCGGCGACGACCCGGAGTACGCGCTGGAGAAGGCGGTGGTCACCGTCGCCCGTGCCGCCCGAGCGGGCCGCTAGGCCCCTTCTCCCACGGAGATCCGGCAGAGATCCGGCAGAGGTCCGGCGGAGGTCCATCAAGGGTCTGGCAGAAAAGCCCCGGACCCGCCCGGGGCGACCGGACGGGTCCGACGGTGACAGCCCGCGCGGGTGCCGCTTCGGGCCGACTGGCCAACTGGCCGACTACTTCTGCAGCTTCTCCAGCGTCCCCTTGGCGCTCGCCTTGAGCATTTCGGTGATCTCGGCATTGCTCTTGACCGGGCTGTCCGACGAGCTGGACGCGTACTGCGACCACGTCGTCTGGTACGTCATCCAGCCGTCGCGCACCCCGAGGATCACATAGGCACTGGTGTTGCTGGTGCCCTCGTACTCCTGGGCCACCACATACGCCTCGTCGCCGACACCGCTGACCTCGGACACCTTGTAGTGGGTGGTGGAGGTCTTCTGGTTCTTGTACGACATGTAGGTCGCCTTGAACTCGGGCGTGGGGTCCGTCTTCCGGTGCAGATACGCCGTCGTGTAGAGCCAGGCGGAGGAGTAGTCGCTGCTGGACGAGGAGCTGGGCTCGTAGTCGACGTTGCAGGTCATCGAGTCCATGGCCGGGTCCTCCGAGCTGCTGTGCTGCGGATTGGTCCCGCTGGTCGAGTCCTTCTCCTTGAAGGAGGCGTTCTCGATGGGGGTCAAGTCGCTGGAGGAGCACAGGTTGCCGGCGTACTGGTAGGTCCCCAGGTCGGCCTTCTTCTCGCCGCTCCCGAAGCCGCCGGTCGAGAACACGACCCCGGCCCATACCGCCGAGGCGACGACCGCCCCGCCCAGGCCCCACAGCCAGCCCTTGCCCCGGCCGCCGGGGTTGCCCGGCCCGGCGGGCGGCATGGGCGGCTGACCGCCCATCGGGCCGTAGCCGGCCCCGGCCGCAGTCTCGGGTGTGGACCAGCCACCGGCCCCGGGAGGCGCGGGAGGACCAGGGGGGCCCGGGGGCATCGAGGTGACGGCGGGCATGGCGGGCATCGTCGGCTGCGCGTACGGATACGGCGACTGTCCCTGCTGCGGGCCCTGCGCGTAGGGGTTCGGCTGTGGGGCCGGTGCGCCTGGCTGAGGTGGCTGGGGCTGCTGCGGCGGCCCGTACGGGTTGGGAGACTCCCCCGGTATCGACATGACGTGAACATACCCGATAAAGGCCAAAACCCCCACGCTGCCCTGGGGAAACGTCCCGCCACCGCGGAGCCATTGCGGAATGCGCCGGACGCTCTGGTGCCGCAGTGAATGAGCGCCCGCGTCCGCCTGCCTGCGGGCCGGGCCGGGCGCCTGACGCTGTGGGGTGGGCTGCTCATGGCGGGGGTGGCGGCCGCCACCCTGGTGCACTACGCGTGGGTGCCGCCGGGGAACGTGGCGGCGCGGATGCCGTTCGACGTGCCGACGACCTTCGACGGGGACGCCGTGCGGTGGATCGAGGACGCGGACACCCTGCGGGTCTGCGATCAGACCCCTGATGGGGTGGGCATACGGGCGTACGTCTTCACTCCGGCCGGCACGGACATCTGGGCCGACGGCGGGGACGCTCTCATCAAGGGGAGCGACACCAGTGACGACGGGGTATGCGAGGAGTCCTCGCGCGATATCCACGAGGCGGCACACCTCTCGCTCAGAGTCTGCAAGAGCGGCAAGGCCGGTGAGCCGCCCGGCAGGTGCTGGCGCGTGCGGCTGTGGTGACGGCTCTGGTGACGTCCGGGACACAGCAATGCCCCCGGAGTGGGCCCGGGGGCATTGAAACGTAGCGTGGCGTACTACGAAGACTGTCCGTGATTCGAGGTAGAGGGCTCGAATGTTCCCACGGCGGGGTGGGGCGGTGGCCCCCGGAATCAGCCCTGGAGGCCGGCGACCTGGCTGGCCAGGGCCGACTTCTTGTTGGCGGCGTTGTTCTTGTGGAGGACGCCCTTGCTGACGGCCTTGTCCAGCTTCCGGGACGCGACGCGGGCGGCGGCGGTGGCCTTCTCGACGTCACCGGCGGCGACGGCCTCGCGGGTCCGACGGATCGCGGTCTTCAGCTCGGACTTGACGGACTTGTTGCGCAGGCGCGCCTTCTCGTTCGTCTTGTTCCGCTTGATCTGGGACTTGATGTTCGCCACGTAAAGAGCCTTCGCAGGTTCGTTGGATTTCGCTGTTTCGTTTCGCATCCGGTGTCACTCGCGAGAGCGGCACGAGACACAGTCGACCAGGTTACCAGCAGGCTTCGCGGCCTCCTAAACGGAGCCGCATCCGTACCGAACCCGGGCGCCGTCGCCGTACCGAACCCGGGCGCGGTCGCCAGTCGTGGGACCATGGACTGACGACTGACTGACATCACTGACTGACAACACCGAGTCCCGCCTAGACACAGGACCCTGCGTGCCCGCGACCCCTACCAATGTGCCGGAGCCGAGCCGTACCGACCCGGCTCTCATCCGTAACTTCTGCATCATCGCGCACATCGACCACGGCAAGTCGACGCTCGCCGACCGGATGCTCCAGCTGACCGGTGTGGTCGAGCAGCGGCAGATGCGCGCGCAGTACCTCGACCGCATGGATATCGAGCGCGAGCGCGGCATCACGATCAAGTCCCAGGCGGTCCGGCTGCCCTGGGCACCCCAGGGCGGGGATCAAGGCGGGGATGCGGGCGCCACCCACATCCTCAACATGATCGACACCCCTGGCCACGTGGACTTCACCTACGAGGTCTCGCGCTCCCTCGCGGCCTGTGAGGGCTGCATCCTGCTGGTCGACGCGGCCCAGGGCATCGAGGCGCAGACCCTGGCCAATCTCTACCTGGCCCTGGAGAACGACCTCACGATCATCCCGGTCCTCAACAAGATCGACCTCCCGGCCGCCCAGCCCGAGAAGTACGCCGCCGAGCTGGCCCACATCATCGGCTGCGACCCCTCCGATGTGCTCAAGGTCTCCGCCAAGACCGGTGAGGGCGTGGCCGAACTGCTGGACGAGGTCGTCAGGCTGGTCCCGGCCCCGGTGGGCGTCAAGGACGCCCCGGCCCGAGCCATGATCTTCGACTCGGTCTATGACGCGTACCGGGGCGTCGTGACCTACGTCAAGGTCGTCGACGGCACGCTGGGCAAGCGCGAGCGCATCAAGATGATGTCCACCGGCGCCGCCCATGAGCTGCTGGAGATCGGCACCAACTCGCCCGAGATGACCCCTGCCGACGGACTGTCCGTCGGTGAGGTGGGCTATCTGATCACCGGGGTGAAGGACGTCCGCCAGTCCAAGGTCGGCGACACGATCACCCAGTTCACCCGCGGGGCGACCGAGGCGCTGGGCGGCTACAAGGACCCCAAGCCCATGGTCTTCTCCGGGCTGTATCCGCTGGACGGCTCGGACTACCCGGAACTGCGCGAGGCGCTGGACAAGCTCCAGCTCAACGACGCCGCGCTGGTCTACGAGCCGGAGACCTCGGCGGCCCTCGGCTTCGGCTTCCGCGTCGGCTTCCTCGGCCTGCTGCATCTGGAGGTCATCCGTGAGCGTCTGGAGCGCGAATTCGGTCTCGATCTGATCGCCACCGCGCCCAATGTGATCTACCGCGTGGACATGGAGGACGGCTCCGAGCACACGGTGACCAACCCCAGCGAGTTCCCCGTGGGCAAGATCGACAAGGTGCACGAGCCGGTCGTACGGTCCACCATCCTGGCCCCGAGCGAGTTCATCGGCGCGATCATGGAGCTCTGCCAGAACCGCCGCGGTGTGATGCTCGGCATGGACTACCTCTCCGAGGACCGGGTCGAGATCCGCTACACCCTTCCGCTCGCCGAGGTGGTCTTCGACTTCTTCGACCAGCTGAAGTCCAAGACCCGCGGCTATGCCTCGCTCGACTACGAGCCCACCGGCGAGCAGGTCTCCGACCTGGTCAAGGTCGACATCCTGCTGCACGGCGACAAGGTCGACGCGTTCTCCGCGATCACCCATAAGGACAAGGCGTACGCGTACGGCGTCCGGCTGGTCGCCAAGCTGCGCGAGCTGATCCCGCGGCAGAACTTCGAGGTGCCGATCCAGGCCGCCATCGGCAGCCGGGTGATCGCCCGCGAGACGGTCCGCGCCATCCGCAAGGACGTGCTCGCCAAGTGCTACGGCGGTGACATCTCCCGGAAGCGGAAGCTGCTGGAGAAGCAGAAGGAAGGCAAGAAGCGGATGAAGATGGTCGGCAGCGTGGAGGTCCCGCAGGAGGCCTTCATCGCGGTGCTGTCCTCCGACTCCGAGGGTGACGCGAAAGCGAAGAAGTAGGGCGGGCCGGCGGGCAGTGGGTCCGGCGCGCGGCGCGCCAGGCCCACTGCCCTCGTTGCACGACTGCTTCCCCACGTTTAAGGACTGGCGCGCCCTAAGTTTCAACAAGGTGGCCGAAGCCCCCTTACGCGGTACGGTTCCGGCCCTTACCCTGATCACTGCTCAAAGGTTACTCGCGAGTTAATAAGCGCGAGGCAAGCGAGACAAGCACTGAGGCGGGCTCCGGAGGATGCCGTGACCGTGACCGACACGAAGACTTTGCTCGAGAACCGCCCGCCGTCCCTGGCGACGCACTTCCTCCAGCGCGTCGAGGCGACGCCGGACGCCGAGGCCTACCGCTATCCGGTCCCGCCCGCCTCGGGCGAGGGCCCCGACGACTGGCAGCCCCTGACCTGGCGCGAGACCGCGGACCGGGTCTTCGCGATCGCCGCCGGCCTGATCGACCTCGGCGTCCGCCCCGAGGAACGGGTGGCGCTGGCCTGCTCCACGCGTATCGAGTGGATCCTGACCGACCTCGGGGTGCTCTGCGCGGGCGCGGCGACCACCACGGTCTACCCGAACACCAACGCCGAGGAGACGGCCTTCATCCTCTCCGACTCCGGCAGCCGGGTGCTGATCGCCGAGGACGGGGCGCAGCTGGCCAAGGCGCGGGAGCAGCGCGAGGAACTTCCCGACTTGGCCCATGTCGTGGTGATCAAGGCCGAGGACGCGATCCCCGCCGAGGGCGACCCCGAGGGCTGGGTGCTCTCGCTCGCCGAGCTGGAGAAGCGCGGCACGGCCCACCTCGACAACCACCCGGACGCGGTGCGCGAGTGCATGGACGCGCTCCGCGCCGACCAGCTGGCCACGCTCATCTACACCTCCGGTACCACCGGGCGCCCCAAGGGCGTACGTCTGGCGCATGACACCTGGTCGTACATGGCCATCGTGATCGGCAATCTCGACGGGATCCTCTTCGAGGACGATGTGCAGTATTTGTGGCTGCCGCTGTCGCATGTCTTCGGCAAGGTGCTGACGGCGGGGCAGGTGTACGTCGGCCACACGACGGCCGTGGACGGCCGGCAGGACAAGATCATCGAAAATCTGCCGGTGGTCAGGCCCACCTACATGTGCGCCGTGCCGCGGATCTTCGAGAAGGTCTACAACGGCGTGGCGCAGCGGGCCCGCGCGGGCGGCGGCGCCAAGTACAAGATCTTCCAGTGGGCGGCCGAGGTCGCCCGCGAGTACGCCAAGACCTCCCAGGACAACTTCCGCCGCACCGGCACGGCCTCCGTGCCCATGGGCCTCAAGGCCAAGCACGCCGTCGCCGACAAGCTGGTCTATGCCAAGCTGCGCGAGGCGTTCGGCGGGCGGCTGCGGGCCGCGGTGTCCGGCGCGGCCGCGCTCGCGCCCGACATCGGCTACTTCTTCGCCGGCGCCGGCATCAACATCCTGGAGGGCTACGGGCTCACCGAGACCAGCGGCCCCGGCTTCCTCAACCCCGTGGAGTACCGCACCGGCACGGTGGGCAAGGCGTTCGCGGGCCTGGAGGTGCGGGTGGCCGAGGACGGCGAGATCCTGATGCGCGGACCGTCGATCATGCAGGGCTACCACGGGCTGCCGGAGCTGACCGAGCAGGTGCTGGAGTCCGACGGCTGGTTCCACACCGGAGACATCGGCGAGCTTTCGCCGGACGGCTATCTCACCATCACCGACCGCAAGAAGGATCTGATCAAGACCTCGGGCGGGAAGTACGTCGCGCCGGCCGAGGTCGAGGGCCAGTTCAAGGCGGTGTGCCCGTTCGTCTCCAACATCCTGGTGCACGGCGCGGACCGCAACTACTGCACCGCGCTGATCTCCCTCGACGAGCCCACGATCATGGACTGGGCGCGGGAGCACGGCCTGGAGGGCAAGTCGTACGCCGAACTGGTGGCCACGGACGAGGTGCGGGAGCTGATCGACGGCTATGTGCGGCGGCTCAACGAGGGGCTGCAGCGCTGGCAGACGATCAAGAAGTTCCGGCTGCTGCCGCGCGACTTGGACGTCGAGCACGGTGAGCTCACGCCGAGCCTGAAGCTCAAGCGACCGGTGGTCGAGCGGGAATACAAGGACCTGCTGGAGGATATGTACGCGGGCACGAGGGAGAACTGAGCGGACGTATGTGGCGGGTATCCCGGGCCGGGGTGTCGGGCGGGGGTGTCGGGTGGGGCTGATGCGCCACCCGAGGCGTAACATCCGCACAGGTGCCGCAGCTCCGACACACTGTTCACCTGATTTTTCCCCTCATCGCGGCTCACTTGCGTAACTCGGCGCATATGAGGGCGGCATGTCTGCCACTCTGTCGGTGTCGGACTACGGCGTTAGGCCGGGACTGCTCAGGAGCCGCACAGTGGGGACGCCTTCTTCTGCCACACCTGCTTCTGTCACACCTGCTTCTGTCACATCTGATCCGGCGCCGGGGGCGGTGCCGGGCGTAGTGCCCCGCCCCCGGCCCGGATCCGGGCCGGGGCCGGCGCTCGTGGCCGTGCCCGGGGCCGTACCGGCCGCTCGGATCGCCGCCGCGCGCACCAGCCTGCCCGGCAATCCGCTGGCGGCCTCCGCCGCGCGCCGGTTCGCGCGCACGGCCCTGGCGGACTGGACCTCGCTCGACTTCCCCGCCGTCGGCCGGATTCCCGACCGGGTCGCGGACGAGGTCGTACTGCTGGTGAGCGAGTTGGTCACCAACGCCGTGGTGCACGCCGGGACGGCGGTCGAGGTGAGCTGTGCGCTGGACGTCTTAACCGGGGACGGCGAAGTGCCCTCCGTGGTCGTGGAGGTGACGGACCATCACCCCACCCGTTTCCTGCGCGGTGAGCCCCCCGACGAGGGCGAGGACCCGGTGTGCGCCGGGCACGGGCTGCGGCTGGTCGCCGAGCTCGCGGAATGCTGGGGCACGGCCTATCGCCGGGACAGCAAGACGGTGTGGTTCCAACTGCCCGTCACCGCGGTCGAGTCCGTCGCCCTTCCGGGGGAACCACTTTCAGACGGCTCATTGCCGACCGATCTGCCCACCGCCTCGGGCGACGGCCCCCTGAAGGACGGCTCCCTCAACGGCGCCTCCCTGAAGGGCGATCCGTCGAGTGGCGACACACTGAACGGCGACTCGCGCGGCGATGCGTACGCCGTCGAGCTCCTGGCCCCCGACCCCCGGCGCGTCGGCGGGCGCGACGCCGACGCCGACTGGATCCGCGAGGGCGCGCTGTCCTTCCTCGCCGAGGCGTCCGAGCTGCTGGTCGGACAGTTCGACGAGGACATGGTGACCTCGCTGGCCGCCCAGCTGCTCGTACCGCGGTTCGCCGACTGGAGCGCGGTGTGGCTCGACACGGAAGGCGGCCCGCCGCGGCTCGCCCAGGTGTGGCACGCGAGCGAGAGCCGGATCGAAACCCTCCGCCAGCTGCTCGAGAAGGAGCCGCCGGCCCTGCCCGCCACCGCACGCGGCCGGGCCGTGCCCTGGCAGTGGCCCAGCGACCCCTCCGCGTACGGGCCCGGCGGCGCGGCCCTGGCCTGCCGCCTGATCGCGGGCGGGCGCACCGTCGGCACGCTGCTGCTCGGCCGGGCCGGGCTGATGCGGGTGCCGGGCGAGGTGGCCGGACTGGTCGAGGACTTCGCCCGCCGGGTCGCGCTGGCGCTGGCCTCCGCCCGGCAGTACACGCGCCAGGAGACGATCAGCCGGGTGCTCCAGCGCGGCCTGCTGCCGTCCCGTATCGCGCGGATCCCGGGCGTGGAGTCGGCGGTGGTGTACGAGCCGACCGGCGGCACCTCGGCCGGGGGCGACTTCTACGACATCTTCCCCGCGGGGAACGGCCGTTGGGTCTTCGTCCTGGGCGACGTATGCGGCAACGGGCCGGAGGCGGCCGTGGTGACCGGGCTGGTACGGCCCTGGCTGCGGCTGCTGGCGCGCGAGGGGTACGACGTCGGGGCGGTGCTGGAACGACTCAACCGGATGCTCGGGGAGGAGGCCGTCGAGGCCGCCGTCGAGGGCGCGGCGGAGGCCGTGGCCGCGGGCGTGGGGTTGTCGGTGGGCGGTGGGGTGTCGCGGTTCCTGTCGCTGCTGTACGGGGAGCTGGTGCCGCTGGGCGAGGAGGGCAAGGACGGCATCCGCTGCACGCTCGCCAGCGCGGGACATCCGCTGCCCCTGGTCCTGCGGCCCGACGGGTCGGTGCGCACGGTCGCCGAGCCGCAGATCCTGCTGGGCGTCGTGGACGACGTCGCGTACCAGAGCGAGACCTTCGAGCTGGCGCCCGGGGAGACGCTGGTGTGCGTGACGGACGGGGTGACGGAGCACAGATCCGGCGCCCGGCAGTTCGACGACGGGGACGGGCTGGCGTCGCTGCTCGGCGACTGCGTGGGGCTGGACGCGAGCGATCTGGCGGAGCGGATCCGCCAGGCGGTGCACGCGTTCGCGGTCGAGCCGCCGGACGACGATCTGGCGATGCTGGTGCTGCGGGCGCGGTAGGAAGCGCTCCGGACGGCCACGCGGCGGAGCCGCGGAGCCGCGTACCGGGCGGCTCCCCGGCCTGACACCGGGGCTCCGCCCCCGCCAGGGGCCTGGGTCCGGCCCAGCCCCTGGCGGGGCGGGCCCCTGGACCGCGAGGCGTCCGGCCGCGGGCCTCCCGGCCGCGCGGCGTTCGGCGCGCTGCGCCGATGGCGGACAATGGGGGGCATGCCTTCCGTACTGCCCGATGGCGAGCCCATGCCCGAGGACGGCGCGCTGCCCGTGAGCGCCGTGGCCGGGGCAGCGAACCGGCCGCTCGGGTTCTATCTGCATGTGCCCTACTGCGCGACGCGCTGCGGCTACTGCGACTTCAACACCTACACCGCCACTGAGCTGCGCGGATCCGGCGGCGTGCTCGCCTCGCGCGACAACTACGCCGACATGGTCGTCGAGGAGGTCCGCCTCGCCCGCAAGGTGCTGGGGGACGACCCCCGTCCGGTCGAGACCGTATTCGTCGGGGGCGGCACCCCGACCCTGCTGGCGGCTGCCGACCTCGGGCGGATGCTCGGTGCCATCCGGGACGAGTTCGGGCTGGCGGAGGGGGCCGAGGTCACCACCGAGGCCAACCCGGAGTCGGTCGACCCGCGCTATCTGGAGCGGCTGCGGGCGGCCGGGTTCAACCGGGTGTCGTTCGGGATGCAGAGCGCCCGGCAGCACGTGCTGCGGGTACTGGACCGCACCCACACCCCGGGCCGCCCCGAGGCGTGCGTGGCCGAGGCGCGGGCGGCCGGATTCGACCATGTGAACCTGGACCTGATCTACGGCACGCCGGGGGAGCGCGACGAGGACTGGCGCGCCTCGCTGGAGGCCGCGCTGGGCGCCGGGCCCGACCATGTGTCGGCGTACGCGCTGATCGTCGAGGAGGGCACCCAGCTCGCCCGGCGGATCCGGCGCGGCGAGGTGCCGATGACCGACGACGATGTGCACGCCGATCGCTATCTCATCGCGGAGGAGATGCTGTCGGCGGCCGGGTTCCGCTGGTACGAGGTGTCGAACTGGGCCACGTCGGTCGCCGGCCGGTGCCGTCACAACGAGCTGTACTGGCGCGGAGCGGACTGGTGGGGCGCCGGCCCCGGCGCGCACAGCCATGTGGGCGGTGTGCGCTGGTGGAACGTGAAGCACCCCGGCGCCTACGCACAGGCCCTGAGCGAGGGCCGGTCCCCGGGGGCCGGCCGCGAGGTGCTGACCGACGAGGAGCGCCGGGTGGAGCGGATCCTGCTGGAGCTGCGGCTCGCGGAGGGCTGCCCGCTGGACCTGCTGGCCCCGGCGGGCGCCGCCGCGGCGTCCCGGGCCGTGGCGGACGGCCTGCTGGAGCAGGAGCCGTACGGCGCGGGCCGGGCGGTGCTCACCCTGCGAGGGCGGCTGCTGGCCGACGCGGTGGTGCGCGATCTGGTGGACTGACGCCTGATCCGAGGTGCCCGCCCGACCCGAGGCCCGGAGGACGACCCGGCGCGCCCGCCCGACCCGAGGCCCTGACCTGACGTCGGACGACCGACCCGGACCCCACAGGCCCACAGACCCACAGGCCCCCTACGGCCCGGCCGGGCCGCCCACGGTCACATGGTCGATCAGCTCCTCCACCCGCCCCAGCAGGGCCGGCTCCAGGTCCTTGTACGAGCGGACCGAGGACAGGATCCGCTGCCAGGCCGCCCCCGTGTTCTCGGGCCACCCCAGAGCCCGGCACACACCCGTCTTCCAGTCCTGGCCGCGCGGCACCGCCGGCCAGGCCGGAATGCCGACCGAGGAGGGCTTCACGGCCTCCCATACGTCGATATAGGGGTGTCCGACGATCAGTACGTGCTCGCCGGTGACCTCGGCCGCGATACGGGACTCCTTGGTGCCCGGGATCAGATGGTCGACCAGCACGCCGAGACGGGCGTCGGGGCCGGGGGAGAAGTCGCGGACGATCGCGGGCAGGTCGTCGATCCCCTCCAGGTACTCCACGACCACGCCCTCGATGCGCAGATCGTCCCCCCACACCCGCTCGACGAGCTCCGCGTCATGGCGCCCCTCCACATAGATGCGCCCCGCGCGGGCGACGCGCGCGCGGGCCTGGGGGAGGGCGAGGGAGCCGGAGGCCGTGCGGCGCGGGCCCGTGGGGGCGGCGGCGCGGGGGCGTACCAGGGTGACGACGCGACCCTCCAGAAGGAAGCCGCGCGGCTCCATGGGGAAGACCCGATGTTTACCGAAACGGTCCTCCAGAGTCACCGTGGGGCCCTGCGCGGTCTTCTCGCAGCGGATCACGGCGCCACAGAACCCGGTGGTGACCTCCTCGACGACCAGGTCGGGCTCGGCGGGCACCTCGGGCGCGGGCGCCTGGCGCTTCCAGGGCGGGGTCAGGTCCGGGTCGTACTGTCGCATCCGCATGACCCTAGCGCCGTGGCGGCGACCTCAGGAGGACACGCCGGAACGAGCCGTGAGTTCAGCGGCCGAAACGAGCCGCGAGTTCATCGCGCTGCGCCCGGACGAAACGGGCGTCCACGGCGGCGCCGTGCCCCGGGACGTACACCGCGTCCTCACCGCCGAGGGCGAGCAGCCGGTCCAGGGCGGCGGGCCACTGGCCTGGGATCGCGTCGGGGCCCGCCTGGGGCGGCCCCGACTCCTCGACCAGATCGCCGCAGAAGACCACCTCGGGCTCGCCCGGGGCCCGGCCGGGGACGAGGACGGCCAGGTCGTGGGCAGTGTGGCCGGGGCCCACGTTCGCCAGCAGGACGGGCCGGTCGCCCAGGTCCAGGGTGAGCTCGCCGCACACCAGATGGTGCGGGCGTACGAGATGGTCGGCGGCCCCGGCGGCGGCACCGGGGTCCAGGCCGTGGCGCACCGCGTCGTCGCGCAGCGCGTCCCGTTCGCGGCGCAGCAGCTCGTCGAGCCCGGCCGCCCCGTACACCTCGCAGCCCGCGAAGGCGGCGGTGCCGAAGACATGGTCGAAGTGGGGATGGGTGAGGGCGATGTGGGTGGGCCGGCGGCCGAAGAGCCGGGTGACCTCGCGCCGAACCCAGGCGCCCTCGGCCAGGTCGGCGCCGGTGTCGACGACCAGGACGCCGGTCCGGCCGGCGATCGCGCCGACGGTCGCGTCCCAGCCGGGCAGACGGCACCGGACGACGGACGGCGCGAGATCTTCCCAGCGCGCCTCTTCCCAACGGGTGTCCATACGGAGACGCTAGCTCCAGCGGTGGCAAAGCGGCGGCTCTTGCCCCGGCCACGGCACCCCGCCGTACACTGGCTGAGGGGTTCTGGCACTCGTGACCATTGAGTGCCAGGGGGAATACCTGATGAGACGGCTGGACTGGAGGTGCGCGCGGTGCTCAGCGAACGCAGACTCGAGGTACTGCGTGCGATCGTCCAGGACTATGTGGGCACGGAGGAGCCGGTCGGCTCCAAGGCGCTCACCGAGCGGCACCGGCTGGGCGTCTCCCCGGCCACGGTGCGCAACGACATGGCGGCCCTGGAGGACGAGGGCTATATCGCCCAGCCGCACACCAGCGCCGGGCGCATTCCCACGGACAAGGGCTACCGGCTGTTCGTCGACAGACTGGCCGGGGTGAAGCCCCTGTCCACGCCGGAGCGGCGGGCCATCCAGAACTTCCTGGACAGCGCCGTGGACCTGGACGACGTGGTGGGCCGTACGGTCCGGCTGCTCGCGCAGCTGACCCGGCAGGTGGCGGTGGTGCAGTACCCCTCGCTGACCCGCTCGACGGTCCGCCATGTGGAGCTGCTGGCCATGAGCCCGGCGCGGGTGATGCTGGTGCTGATCACCGACACCGGGCGGGTCGAGCAGCGCATGGTGGACTGTCCGGCGCCCGTGAGCGAGGAGTCGCTCGCGGACCTGCGGGCCAGGCTGAACAGCCGGGTCGTGGGCCGGCGGTTCGCGGATGTGCCGCAGCTGGTGCAGGATCTGCCCGAGTCCTTCGAGCAGGAGGACCGGGGTGCCGTCTCGACGGTCCTGGCCACCCTGCTGGAGACGCTGGTCGAAGAGACCGAGGAGCGGCTGATGATCGGCGGCACCGCCAATCTCACCCGCTTCGCGCATGATTTCCCCCTGACGATCCGGCCCGTGCTCGAAGCGCTTGAGGAGCAGGTCGTGCTGCTCAAGTTGCTGGGCGAGGCGAAGGACTCGGGCATGACCGTACGGATCGGTCATGAGAATGCTCACGAGGGCCTGAATTCCACTTCGGTCGTGGCAGTCGGCTACGGTTCGGGCGACGAGGCGGTCGCCAAACTCGGCGTGGTCGGACCGACCCGCATGGACTACCCCGGAACGATGGGAGCGGTACGCGCAGTGGCACGTTACGTCGGACAGATCCTGGCGGAGTCGTAAGTGGCGACGGACTACTACGCAGTCCTGGGCGTGCGGCGTGATGCCTCACAGGACGAGATCAAGAAGGCATTTCGCCGGCTCGCCCGTGAGCTGCATCCGGATGTGAATCCGGATCCCAAGACCCAAGAGCGGTTCAAGGAGATCAACGCCGCCTACGAGGTCTTGTCCGATCCTCAGAAGAAGCAGGTCTACGACCTGGGCGGAGACCCGTTGTCCGCCGCGGGCGGCGGGGGCGGCGCGGGCGGCTTCGGCGCCGGCTTCGGCAACTTCTCCGACATCATGGACGCCTTCTTCGGCACCGCGTCCCAGCGCGGCCCGCGGTCCAGGACCCGGCGCGGCCAGGACGCCATGATCCGCCTCGATATCGAGCTGACCGAGGCGGCCTTCGGGACCACCAAGGACATCCAGGTCGACACCGCGGTCGTCTGTACGACGTGCAGCGGCGAGGGTGCGGCGCCCGGCACCACGGCGCAGACCTGTGACATGTGCCGCGGCCGGGGCGAGGTGTCCCAGGTGACGCGGTCCTTCCTCGGCCAGGTCATGACCTCCCGGCCGTGCCCGCAGTGCCAGGGCTTCGGCACCGTGGTGCCGACCCCGTGCCCGGAGTGCGCGGGCGACGGGCGGATCCGCTCGCGCCGGACGCTGACCGTCAAGATCCCGGCCGGTGTGGACAACGGCACCCGGATCCAGCTCGCCGGCGAGGGCGAGGTCGGCCCGGGCGGCGGCCCGGCGGGCGATCTGTACGTGGAGATCCACGAACTGCCGCATCCGGTCTTCCAGCGCCGGGGCGACGATCTGCACTGCACGGTGACCATCCCGATGACGGCGGCGTCCCTGGGCACGAAGGTGCCCCTGGACACGCTCGACGGCCGGGAGGACGTCGACATCCGGCCCGGCACCCAGTCCGGCCAGTCGATCCCGCTCCACCAGCGCGGCGTCACCCACCTGCGTGGCGGCGGCCGAGGCGACCTGATCGTCCACGTCGAGGTGCAGACCCCGTCCAAGCTCGACCCGGAGCAGGAGGAGCTGCTGCGGCGGCTGGCCAAGCTGCGGGGCGAGGAGCGGCCGACGGGCGAATTCAAGCCAGGGCAGCAGGGGTTGTTCTCGCGCTTGAAGGATGCGTTCAACGGACGGTAGGCGCCCCCGGCCGGGGGTCCGGGGGTTGCCCCCCGGGGGAATGCAGTAAGCCAGGGCAGCAGGGGTTGTTCTCGCGTTTGAAGGATGCGTTCAACGGACGGTAGGCGCCCCCGCGGGCCTGAGGCGGCCCTGAGCGGCACCGAGCCGAGTACGGATTCACGCGGAGGACATGACACGATGTCGCCATGTCCTCCGCGTTGACCGATCTCTTTCGGTACCCGATCGTGCAGGCCCCGATGGCGGGTGGGGCCTCCTGCCCGCAGTTGGCCGCCACCGTCTCCGAGGCTGGTGGCCTCGGGTTCCTCGCCGCCGGCTACAAGACGCCGGAGGCGATGTACGAGGAGATCAAGCAGCTGCGGGGGCAGACCGCCCGGCCCTTCGGCGTGAACCTGTTCATGCCACACGCGCTCACCGCCGACCCCGCCGCCGTGGAGGTCTACCGGGAGCAGCTGGCCGGGGAGGCGGCCTGGTACGACACCCCGCTGGGCGACCCCGACGCGGGCTCCGACGACGCGTACGACGCCAAGCTGGCGATACTCCTCGACGACCCGGTCCCGGTCGTCTCGTTCACCTTCGGCTGCCCCGCCCGCGCCGTGCTCGACGCCTTCGGGAAGGTCGGGACGCGGACGGTGGTGACCGTGACCTCGCCCGCCGAGGCGCAGGCCGCCCAGTGGGCGGGCGCCGACGCCGTATGCGTGCAGGGTGTCGAGGCGGGCGGCCACCAGGGCACCCACCGCGACGACCCGCGCGCCGACGGGACGGGCGCCGGGCTCGGCCTGCTGTCGCTGCTCGCGCTGGTCCGGGAGATCGTGCAGATTCCGGTCATCGCGGCGGGCGGGCTGATGCGCGGCTCGCAGATCGCCGGGGTGCTGGCGGCGGGCGCGGTCGCGGCCCAGCTGGGGACCGCGTTCCTGGTCTGCCCCGAGTCGGGGGCCAACGCCCTGCACAAGCGGGCCATGACCGACCCGGTCTTCGGCCGTACGGAGCTGACCCGCGCCTTCTCCGGGCGCCCCGCGCGCGGGCTGGTCAACCGCTTCATGCGCGAGCACGGCCGGTACGCCCCGGCCGCCTACCCCCAGGTGCACCACCTCACCTCGGGGCTGCGGAAGGCGGCGGCGAAGGCCGGCGATCCGCAGGGCATGGCGCTGTGGGCGGGGCAGGGGCACCGGCTGGCCCGGGAGCTGCCCGCCGCGCGGCTGGTGGAGGTGCTGGCGGCCGAACTGGACGCGGCACGTGAGGGTTTGGGCGTTACGTGGGACAGAGGGGCGGTGTCGTGACCGCCCCTGTCTTCCTGGCCGACTCCCTCGCGGGGGCGGCCGTAGGGGCGCGGCTGGCGCTCGAGGGACCGGAGGGGCGGCATGCCGTGTCGGTGCGCCGGCTGCGCGTGGGCGAGCCGGTGGTGCTGACGGACGGGGCCGGTACGGGCGCCTTCGGCGCCGTGGCGGCCGTCGAGGGCAAGGACCGGCTGCTGGTCGAGGTGGCCGAGGTACGCCATGAGGTGCCGCCGAGCCCGCGGATCACCGTCGTCCAGGCGCTGCCGAAGGGGGACCGCGGCGAACTGGCAGTGGAGACCATGACGGAGACCGGCGTGGACGCCATCGTGCCCTGGACGGCGGCGCGTTGTGTGACCCAGTGGAAGGGCGACCGCGGCCTGAAGGCGCTGGGAAAGTGGCGCGCGACGGCCCGGGAGGCGGGCAAGCAGTCGCGCCGGCTCCTCTTTCCCGAGGTGATGGACGCGATGACAACCCGCCAGGTTGCTCGGCTTCTGGCCGAATCCGACTTCGCGGCCGTGCTGCACGAGGAGGGCGCCGAGCCGCTTGCGACCGCGCCGCTGCCCGCCGAGGGCAGCGTCGTGCTGGTGGTCGGCCCTGAAGGGGGCGTATCGCCCGAGGAGTTGGCGGCCTTCGCCGAGGCGGGGGCGCGTCCGTACCGCCTGGGCCCGACCGTGCTGCGCACCTCCACGGCCGGAACGGCGGCGGTCGCGCTGCTGTTGGGCCGCACGGGCCGCTGGGGCTGACGTAACCCCGGCCCGGACGGGCCCGGATGGCCCCCACCCGGCGGATCATGTGGCCGAGGTTGCTCTTCCGGTTCCCCCCGCTCCGGTGGGAACCTTTTCTTATGGGGGCAATGAGGCATCAAAGGAACGCGCTCTTCGCGGTGGTGGCGGCGGCTCTGACGATCGTCGCCGTGGCGGCGTGCGAGCCCAGGGACGACACCGGGCTCAACGCCATCGGGGTGGCGGTCACCACGGACCGGGTCAGCACGCGCGCGCTCGAAAAGGGCGGTATCGACGTGCGGTGGATGACGTGCAACGCGGACGTGAAGGGTAAGCACACGTCCGGCCCGTCGCAGGACGCGAAGGCATCCGTCCACTGCCGGGGCAAGACCGATGACGACCGCACCATCAAGGTCAGCGGCACCGTCACCTACGAGCGCAAGAACATCTGCGTTCGGGGCGATCTGACCGCCAAGGTGGACGGGCACCAGGTCTTCCAGGCCAGTGTGATCGGCGACTGCAACGCGCGGAAGACGAAGCATCCCCGGCCGTCCGGGCACACCACCCACCCGTGGGACCGGAAGACCACGGCGGGCAGCGACAAGTAGGCGGGACGGGCAGGCGGCACAGGCAGGCGGGACAAGCCGGCGCCAAGGGCACCATGCGGTTCCGGCGCGCGCCCTCCGGGCGTCCCGGTAGCATCCGGTTCCGTACCAGCCGACGTTGCGTAAGGAGCCACCGGTGGCGGGAGAACCGCAGGCCGACTGCCTGTTCTGCAAAATCGTCTCGAAGGAGGTGCCGGCGACCGTCGTCCGCGAGACCGAGACGACCGTCGCCTTCCGGGACATCAACCCCCAGGCGCCGACCCACGTCCTGGTGATCCCCAAGGTCCACTACCCGGACGCCGCCTCCCTCGCGAACGCGGAGCCGCAGATCGCCGCCGACATACTGCGCGAGGCGGGTGCGGTCGCCGCCGACGAAGAGATCGACGCCACCGGCTTCCGCGTCATCTTCAACACCGGCTCGGGCGCGGGCCAGACCGTCTTCCACGCGCACGCCCACATCCTGGGCGGCCGCGGCTTCAACTGGCCCCCCGGGTAATCCCGTTGTCCGTACGCGAACTGGTCGTCCTGGGCACCGCGAGCCAGGTGCCGACCCGGCACCGCAACCACAACGGCTATCTGCTGCGCTGGGACGGCGAGGGCATCCTCTTCGACCCCGGCGAGGGCACCCAGCGCCAGATGGTGCGGGCAGGGGTCGCGGCCCATGACATCAACCGGATCTGTGTCACCCACTTCCACGGGGACCACTCGCTGGGCCTGGCCGGGGTCGTCCAGCGGATCAACCTGGACCGGGTGCCGCACCCGGTGACCGCGCACTACCCGGCGAGCGGACAGCGCTTCTTCGAGCGGCTGCGGTACGCGACCGCGTACCGCGAAACCGTGTCGCTGGCCGAGGCGCCGGTGGCGGGGGAGGGCGGCGTCCTGGTGCGGACCGCCGCGTACACGCTGGAGGCGCGCCGGCTCTCCCACCCGGTCGAGTCCTACGGCTACCGGCTGATCGAGCCCGACGGCCGCCGCATGTTGCCGGACCGGCTCGTGGCGCACGGCATCCGCGGGCCGGAGATCGGCCGGCTGCAGCAGGAGGGGGCGCTGGAGCGGGAGGGGCGCACGGTCACGCTGGAGGAGGTCAGCGAGGTGCGGCGCGGACAGCGCTTCGCCTTCGTCATGGACACCCGGCTGTGCGAGGGCGCCCATGACCTGGCCCAGGGCTGCGACCTGCTGGTGATCGAGTCCACCTTCCTGGACGAGGACGAGCCGCTGGCGGTCGAGTACGGGCATCTCACCGCCGGACAGGCGGCTCGGCTGGCCGCGGAGGCGGGGGTGCGGCATCTGGTGCTGACCCACTTCTCACAGCGGTACGGCGACCCCACCGACTTCGAGCGCCAGGCGCGGGCGGCGGGCTTCGAGGGGGAGCTCACGGTGGCGCAGGACCTGATGAGCGTGGTGCTGCCCAAGCGGCGCTGATCGCCCGGGGCGCCCGCCGCTGTCAGTGCCATCGGGCAGACTGGCGGCAACTGTATTCATCCACATTCATCCGCATCGCATTCACTGAACGAGATTCATGGAACGGGACCGGCGACGAGGCCGGTCCGATCTGGGAGCGCACGGTGACCACAGACCACGGCCAGCCGCTCGCGGCGGCGTACCCGGCGGAGTACCCCCTGCTCGACCCGCTCGAGGCCGTCCGCAGACCCGGTGACCCGGCCTGTGACGTCTATCTCACCGGCTCGGTCTTCCTGGACATCATCTTCACCGGCCTCGACTCCGCCCCCGTGCGCGGCACCGAGTCCTGGGCCCGCGGTATGGGCTCCAGCCCCGGCGGGGTGGCCAATATGGCCACCGCCCTGGCCCGCCTGGGTCTGCGTACCTCCCTCGCCGCCGCCTTCGGCGACGACATGTACGGGGACTACTGCCGCGACGCCCTGGACCGCGGCGAGGGCATCGACCTGTCGCTGTCCCGTACGGTGCGCGGCTGGCACTCCCCGGTGACCGTGTCCATGGCCTACGAGGGCGAGCGGACGATGGTCTCCCACGGCCATGAGGCGCCGCCGCCGGAGGAGCCCGCCCCCAGTTGCCCGCCCCCGGCCCGCGCCGCCATCGCCTCCCTGGTCCCGGGGAGCCGCGAGGAGTGGGTCACCCAGGCCGTCGGCCACGGCAGCATGGTCTTCGCGGACGTCGGCTGGGACGACACCGGCCGCTGGGACCCGGCCGACCTGGCCGATCTCGAGCACTGCGAGGCGTTTTTGCCGAACGCGGCCGAGGCGATGCGCTACACCCGCACCGAATGCCCGCGCGCCGCCGCCCGCGCGCTCGCCGACAGGGTGCCGCTCGCGGTGGTCACCCTCGGCGCCGAGGGGGCGTACGCGGTGGACGGGCGCACCGGCGAGACCGCCGAGGTGCCCGCGATCGCCGTGGAGGCCCTGGATCCGACCGGCGCGGGCGATGTGTTCGTCGCGGGCTTCGTCACCGGCACCCTCGCCCAGTGGCCGCTCGCCGACCGGCTGGCCTTCGCGGGCCTGAGCGCCGCGCTGTCGGTGCAGGAGTTCGGCGGCTCGCTGTCGGCCCCCGGCTGGGTGGAGATCGCCGCCTGGTGGCAGCACGCCAAGTCGTACGACGACCAGGACCCCTCCGCGCTGCGCCGCTACGCCTTCCTGGACCGGATCCTCCCGGCCGCCGCCCGTCCCTGGCCGCTGCGCCGGGCCGTGCCCACGATCGGCTTCCGGCAGGCGTGACGGAGAGGCATGAGGGAGTGGAGTAAAAGCACTCGGGTCTTGTCAGTGCTCCGTCGTACCCTTGTACTCGAGGTTGTCGAGCAACGAGAACCCCGTAAGAGGAGGTAGGAGCAGGCCTCAGAGCCGGCCCATGACGCAACCAACCACAGCACGCCAGGCGCATGCGCAGTTCACGGTCCCGACCAAGCACCCGATGGTCATGGTGCTGGGATCGGGCGATTCGCTGCTGCGCGTCATCGAAAAGGCCTTCCCGGCGACCGACATCCATGTGCGGGGCAATGAGGTCAGCGCGACCGGGGACCCCGCGGAAGTCGCCCTCATCCAGCGCCTGTTCGATGAGATGATGCTGGTGCTCCGCACCGGTCAACCGATGACAGAGGACGCGGTGGAGCGCTCGATCTCCATGCTGCGCGCGGCGGAGAACGGCGAGAGCGGGGTGGAGACCCCGGCCGAGGTGCTCACGCAGAACATCCTCTCCAACCGTGGGCGCACCATCCGCCCGAAGACCCTCAACCAGAAGCGCTACGTCGACGCCATCGACAAGCACACCGTCGTCTTCGGCATCGGCCCGGCCGGTACCGGCAAGACCTACCTGGCCATGGCCAAGGCGGTCCAGGCCCTGCAGTCCAAGCAGGTCACCCGGATCATCCTGACCCGGCCGGCGGTCGAGGCGGGCGAGCGGCTCGGCTTCCTGCCCGGCACGCTCTACGAGAAGATCGACCCGTATCTGCGTCCGCTGTACGACGCGCTGCACGACATGCTCGACCCCGACTCCATCCCGCGCCTGATGGCCGCGGGCACGATCGAGGTCGCGCCGCTGGCCTATATGCGCGGCCGCACGCTCAACGATGCGTTCATCATTCTCGACGAGGCCCAGAACACGAACCCCGAGCAGATGAAGATGTTCCTCACCCGGCTCGGCTTCGACTCCAAGATAGTGATCACGGGTGATATCACCCAGGTCGACCTCCCGGGCGGGACCAAGAGCGGTCTGCGCCAGGTGCGGGAAATCCTGGAGGGCGTCGAGGACGTCCACTTCTCCATGCTCACCAGCACCGACGTGGTCCGCCACAGGCTGGTCGGCCGTATTGTCGACGCGTACGAGCTGTACGACAGCCGGAACGGAAAGTAAAACAACACTCTCATGGCGATCGACGTCAACAACGAATCCGGCACGGAGATCGACGAGCGGGCGGTGCTGGACGTCGCCCGCTACGCGTTGGCCCGGATGCGTATCCACCCGCTCTCCGAGCTCTCGGTGATCGTCGTCGACGCCGACGCCATGGAGCAGCTTCATATTCAGTGGATGGACCTGCCGGGGCCCACCGACGTCATGTCCTTCCCGATGGACGAGCTGCGCCCGCCCGCGAAGGACGACGAGGAGCCCCCGCAGGGCCTCCTCGGGGATATCGTGCTCTGCCCCGAGGTGGCCAAGAAGCAGGGGGAGGAGGCGCCGACCGGACACTCCATGGACGAGGAGCTTCAGCTCCTGACCGTCCACGGCGTCCTCCACCTCCTGGGCTACGACCACGAGGAGCCGGACGAGCGGGCCGAGATGTTCGGGCTGCAGGCCGCCATCGTCGACGGCTGGCGCGCCGAGCGCGGCATGACCGGCCCCTCCCCGGCCCCCACGACCCGATGAACGGCCCGCTGATCACAGCCGCCGTCCTGCTGGTGGTGGTCGCCTGGCTCGCGGCCTGCGCCGAGGCCGGCCTGGCCCGCACCACCCGCTTCCGCGCCGAGGAGGCCGTGCGGGCCGGGCGGCGCGGCAGCGCCAAGCTGATGCAGGTCGCCGAGGACCCCACCCGCTATCTGAACGTGGCGCTGCTGGTGCGGGTCGCCTGCGAGATGGCGGCCGGCGCGGTCGTCACGTACGCGTGTCTGCGCGAGTTCGACGAGACATGGAAGGCGCTGACCATCGCGATCGGCGTGATGGTCCTCGTCTCGTATGTGGCCGTCGGCGTCTCGCCGCGCACCATCGGCGCCCAGCACCCGCTGAACACGGCGACCGCCGCCGCGTATGTCCTGCTGCCCCTGGCCCGTGTCATGGGCCCCATCCCGCCGCTGCTGATCCTCATCGGTAACGCGCTGACCCCCGGCAAGGGCTTCCGCAAGGGCCCCTTCGCCTCCGAGGCCGAGCTGCGCGCCCTGGTGGACCTCGCGGAGCAGGAGTCGCTGATCGAGGACGAGGAGCGGCGCATGGTCCACTCCGTCTTCGAGCTCGGCGACACGCTGGTGCGCGAGGTGATGGTGCCGCGCACCGACCTCGTCGCCATCGAGCGCTTCAAGACCATCCGGCAGGCCCTGACCCTCGCACTGCGCTCCGGCTTCTCCCGGATCCCGGTCACCGGGGAGAACGAGGACGACATCGTCGGCATCGTCTACCTCAAGGACCTGGCCCGTAAGACGCATATCAACCGCGATGCCGAGTCCGAGCTGGTCTCCACCGCCATGCGGCCCGCCGCCTTCGTGCCCGACACCAAGAACGCGGGCGATCTGCTGCGCGAGATGCAGCAGGAGCGCAACCACGTCGCGGTCGTCGTCGACGAATACGGCGGCACGGCCGGGATCGTCACCATCGAGGACATCCTCGAGGAGATCGTCGGCGAGATCACCGACGAGTACGACCGCGAGCTGCCGCCGATCCAGGACCTGGGCGACGGCACCCACCGGGTCACCGCCCGGCTCGGCCTGGACGACCTCGGCGAGCTGTACGGGACGGACCTGGACGACGAGGACGTCGAGACGGTCGGCGGGCTGCTGGCCAAGTCGCTGGGGCGGGTGCCGATCGCGGGCGCCACGGCGGAGGTCGCGGTCGAGGACGGCGGCCCGGACTCCGACCTCAAGTCCCTCCGGCTGACCGCCGAGTCCCCCGCCGGCCGCCGGAACCGCATCGTCACGGTCCTGGTCGAGCCGGTCCGCGCGACGGCGGAGACCGAGCCCGGGGACTGAGAAGACCGACCCGGAGACTGAAGGGACCGAGCGCCCGCACGGATCGGGGAGGCGCGGACTACGGCGGGAGCGCCGCCCCGTCCAGTGTCAGGGTGCGCAGCTCGCCGCGCGCGGTGATGCCCAGCTTCGGGAAGATCTTGTACAGGTGGTAGCCGACGGTGCGCGGGCTCACCCCCAGCCGTGCGCCGATCTCGCGGTTGGTGAGCCCGCCCGCCGCCAGCCGCGCCACCTGCAGCTCCTGCCCGGTGAGCCGGGAGGCCGCGTCCTCGCCGCCGCGCCGCGCCGAACCGCCGGCCGCCCGCAGCTCGCCGAGCGCACGGTCCCGCCACACGGGTGCGCCGAGCCCCTCGAACAGATCGGCCGCGAGCCGCAGATGCGCCCGCGCCTCGCCCGGCCTCCGTGCCCGCCGCAGCCACTCGCCGTGCAGCAGCGCGGAGCGGGCACGGGTGAAGGGATGGTCGTGCAGGCCGTCCGCGCCGGGCCCGGTGCCTGTGTCGGTGTCCGTGCCGGTGTCCGTGCGGTGGGCCTCTCGGAACGCCTCCTCCGCGCCCTCCGCGCCCTCCGCGCCCTCCGCGTCGTCCGCGTCGGCCAGCAGCGCACGACAGCGGTGCCACTGCGCGCGGGCCCACGGCAGACCGCTGCCGACCGCCCACCCCGCGAACCCTTCCGCCACCGCGCGGGCGGCGGCCCAGTCGCCCGCCGCCCGCTGCGCCTCGACCAGATCGGCGGCGGACCGGCGGGCGATCCGCCCGTGCGCGTACGGCGAGCCGGGCGTGTGCACCGCCGTCAGCCGCTCGCACGCTTCGCCGTGGTCGCCGCGGGCCAGAGCGAGCAGCCCTGCCGCCCAGGTGGCCTCGGCGGCGGCCGAGCGGTTGCCGAGGGGGAGGGCGATTGCCAGCGCCTTCCCGGCGTACGCACGGCACGCGGCGTCGTCGCCGCGCAGCGCGGCCAGGCGGGCGAGTACCGCCAGCGCATCGGCGGCCCGCACCTGCTGGTCCATGTCCCGGGTCAGCCGCAGCGCCTCCTCGGCGTGCTCCTCGGCGGGCCGCGCCAGGCCCAGCTCGCACTCCAGCCCGGCGAGCCAGATCATCGGCAGGGCGAGCAGCGCGAGCGTGCCGGAGGAGCGGATGGTCTCGCATGCGGCCAGGGCGAAGTTCCGGGCGCAGCGCGGTGCGGGACCGTCGCGGGTGATCACCAGCGGCCACAGCCAGCGGTGCACACCGCTCGTCCCGAGTTCCTCGGGCGCCTCCCGCAGAATCCGCCACGGGTCGGCGCCGGAGGAGGCGGTGTCCCCGTCGAAGGCGGCTGCGAGCAACCGTCCGTAGCGCCGGTAGCGGGAGTCGAGGTCAAGGTCGGCGATGCGCAGGGCGGCCTCGCGCATACGGTCGTGCCGGTCGGCGTGGTCGGCCGCGTCGCACGCCATGAACAGCAGCGCGGCCGCCGCCTCAGGGGAGTGCGGGGCGAGCGCGTCGGCGCTGTGGGTCAGCTCCCGGAGCGCGGCGTCCTGATGCCCGCCGGAGTGCTCCATGAGCCCGCGCAGCCGGGCGAGCGCGATCTGGGCACCCCGGTCCGAGGCGTGCGCCTCCGGGGGCACCGCCGCCGGACCGGGGCCGTCGTGGGCGCGGTCGGCGACAGGCCTCCCCGGCCTCATGGCGGTGGCCCGGGCGGCGAGGCGGCGGGCCGTGTCCTGGTGGCCTGACTTCCAGGCGGCGTGGGCGGCCGCCGCCAGGCGTCGGGCGCGGGCGCCGCCGGTCGTGCTGAGGTCGGCGGCGCGGCTGAGTACGGACGCGACGGTGGAGAGCCCGCCACGGTCGGCGATCTCGTCCGCGCCGCGTTCCAGGGCGCCCGCGATGTCCTCGTCGGGGCCGGTGGCGGCGAGGGCGCGGTGCCAGGCGGCGGCGGTGGCCAGGCCGGAGGCGGCCAGTTCGGCCGCGAGGGCCAGGTGGGTGGCGCGGCGCTCCAGGAACGGGGCGTCGGTGTGGACCGCGGAGCGGACCAGGGGGTGGCGGAAGCGGATGTCGGGGCCCGACACCTGGACCAGACCGGCGCGTTCGACCGAGGTGAGCGCGGCGGCGGTGACGCCCAGCCGTGCGGCAGCGGCCAGCACGATGTCGGTGCGGCCCCGGTCCTCGGCCGCCGCGACGAGCAGCAGGGTGCGTTCGGCAGCGGGCAGCGTACGCACCCGGACCGCGAACGCCTCGCGCAGCCGCGCGGTCAGCGGCAGTGAGCCGAGGGGCAGCGAGCCGTGGGGGACTGGGCTGACGGGGACTGGGCTGACGGGGACCGGGTCGGGGGAGGCCGAGCCGAGGGGCGGCGGGCCGAGGGCGCCTGGAGGCGTCGGCCGGGGCGCATCGGCCGTCGTTGCGGTCCCCGTCAGTTCGAGCAGCGCCAGGGGGTTGCCACCCGTGTCGGCCACCAGCGCGGCGAGTTCCGGGCCGCTCATGCCCCGCCCGCGCCCGGCCAGCAGGGCCGCGGCGTCCTGCGGGCCGAGTCCGCCCAGTCGCAGACCGGGCAGGTCGTCGGCGCGGACAGACCCGCCGCCGCCCATGTCGTCGCGCGCCGCGAGCAGGGCCGAGGCCCGCAGCCCGCCCAGCCGCCGGGCCACGAAGAGGACCGTCGTGAGGGTCGCCGGATCCAGCCACTGCAGATCGTCCACGGCCAGCAGCAGGGGCGAGCGCCCGGCGGCCCGCTCGAGCAGTGCCAGCGCGGCTGTGCACACCATCAGGTCCCTCGCCGTACCGTCGGCCAGACCCAACGCGACGTGCAGGGCGGCCCGTTGGGCACCCGGCAGGTCCTCGGCCTGGGGCAGCACCGGAGACAGCAGCTGCTGGAGCCCGCCGAAACCGAGCGCGACCTCCGACTCCAGACCGGTGCAGCGCAGCACCACGGCCGCCGGGTGTTCCCGCGCCGTGTACGAGACGGCCTCGCCCAGGAGCGCCGTCTTGCCGATCCCGGCCTCCCCGCGCACCAGCAGGGCGCGGCCCCGCCCGGCCACCGCGTCGGCGACGACGCCGCGGACGGCGGCCTGCTCGCTGTCCCGTCCGCACAGAGGTCCCATGCGCCGAGCGTATCGCCGGGCGCATCGGTGACCAGCCGGCGCACACGGGACACCCGCCTGGCGGGCTTGGCGCGCGGCGGCCCGGTCAGGTCATGAACTTGTCACACTTGTTCTCCGGTACCCACCGGTGGGAGCTGATGGCGTTGTTCACGCCGCGCACGGCTCCGTTGGACACTGTGAAGTAGTTGTCGGAGAGGTCCGAGGCGTACTTCTCGGACTTCTTGAGGCAACTGTGGCCGCCGGTCCAGTCCTGCCCGGTGTCGTTGAAGAACTGGACGGCGTAACCGGACGTACCCTTGTGCAGGACCGAAGTCGCCTCGTTGGTGTCTCCGTGCTCGAAGGGGCCGGAACTGTTGCCCCAGTCCGAGTCCCAGCTCTCGGTCCAGCCGAGGACATCGCCGTAACAGTTGGCGCCGCCATAGGCGACGACGAGGCCCGACCTCGTGTTGTTCCACTTTTCGTCACAGTGTGCGGAGGCCGCTTGTGCGCCGGACGCGGGGACTGTCGCCCCGAGGCCCGCGAGGGCGAGCGTCGCGAGTGTGGCGGTGATTCTGCGCATGGTGCATCACTCCTTGTTTCATGAGGTGTTGTGGGGACATCCCGCAGCTACGAGGCTGAGGAAGACTGAGCGGTTCGGGAGCCCGGGAGAACCGAACGGGTCCTGGGGATCAGCCCTTTGAGCCGGTGATGTGCTCGGCCCGGGCCAGTGCGGCGAGCCCCATCCGCTGGTGGACGGCGATGTCGTCGCGGTAGCGCTTGAGCTTCTTGTCCCGGTACTCGTTCTCGAGTGTGCGTACTGTGTTGCCCAGTGACGTCTCGGTGGCACAAGTGGCTTCGACGACTGCCAGTTCCACCTCGGTGGTGTGCGCTTTCGCGGGGCTCAGCCCCTTGGTGAGGGCAGGCAGTTCCTGGCGGAGCTCGGAAGGGTCGGCATAGTCGTGCCCTTCCTTGCGCATACACGCCGACCACGTACCGACCGCGCCCAGGAAGCGCTTGTCCTTGACGAGATCCGGCACGTACAGGGATGTGAGATTCGTTGCGGTCTTCTCGACGCGGAACCAGGCCGGGAAATCGCCGTAGAGCTGGTCCTTGGCGTCGGCGCGACAGCCGCTGCGGGGCGTCTCGATGGTGCCGCCTCCGGGCAGCTCGGCCGACAGGACATCGCTCGACGGCCTGCCGTCGAGAGCCTTGGAGTAACGGATGCGCCCTGCCCTGGGAAGCGCGTTCTCGAACGCGATGTTCCGGTCGTTCAGCCGAGCTTCCTCGGCTTCCTGTTGGAGCTGCGTGCCGTAGCCGTACTTCTCCGCCCAGCCGACATCGTCCAGCACGTAGCTGTAGCTCTGGCGCTCCGGGACACTCGGCACCCGCCCCACCCAGTACTTGAAGCCTTCCCGCTCCATGCACTTTTTGACGAGAATTTCCTCGGCGCGCTCCACCCGGACCTGCTCGGCATCGGTCAGCTCGCGGCCCGGGGTCTGGGCTCCTGCCTTCCGCGGCTGTGGGGGTTCGCCGGTGGCGACCGCGGTGCAGCCGGTCATGGCGACCGCGACGATCAGTGTGCCGAGGCAGACAGGAACGGACAATCGCTTCATACCGGTGGTACCCCCCCCCGTTGGATGCGGCACACCCCGTCCAGGCTCAGCTGTCGGTCCACCAGTAGCGCGTCCAGTTGTCGCCGACGACGTTCTTGTTGCTCTTGTTGCCGATGTCGGCGCACCAGGTCTTGTCGCCCGTCTTGGCGCAGGCCCGCATGTAGCGGTTCTTCACGTCGCCGCTGCTGTGGATGAAAATCTTGCTGGTGAGGACGTGCCCAATGGTGTTGCCCTTGGTCACGGACCCGCAGACCTTCCAGGTCCTGCCCTTGTCATGGCTGATGTCGACCCAGACCTTGTCGCCCTTCTTGGCGTGCGTCAGCCTGCCCGCCGAGCGGTCGTACAGCTTCCCGGTGGCCAGCTGGAGCTTCCGGCCGTGCTTGTCGGTGTAGCCGTCGTTTTGCGTGTTCGAGCCGCTTCCCTTGCGCGTGACCACCTCGCCGGGACCGAAAGAGCTGTAGGAGTTGTACGTGCACGACGACGACGCGGCGGCCATGTACGTCGGGTCACCGGTCCCCGCGGCCTTGGCCTCATGCTGAGCGGCCTTCGGCTTGCTGTCCTTCGCGTCATCCGTCTGGGTCGGCGACGAGCAGGCGGACAGCACCATGACGGACGCCACCGTGCCCGCGGTGAGCATGGGCAGGCAAAGCTTCATTCTCGATCCCCCGATGTGTGAGGCGGGCGCACCCCGTGATTCACCCGATGCGGCAATGACAGCAAGTGAGTTCAGCAGAGTGTGGACCGCTGTGATGCCGATGTGTCGTGTCGGCGAGATCAACTGTGCTGTTCCGCCCCGGCCGAGGGCCAGCCATCTCGCGTTCCAAGTCGGCGTGGGACGTACGCTGCCCTGCTGACCTGGTGTGTTGCAGATGGAATGGGACGCGCGTGTGGAATGCTGGGACGGGATTCGGAGGCAGACGCCACGGGGGTGGAGGGCTTGGACGGGTCAGAGGGCGTCCAGGAGTTAGCCGGCGTCCTGGCGGGGCTGAAGGAGCGTAGTGGCCTCAGCTACCAGGAGTTGGGGCGGCGAGTTTTCACGAGCAGTTCCACCCTTCACCGGTACTGCAACGGGAAGGGGACGCCGGGGGACTACGACCTCATCGTCCGTATCGCCAAGGAGTGCGGAGCCGACGCGGACGAGCTGAACAAGCTGCTGCGATACTGGAGGGCTGCGACGGGGCAGGGGCAAGATCCCGGTCCGGTGTCCGCCGCGGTGGATCGCGGCCCGTCTCCCGTCGTGGGCACCGCCTCCGCCGGAGCGGCCGTCAGCGCCGCTACCGCTGGTCCGACAACGAGGCGGCCTGCCCCCGGCATGCGGTTCGTCCTCGCCGCCGTCATGGCACTCGTCGTTCTCTGCACCGCCGTCGCAAGCGCCCCGTACGAGGCCGCGACGGCGGCCGTGCCGGCGTCCGTGCCCGCGCCGAGCGGGGCGACGAGCTGGGCGCGGGCACCGAAGCCCGTCGATCCGGAACTGTTCGGTGTGACGATGAACAGCTCCAGCGGGGCCATGCCCTCCTTTCGGACCGGCGCACTGAGGCTGTGGGACAGCGAGACCCGCTGGGCCCAGGTGGAACCGGCGCGCGGAGAGTACGACTGGTCCACGCTCGACCGGCTCCTCGACGGCGCGGAACGGGAGGGCCTGCCCGCGTTGTTCGTCTTCGGCGGTACGCCCGCCTGGGCTGCCCCGGACGCCCGGAAGGCCCCGTATCCGGACGGTTCCCGAGCGGCGCCTCCGGACGACCTCGACGACTGGGACGCATTCGTGCGCGCTCTCGTACGGCATGCGGGTACCCGTATCGATGCCTACGAACTGTGGGTCATGGCGAACCATGGGCATCACTACAACGGAAGCGTCACGACACTCGTCGAGATGACCCGGCGGGCGAGCCGCATCATCCGGGAAGTCGACAGGAACGCGACCGTGGTGTGCCCGTCGATCACCGAGCTGTGGTCGGCCGAGGCACACGAGTACCTGCTGCGGTTCGCCGAGTTGGGCGGCTACCAGTACTGCGATGCAGCGGGGATCAAGCTGTACCAGCGTCGGATCGCCGACCCGCCGGAGACCATGCTCGAGGCAGTGCGGAAGGTCGATCGGACGTTCCAGCTGGCGGGATACCACCTGCCGCTGTGGAACACCGGCACCACGCAGACCCTGCCGCTGAACGATCCACTGGAGGAAGCAACAGCAGCCGACCACGCGGTCCGCTTCTATCTGACGGGCCTGTACGCCCGGAACTGGAACCTGGCGCGCATGTACTTCTACGCCTGGGGCAACGGCAAGATACCCCTTGTCCTCCAGGCCGAGGGTCAACCGCCCACCAGGGCCGGGCGGTTCGTCGACCGCCTCCAGCAGTGGTTGGCCGACGCGGACCTCCGCTCCTGCGGCCACGGCGTCCAGATCGCCCTGCCCGAGAACGTCTGGCAGTGCGAATTCCTCATCCCTGATGGACGAGGCACCCACCGTACGGCCCGCATCCGCTGGACCCACGCAGGTACGGCCGACACCCGCGCCGGTGCCGACGCCCGCACCGTCGAGTACCTGGACAGCACCACGCGCGAGGTCGACCACCGGGACACGGTGCGCGTCACGGAACGACCGGTGCTGATCCGGTACGGCTGAGTGGGCTGGGCGCACCGGTGACCAGTCGATATGACAGATGCCCGCGCCCCGCTCCCCGGCGGAAGCTCGAACCCGACAGAAGCACACCACTCACGAGGGTCGAGGAGCCGGATCGTGTCCGAGAAATCCTTCAACCGTTTCGACCGCCGCAGAGTCATCTCGGGAGCGCTGGCCGGCGCCGCCGGGTTCGCCGCGGCCACCGCCGGGGCGCAGGGGGCGCAGGCCGCGCCGGGCGCGCGGCGCAGCGGTGCCAGGGCCGGGGGCGAGGGGCGCTTCGCCGGGAAGGTGGTGGTCATCACGGGTGCGACGTCGGGCATCGGCCGGGCGACGGCCAAGGCGTTCGCCGCCGAGGGCGCCAAGGTCGGGTTCTGCGGGCGCCGGGAGCACCTCGGCGCCGAGGTCGAGCGGGAGATCCGGAAGGCCGGCGGCGAGGCCGTCTACATCCGGGCCGACGTCCGTGAAGCGGACCAGGTCCAGGCATTCGTGGACACGGTGGCGAGCCGTTACGGCGGTCTGGACGTCGCGTTCAACAACGCGGGCATCGAGTTCTCCAAGCCGCTGCACGAGACGAGCGTCGCCGATTGGGACAACATCATCGGCACCAACGAGCGCGGGGTCTTCCTGGCGATCAAGTACGAGATCCCGCACCTGCTGGAGCGGGGCGGCGGCGTGATCGTGTGCACCGCGTCCGCCGGGGCGGAGCGGGCCCGTCCGGGCCATGCCGGCTATACGGCGAGCAAGCGCGGTGTGGAGGGCATCGTGCGGTCCGCCGCGCTCGACTACGGCCCGGGCATCCGTGTCAACGCGATCCTGCCCGGCACGACCGACACCCCGCTGGTGCGGCCCGCGGGGGTGTCCGACGCCGACTGGGCGGCGTACAAGAAGGCGTGGGGGCCGCTGAACGTGCCCGGTCTGCAGCGGATGGCCACCGCCGAGGAGATCGCGGACTCCGTACTGGCGCTCGCGTCCGACCAGTTCGTCTTCATGACGGGGGCTTCGGTGCCGGTGGACGGCGGCGCCCTCGCCGGTGCGAAGATGATCTGGCCGGAGGGCTTCCCGCAGCCGCCGCAGTAGTAGCGGCGGCGACCGTCGCGCCGCACCCTTGGCCGTACCCATGGCTGTCGAATACCGCCCGGCGTCTGCCGCCCGGCGTCGCCTCCATGAGCCCCGCCCGCCCCGCCTATGCTCATCCGCATGAGCGAAGCCGCACCTCTGGACCCCGAAGACCGCAAGATCATCACCCTCGCCCGCTCCGCACGAGCCCGCAACGGCGTGCCCGAGGGCGCCGCCGTACGCGACGAGACGGGCCGTACGTATGTCGCCGGCACCGTCGCCCTCCCCTCGCTCCCGCTGAGCGCGCTGCGGACCGCCGTCGCCATGGCCGTCGCCAGCGGCGCCAAGTCCCTGGAGGCCGCGGCCGTCGTGACCGAGGCCGAGGACCTTCCGGAGGAGGACCGCGCGGCCGTACGGGACCTGGGCGGGGCGGGCACCCCGGTGCTGGTTGCGGGCCCCGACGGCGGGCTGCGCACCACGCTCCAGGCCTGAGCGGCCCGTAGGTACAGGTCGGACCGTCGGGCCGACGGTCCGAACCGCGCGGTCGGCGAGGGCCGGGGCATCGGGGACAATGGGCGCCATGAGTGCCGCTACGTCCCCCTCCCAGCCCGAGCCGCGGGCGACCCCGCACCGCGCGGGCTTCGCCTGCTTCGTCGGCCGCCCCAACGCGGGCAAGTCGACCCTGACCAACGCACTGGTGGGGACGAAGGTCGCGATCACCTCCAACCGCCCGCAGACCACCCGTCACACCGTCCGCGGCATCGTGCACCGGCCCGAAGCCCAGCTGGTGCTGGTCGACACCCCGGGCCTGCACAAGCCGCGCACCCTGCTCGGCGAGCGCCTGAACGACGTCGTACGGACCACCTGGGCCGAGGTCGACGTCATCGGCTTCTGTCTGCCCGCCGACCAGAAGCTCGGCCCCGGTGACCGCTTCATCGCGGGCGAACTGGCCGGGATCAAGAAGACCCCCAAGGTCGCCATCGTCACCAAGACCGACCTGGTCGACTCCCAGCAGCTCGCCGAGCAGCTGATCGCCGTCGACCGGCTCGGCAAGGAGCTGGGCATCGAGTGGGCCGAGATCGTCCCCGTCTCCGCCACCGGAGGCAACCAGGTGGGCCTGCTCGCGGACCTGCTCGTGCCGCTGCTCCCGGAGAGCCCGGCGCTCTACCCGGAGGGCGACCTCACCGATGAGCCCGAGCAGGTCATGGTCGCCGAGCTGATCCGCGAGGCGGCCCTGGAGGGCGTCCGGGACGAGCTGCCGCACTCCATCGCCGTGGTGGTCGAGGAGATGCTGCCCCGCGAGGACCGCCCCGCCGACCGGCCGCTCCTCGACATCCACGCCAACCTCTACATCGAGCGCCCCAGCCAGAAGGGCATCATCATCGGCCCCAAGGGCAAGCGCCTGAAGGAGGTCGGGACGAAGTCCCGCAAGCACATTGAGGCGCTGCTGGGCACGCCAGTTTTCCTGGACCTGCATGTGAAGGTCGCGAAGGACTGGCAGCGGGATCCGAAGCAGCTGCGGAAGCTGGGGTTCTAGCCGCACTGGTCACCGCCGGCCGGAGGCCGGCGCGGCCACCCTACGCGCCCTCCTTGAGCACCGTACGCACCAGCTCCCGCTGGGCGTCGCTCAGATGCGGGTCGGCGGCGTGGACGGTGCGCCCGTCCACCGTGATCTCGTAGTGGAAGCCGTCCGGGACGCCGCGCGTGGGCGTGATGTGTCCGGTCTCGACGGCCTGGTGGGCCAGGGCCTGCAGATGCTTGGCGTCGGGCCGGCCGGAGGTGTCCAGCTCGGCCCGGCGCTCGATACCGGCGAACCCGCCGGTGCGGGTGACGGAAATGCGCATGGATCCATCACTACCCGGTACGGGCCGCGGCCCGCCGCAGACGCGGAGATCCACCGAAGATCCGTCCGTACGGCCCCCGACACGACCCCCGACAGGACCCCGACGCACCGTAGGGGCTAGCGCGCCCCCGCCCGCGCCCGCAGGTCGGAGATGCCCACCTTGGCCCAGGCGTCCAGCACCGCCCGCTGCTCCTCGCCGTCCCCGTAGAGCGACTGCGCGGTCGCCACCGTCGCCTGCGCGAAGGCGGCGAAGTCCGCGTCGACGGTCAGCTCCCCGCCGGTCAGGGTGGCGTACCAGATCTTCCCGGCCCGCTCCCAGGCGTGGCCGCCGAGGGCCTTGGCGACGAGGTAGAAGGCGTGGTTGGGGATGCCGGAGTTGATGTGCACCCCGCCGTTGTCCTGCGAGGTGCGCACATAGTGCTCCATCGTCGCCGGCTGCGGGTCCTTGCCGAGGACGTCGTCGTCGTACGCCGTGCCGGGGGCCTTCATGGAGCGCAGCGCGACGCCGGTGACCCGGTCGGCCAGCAGCCCGGCGCCGATCAGCCAGTCGGCCTCGTCGGCCGTCTGGCCGAGCTGGAACTGCTTGGTGAGCGAGCCGAAGACATCCGACAGGGACTCGTTGAGCGCGCCGGACTGGCCGAAGTACTCCAGGTTGGCCGTGTACTGGGTGACGCCGTGGGTGAGCTCGTGGGCGGTCACGTCGACCGGGATGGTGAAGTCGTTGAAGATCTCGCCGTCGCCGTCGCCGAAGACCATCTGCTCGCCGTTCCAGAAGGCGTTCCCGTACTCCTGGCCGTAGTGGACGGTCGCGTTCAGCGGCAGCCCGGAGTCGTCGATGGAGTGCCTGCCGTACGCCTTGAGGAACATCTCGAAGGTCGAGCCGAGGCCGTCGTACGCGCGGTTCACCGTCGCGTCGCCGGTGGCCTGGCCGCCCTCGGCGCGCGCCTTCTTCCCCGGCAGGGTCTCCTTGTGCCCGGCGTCGAAGATGGTGCGCTTGGGCTTGTCGGAGGGGGCGCCGGTGGGGGCGGCGAGGCCGCGGACGGTGGTGATGCGGCGGCGGGTGCGCTCCAGGGCGTCGCGCTCGAGGGTGCGGCGGGCGGGCTCGGCCAGCGCGGGGTCCTGGGCGCGGGCCAGTTTGTCGAGGACGTGCGGCGGCACGATGGTGCAGAAAACAGGGGTGCGGGGAACAGCGTGGTTGTTCGCGTTGGCGTCCATGCGAGGCAATGTGGCAGTCTGTGCATCGCTTGTCACGCCTTGACGTCACGATTCCTGAAAACGAGTGGTTGATGACCAATCGTGCCAAGTGAGAGTGGCGAATGCGTCGTCCCGCATAGTGATACGGGTCAGCCGGTCCCCTGGGTCTCGGTTACGCTTCTACGCATCATGCGTTTCGGGCTGCTTCTTCTTAGCTGCCGCGGCGAGGGCCTGTAGTCGTAGGCCGACCCCCTCCCCGCGGAGTTCGGTGTTGCGGTGTATTCGCCCCGTCGGCCGCCCAGCGGACATACGAGGAGCCCCACGCATCATGAGCACGTCTGATCATTCCGCGAGCGCCCAGAGCCCCGTCGGCCGTCGTACGCCGATCACCGCCGCGACCGTGACCCAGCGCCCGTCCGGGATGCCGATCCACAAGTACGGCCACTACGAGGCCGTGGACATCCCCGACCGCACCTGGCCGAACAAGCGCATCACCGCCGCCCCCCGCTGGCTGTCCACGGATCTGCGCGACGGCAACCAGGCCCTGATCGACCCGATGTCCCCGGCCCGCAAGCGCGAGATGTTCGACCTGCTGGTGCGCATGGGCTACAAGGAGATCGAGGTCGGCTTCCCCTCGTCCGGCCAGACCGACTTCGACTTCGTACGGTCGATCATCGAAGAGGGCGCGATCCCCGAGGATGTGACGATCTCCGTCCTCACCCAGGCCCGCGAGGAGCTGATCGAGCGCACCGTGGAGTCCCTGCGCGGGGCCCACAAGGCGACCGTCCACCTGTACAACGCCACCGCGCCCGTCTTCCGCCGGGTGGTCTTCCGGGGCTCGCGCGAGCAGGTCAAGCAGATCGCGGTGGACGGCACCCGGCTGGTGGTGGAGTACGCCGACAAGATCCTGGGCGACGAGACGGTCTTCGGCTACCAGTACAGCCCCGAGATCTTCACCGACACCGAGCTGGACTTCGCGCTGGAGGTCTGCGAGGGCGTCATGGACGTCTGGCAGCCCGAGGACGGCCGCGAGATCATCCTCAACCTGCCCGCCACCGTCGAGCGCTCCACCCCCTCCACGCACGCGGACCGCTTCGAGTGGATGTCGCGCCATCTGTCCCGGCGCGAGCACGTCTGCCTGTCCGTCCACCCGCACAACGACCGCGGCACCGCCGTCGCCGCCGCCGAGCTGGCGATCATGGCGGGCGCGGACCGTATCGAGGGCTGTCTGTTCGGGCAGGGCGAGCGCACCGGCAACGTCGACCTGGTGACGCTGGGCATGAACCTCTTCTCCCAGGGCATCGACCCGCAGATCGACTTCTCGCAGATCGACGAGATCCGTCGCACCGCCGAGTACTGCAACCAGATGGAGATCCACCCGCGCCACCCGTACGCGGGCGATCTGGTCTACACCGCCTTCTCCGGTTCCCACCAGGACGCCATCAAGAAGGGGTTCGAGGCGATGGAGACGAGCGCGGCCGAGCAGGGCAGGACGGTCGACGAGATCGAGTGGGCGGTCCCGTACCTGCCGATCGACCCCAAGGACGTCGGCCGTTCGTACGAGGCGGTCATCCGCGTCAACTCGCAGTCCGGCAAGGGCGGCATCGCCTATGTCCTGAAGAACGACCACAAGCTGGACCTGCCGCGCCGGATGCAGATCGAGTTCTCGAAGATTATTCAGGCCAAGACCGACGCCGAGGGCGGCGAGGTCACCCCGGCCCAGATCTGGTCGGTCTTCCAGGACGAGTACCTGCCCACCGACGACAACCAGTGGGGCCGGATCTCGCTGCGCACCGCGCAGACCTCGACGACGAGCGAGGGCACCGACGCGCTCACCGTCGAGGCGGTCGTGGACGGCGCCGAGACCGTGCTGACCGGCTCCGGCAACGGCCCGCTGGCCGCGTTCTTCGACGCCCTGGCCGCCATTGACGTGGACGTTCGGCTGCTGGACTACTCCGAGCACACCCTCAGCGAGGGTGCGGGCGCACAGGCCGCCGCGTATATCGAGTGCGCGATCGACGGCAAGGTGCTGTGGGGCGTCGGCGTCGACGCCAACATCGTGCGGGCCTCCCTGAAGGCCGTCGTCTCGGCGGTCAACCGCGCCGGCCGCTGACCCGCCGCCCCCTGCCGCGGGGGCCGCGTCAACCGCGTAAGGCACCACGAAACGCCTTCACCCACATGGGCCCCGCCCGCCGTGTACCCGGATGTCACGGCGGGCGGGGTTCCGTCTTTGGCCTGTTGTCTCCGTTCGGGGTACTGACGCCGCATCATGGATGTGGCTAGCATCACGTCAGCGCGGCAACGTGGCCGAAGCGTTATGGAGGTGTGACGTGGCGCACGCGCAAGCCCGACGCGGCCGGGATCTGTGTGTGATAGGCGTTCGCACTCTGTGGCGGACCGTGGGTGACGGCGAGTTCTTCTGCCCCGAGTGCGGAGGCGACCGGAACTATCGCCGCCGCACCGGACGCCGCCGTATCGTCGTCCTCGGCCTGCCGGTGCTGCCGCGCGGGCCGGTCGCGCCGGTCGTCGAATGCGCCGCCTGCGGCGGCCGCTTCGGCACCGAGGCGCTGGACCACCCCACCACCACCCGCTTCTCCGCGATGCTCCGCGACGCCGTGCACACCGTGGCCCTCGCGGTGCTCGCCGCGGGCGGCACCGACTCGCCCGCGGTGCGGCAGGCCGCGGTCGGCGCGGTGCGGGCCGCCGGGTTCACCGAATGCGGCGAGGAGCAGCTGCTGGAGATCGTCGAGGCGCTGGCCGCCGACACCGGGCGGCTGCCCGGCGCCGCCGCGTACGACGCCGCGACCGCCGCGGCCGCGGGCACCGCCGGACCGGGCGGGCGGGACATCGGGCGGGACGGCCTCGACCCGTGCGGCACCGCGCTGGCCATCGAGCTCCACGAGGCCCTGGAGCCGCTGGCGCCCCACCTGGCGCCGACGGGGCGGGAGTCGATCCTGCTGCAGGGCGCCCGGATCGCGGTGGCCGACGGGCCGTACCGGCCGGCGGAGCGCGCCGTGCTGGAGACCGTGGGCCGGGCGCTGATGATCTGCCCCGACGACACGGCCCGGCTGATGGCCGCGATCCGCGCGCCGTTCTGAGCCGGGCCGGAGTACTCCCCCGGGAGTAATACGGCCCGCCGCGCACCCGGCGCAGTAGCCGCCATCTCCCTCGCCGGCGCGACGATTCGCCCGCCCGGCGCCGGGAGCCTGGAGGGCATGCAGACTACACAGCCGACGCATACGACCGCGCCACGAAAACCGGAGGGACCGGAAGAGCCAGGCCGTGCCACCGGGCGCCGCCGCGCACTGCCGTGGACGGTCATCGCCGTATGGGCCCTGGTGCTCCTGGCCGCCGTGCCCTTCGCCGGCAAGCTGGGCGACGTCAAGCGCGATACGGCGGTCGACTATCTGCCCGCGAGCGCCGACTCCACCCAGGTAGCCAAGCTCCAGGCGGCGCTGCCCGGCGGCGACACCACCGACCTCGTCCTCGTCTACCGGCGGGACGGCGGGCTGACCGCCGCCGACCGCGAGGCGGCCGCCGCGCAGGTCGCCCGGGTCGTGGACCGCCACGCGACGGTCCAGGGCAGGGCACCGCGCGCCATCCCGTCCCGGGACGGCAGCACCGTGATGTACCCGGTGGCGCTCACCGCGCTGACCGACGAGACGGAGCGCGCCGACGCCGTCAAGGACGTACGCGCCGAACTGGCCGGCCATCCCAAGGGGCTGAGCGTCCAGGTGGGCGGCCAGGGCGCGCTGAGCGCCGACTCGCAGGAAGTCTTCGCGTCCACGGACGGCACCTTGATGTTCGCCACCGTCGGCGTCGTCGCCGTGCTGCTGATCCTCACCTACCGCAGCCCGCTGCTGTGGCTGGTGCCGCTGGCGGTCGTCGGCGCCGCCGCGGCGGCCTCGATGGCCGTCGTCTACGGACTGGTCCAGGGCTTCGACCTGGTCGTCACCAGCATGAGCTCGTCGATCATGACCGTCCTCGTCTTCGGTGCGGGCACCGACTACGCGCTGCTGCTGGTCTCCCGCTACCGCGAGGAGCTGCGCCGCCACCGGCTCCCGTACGACGCGATGCGCGCCGCCGTACGCGGCTGCGGCCCCGCCGTCCTCGCCTCCTGCGGCACCGTCGCGGCCGGGCTGCTGTGTCTGCTCGCCGCCGACCTCAACAGCAGCAGCGGCCTCGGGCCCGTCGGCGCGGTCGGCGTGGTGTGCGCGCTCGCCGCCATGCTGACGCTGCTGCCCGCGGTGCTGGTGCTGCTCGGCCGCCGGGTGTTCTGGCCGCTGATCCCCGCGTACGGCAGCGAACCCCGCGCCCGGCGCGGCCTGTTCGCCGCCATGGGGAGTTCGGCGGGGCGCCGGCCCGGCACCGTCCTGGTCGCCGGAGGCGCGCTGCTGGGCGCCCTCGCGCTCGGCATCCTCAATCTGCCCGGCGACCTCAAGCAGGCCGACACCTTCACCGAGCGGCCCGAGTCCGTCGTCGCCATGCGGACCCTCGCCGACGCCTACCCCGGGAGCAGCAGCCAGCCGATCAGCGTCCTGGCGCGCAGCGAGCGCGCCGGTGACGTGCTCGACCGCGCGGGCGGTACGGAGGGCGTCGAGCGGGCCGAGCGGGGCCGCAGTGGCGGCGGATGGACCGAGATCGACGTCTACGCCAAGGCTCCGCCGCAGTCCGCGGGGGAGCGGGACACCATCCACGCCCTGCGCGACGGACTCCACCGCATCCAGGGCGCCGACGCCCACGTCGGCGGGGCCAGCGCCCAGGAACTCGACCTGGAGGACACCAACTCCCGCGACCGGGCGGTCGTCGTCCCGCTCGTCCTCCTCGCCGTCCTGCTGATCCTCGCCGCCCTGCTGCGCAGCCTGGTCGCGCCGCTCGTCCTGGTCGTCGCCGTGGTCGCCGTCTGGGGCGCGGCGATGGGCCTCGGCGGCCTCTTCTTCGAGCCGGTCTTCGGCTTCGCGGGCATCGACCCCGGACTGCCGCTGCTGTCCTTCGTCTTCCTGGTCGCCCTCGGCGTCGATTACGGCATCTTCCTGATGCACCGCATGCGGGAGGAGTCCCTGCGCGGCGCGGACGTATCGGAGGCCGCGGTCACCGCCCTGCGCACCACGGGCGGCGTGATCGCCTCGGCGGGCCTGGTGCTCGCGGCGACCTTCGCGGTGCTGGGGTCGCTGCCGCTGGTGATGCTGGCCGAGATGGGGTTCGTCGTCGCGGTCGGGGTGCTGCTGGACACCTTCCTGGTCCGGACGTATCTGGTGACCTCGGCGAGCCTGCTGCTGGGGCGCTGGGTGTGGTGGCCCGGAGCGCTCTCCCGCCGCCCGGCCGCCCCCGGGGCCGTTGCCCCGAGGCGGGCGGTGCCCGCAGCCCGGAGATGAGGGGATGAGCGGCGCCGCGCGGCGGAGCCGCATGTCGATACAGCCCCCCGGCCCGAGCCGGTTCGCCCGGCTCGGGCCGGGACTCGCCCGGGACGACCCGTCAGGATGGACCCGTGCCCCCACTGACCCGCACCGAGCCCGAGCGGCTGACGGAGCCCGCCACGCCGCCAGGCCCGGGACGCCGACCGCCGGCGGCGCGCTTGTCGCGCGCCCTCCACCGCCGCCGCGCCGCGGCCGAGACCCCCGCCGAGGCCGCGTCCCGGCGGCGGGTCGACGCCGCGGTCGCGGCGGTCGTGCTGGCCGTGCAGTGCGCGCTGGCGCTGTTCGTGCACGTGGACGGCAACCGAGGGCTCGACGCGACCGGGTGGGCGCTGCTGGTCGGCAGCGCGCTGGCGCTGATCGGGCGCCGGCACAGCCCGATGCTCGTCACCGTGGCGGTCATCCTCATGGTCGGCCCGTACCACGCGCTGAACTACGAGCACGTCGCCGTCGTCCCGGCCGGGCTCACCGCCCTCTACACCCTCGCGGTCCTCGGCCCGCCACTGCGCTCCCTGCTGACCGTCACCTTTGTGATCGGGATCATGGTGACGATCATGTCGTGGGGCGGCAGACCCCATGGCGCGGTGGACATGCTGCGCAGCTCCGGCTGGGTGCTGTCGGTCGTGTTGGTCGGCGAGGCGGTGCGGATCCACCGCGCGTACATCGCGGCGATCGTCGAACGGGCCGAGCGCGCCGAGCGGACCCGCGAGGAGGAGGCCGCCCGGCGCGTCGCGGAGGAGCGGCTGCGGATCGCCCGCGATCTGCACGATCTGCTGGCGCACAGCATCACGCTGATCGGCGTCCAGACCTCGGTCGCCGCCCATGTCCTGATCGCCGACCCCGACCGGCTCGACCGCGGGACGTTGGCCAAGGCGCTCGACTCCATCTCCGACACCTGCCGCGACGCGCGTGCCGAACTGCGGGCGACCCTGCAGGTGCTGAGGGCGGGGGAGGGCGGCGAGGCCGGGGAGGCGGACGGGGCCGACGGAGTCGGTACGGGGCCGCCGCCGGGGCTCGCTGGTCTCGCCGACCTGGCGGCAGCGGCGGAGGCGGCGGGCGTACGGGTGCGGCTGACCGTCGACGTGGACGAGGCGGACCTGTCGCCGGCCGTGGGCGCGGCCACGTACCGCATCGTGCAGGAGGCCCTGACGAACGCGGTCCGCCATGCGCCCGGCACCCTGGTGCGGCTCAGCGTGGCGCGGGAGGCGGTCGGCGGCCTGCGCGTCGCGGCCGTGGACGACGGTCCGTCCGGTCTGCCGGGTCCGCCGGGTTTCTCAGCCGGCGGTCCTCCTCCGTCCGCGGCCGAGGACCCCGACCGCCCGCGGGGCTACGGCCTCGTCGGCATGCGCGAACGCGCCCGCAGCGTGGCGGGAACCCTGACCGCCGGGCCGCGCCAGGACGGCCCCGGCTTCGCCGTGACGGCCGTCCTCCCGTACGGCAGGTCCGGGCGGGAGCGCGCGGCGCCGCCCCCGCCCTCGCTCCCCACATCACGAACAGAGGGAACCGCATGAGTGCGACGAAGCCGACCCCGAGCGCCCCCATCAGGGTGCTGCTCGCCGACGACCAGACGCTGGTACGCGCGGCCTTCGCCATGCTGATCGAGTCGGCTCCCGGTATGGAGGTCGTCGGACAGGCGGGCACGGGCCGGGAGGCGGTCGAACTGGCCCGCACCGCGCGCGCCGACCTGGTCGTCATGGACATCCGCATGCCCGATCTCGACGGCATCGAGGCGACCCGCCGCATCGCCGCCGACGACGATCTCGCCGGGGTCCGGATCCTCGTCCTGACCACGTACGACACCGATGACCACATCGTCGAGGCGCTGCGCGCGGGCGCCTCCGGGTTTCTGGTGAAGGACACCCGGCCCGCCGATCTGCTGGACGGGATACGGACCGTGGCGGCCGGTGAGTCCCTGCTGTCCCCCGGCCCGACCGCCCGCCTCATCGCCCGCATGCTGCGCCTCCCGGCCGCCCCGCCGCCCGCGGCCCTGGCCGCCGCGGGGCTCGGCGCCCTGTCCGAGCGGGAGCGTCAGGTCCTCACCCTCGTCGCCCGCGGCCTGAACAACGCGGAGATCGCCGAAGCGCTCGGGCTGTCGCCGCTGACCGCCAAGACCCACGTCAGCCGCATCATGGGCAAGCTGGACGCCCGCGACCGGGCCCAACTGGTCATCGCGGCCTATGAGTGCGGCCTGGTCACCCCGTCCCGCTCCGAGGCGCCCTGACCGTCGGGCCCGGTCCGGCGGACCCTGACGCCCGCCGGACCGGACCGGCGGCTCAGGCCGCGTGCTCGTGCCAGGCGTAGGGCGCGAGCTGTTCGTCCAGCGGGGCGTCGATCAGCCGGTTGGCCAGGGTCGACATGGTGTAGGCGCCGATGCCCAGCACCACTTCGAGGGCGTTGCGCGGGGTATAGCCGTGCGCCAGGAAGGCGTCGAGGGCGTCGGGGCCGACCGCCCCCGCGCGCTCCAGGACCTCGATGGTGAAGACCCGTACGGCCTCGAGCCGTTCGTCGGCCAGGGGCCGCCGTTCCCGGAGGGCCGAGGTGAGTTCGGCGTCCGCGTCGAGCGCGGCGAGCTTGCCGGTGTGCATGGCGACGCAGACGTGGCAGGCGTTACGGGTCGCGACGGTGAGGATGACCACCTCGCGCGCCAGCGGGTCCAGGGTCGTCGTCTCGAACAGCCCGCTGACCTTGAGGAAGCCGTCCAGCAGCTGGGGCGCGGTGGCCAGCCGCCCGACGGGCGCCGGGAGGTAGCCCAGGCGCCGGGACACGGCCTCCATGAGGCCGCGCGAGGCGGCCGGGGCGGACTCCAGGGTGTGATCGACGAACGGAGTGGACGGGTGGGTGGGCATGACGGATCCCCCTGACCTAGGATGGACAACGTGGTTGTCGAAAAAGTAAACCAGGTTGTCGAGTTTCGCAATGGCCGATGAGATCCGGCGCATGCCGCCCGCCCAGGACCGGCCCGGCTACGAGCTGCCTCTGCTGCTGTTCGCCGGATTCCGGTCGATCATCGATCAGTTGCACGCCGAGTTGGCCCGCCAGGGCCACCCGGACGGCCGCGCCGCCTACGGCTTCGCCATGCAGGCCATCGGCCGCGACGGGGCCACCGCCAGCGAGCTCGGCCGACGGCTCGGCGTCTCCAAACAGGCCGCGGGCAAGACGGCCGACCGCCTGGAGGCGCTGGGCTACGCCGTCCGGGCCGACGATCCGGCGGACGCCCGGCGCAAGGTGATCCGGCTGACCCCGCGCGGCTTGGACTCGCTGGCCAAATCGGCCGCCATCTTCGAGGAGTTGCGTGCCCAGTGGGCGGCAGCGCTCGGCCCCGAGCGGCTGCGCGACCTGGAGGACGACCTGAGCGTCATGGTGCCGCCCAGCGGCTTCCGTCTCGATGCGGCCGGGTGGTTCGGCCCCTGAGTCCATCACCGGCGGCGCGGGCCACCAGTTTCCGCATCATGTCGGCGCCCGCCGCGACGGCGGCGAGGTGCAGCACCGTGGCAACGGCAAGGTTCTCCGGTTGCGTGACTTCGGACGGGTCGGCCAGTGAAACGGACAGTGTGACCGGCAGTTTCCAGCCACTCCAGGCGAACAGCGAGCCCGAGCCGAGCCAGCCGAGCGCCATCGGGAGCCAGCGGGGCAGCCGGGCCGGGCGCGCCCGGACGAGCGCCCAGAGGGCGGCGGCGCCGGCCAGCGCCCACCCCGCGCCCATGCCGGTCAGCAGGTAGCCGCTGCTGGTCCGCTCGGCCGGATGCGCGATTCCCAGGGTGCCGCCGGCCGTCCAGTACAGCCAGACCAGCCCGACCACGGCCGCGACGGCGGCGGACCACGGCGGCGTACCGGCACCGCTACCAGTACTGGCACCTTCGCCGTCCCCGTCGCCATCCCCGTCCCCGGCGCCGTCCCCGACGCGCCCGGTGAACGCCGCGGGCCAGCGTCGCCTCAGATAGGCGGGCAGCGCGACGGCAAGTCCCAGGCCCATCCCGACAAAGCCGAACTGGACCAGGACCGCCTCCCAGCCCGGCATCACGGGGTCGTCGCCCCCGTCCCGACCGCCGGACCCGGAGTCCAGCAGTGCGCTGAGCATCGAGTAGGGCAGCACGGACACGAGGAACCCCGAGCCCGTCCAGGCGCAGAACGCCACCAGCCGCCCCGGTATCCGCATCCCCCATGGCCGTGCCAGGGCGAGGGCCAGGGCGATCCCGGTCCCCGCCATGCCGACGGTCACCATGTTGAAGAGCACCCACCCGGCCAGGCTGAACCCCCCTCCGACCGGAGCCAGCCCTGCCAGTGAGCCGATCACCCACGACACCTTGATCAGCACATACGGCAGCAGCGCCAGCGCCGCCCCGTATGCCGCGCGCCGCCCGATCCGGTCCCAGCGTTCCATCCGGACTTCCCTCCTCTGTCCGCCGGAACTCCAGCCTCGAACCCCACCCCGCGCGCCCGCATCCACCGCCGGAACCACCCGGCTCCCCCATCCGGCGGAGCCCGTTCTCATCGGCCAGGCCGGCCCGAGCGCACCGGCCGGCCGATCACCCGGCATTGGCTCACTCGCCGTCCGAAGCACCCACCCCGAACAGCTCCAGGCACGGCTCCAGACCCGCCACCTCCACCGGGACGGTCCGCCGCGCCTCCCAGTCGGCGCGCTCCAGGCGCAGTCGCTGGATGGTGCGGGACTGCCCGCGTACGGACAGCACCTCGATGCCGTCGGGGCGGTAGCCGATCCGCCGCGAGACGCCCAGCGACCGCGCGTTCTCCAGCATGGCGCCGGAGATCACGCTGCGCGCCCCCAGCCCCTCGAAGGCCAGGTGTGCCACCGCCGCCCGCATCTCCGTGCCGATGCCCTGCCCCTGGTGGGCCAGGCCCAGCCAGGAACCCGTCTCCGCCTGCCGGGTCACCGCGAAGTCGGTCGCGAACAGGTCCTGACGGCCGACCACCTTGCCCTCGTGCAGCACCGCGAAGCTCATGTTCCACTTCTCCGGGCTCCACTGCGCGATGGTGCCCAGCAGATGCTGGAAGGTGCTGCGCCCCACCTGCTCCGGGGGGTTGTCGGTCCACGCGAAGGAGAACGGCATCTCGGCGGGGTCGTGTACGCCCGCCGCCGCGACCGCGGCCATCTCGTCGAGGAGTTCCAGGTCCGGGAGGCGCAGTTCCAGGCGTGGGGTGGTGAGCCGCAACCCGTAGGGCGGCCAGTAATGGAGTTCCATGGCGAGAGGCTGCCGGACGCCGGGTCGTCCGTCGAACCAATTTCGTCAACCAAGGTTGACGTCTTCCGTCATGTCAACCTACATTGACACCATGACCGAGGCAACGAACCTCGCCGAGCGGGCCGGCGACCAGGACCCCCGGGTCGGGCTGCGTGCCGTCGCCGCGCTCCGCCGGCTGTTGGAGCAACTGGAGGCCGTGCAGGTGCGCAGCGCCCGCGCGAAAGGGTGGTCGTGGCAGGAGATCGCTGCCGAGCTGGGCGTCAGTCGGCAGGCGGTCCACAAGAAGCACGGGAGGCATTGATGTTCGAGAGGTTCACCACCAGCGCGCGCCAGGTCGTCAAGGGCGCCGTGATGTACGCCGACGGTACGGGCAGCGGCACCGTCGGGGAGGCGGAGCTGCTCCTCGCGCTCCTGGACCGTACGGGCACCCCCGCCGCCGACGTCCTGACCGCCCTCGGCGCGGCCGGCCGGCGCGCGGCGATCGAGCGCGACCTGGCCGCGGTGCGCCGCCGCGGCGGCATCTCGGCCGGGGACGCGAAGGCCCTGGCCGGGCTCGGCATCGATGTCGAGGAGGTCGTCGCGCAGGTCGAGCGGGTCCATGGCCCGGGCGCCCTCGCCGGGCCCGCGGAGACCGCCCGTCGGCGCGGCCGCCCGCTCCGGCGCCCCTTCGCACGGGAGGCCAAGTCGGTCCTGGAGCGGTCCCTGCGGATCTCGCTGGGCCGCGGCGACAAGTACATCGGCGATGAGCATCTGCTGCTGGCCCTGACCGCCCGTCCGGGCGTCGCCGCCCATGTGCTCGCCGACCACGGAGTCACATACGTCCAGGTCGAACGGTTCCTCACCGGCCGCCGGGCCGAGGCGGGCTAGCGCTCTTCGCCACCGCCCAGGCCGCGGTGGATCGCGGCGAGCAGCGTCCGGTGCAGGGCGGACGGTCGCCGGTCCGCGCGCCGGACGGCGAACACCGGCAGCCGCGGCCGGGCGTCGGCGATCCGAATCTCGCGCAGCGAGCCGTCGGCCAGCTCGGCCGCGACCGAGGCGCGGAACAGCAGCGCGACCCCGAGCCCGGCCCGTACGGCATGTTTGATCGCCTCGGGGTGGCCCAGCTCGATGACCACGTCGCGGTCGATGACGCCGAGCTTCGCGAGTTCGATGTCCTCGATGTCCCGGCGGCGGGAGCCGCGCGGTGTGGAGGCGAAGGGCATCCGCGCGAGGTCGGCCACCTGGACCGGGGAGTCCGCCGTGCCCTCCGCCCCCGCGGCGCCGACCAGGATGAGGTCATGATGCCCCACCAGCTCGCCGGACAGGCCCTGACCGGCCGGGATCCGGTGGGCGATGGTCACGGCCAGGTCGCACAGGCCCGAGGTGACGGCCTCCCAGATGTGGTTGGGGTCGAGCACATGCGCGGCGATACGGGCGGCCGGGTGGGCCGAGGCGAAGTCGACGAGGACGGGCGGCAGCAGATAGCTGCCCACCGTCATGCTGGTGGCCACCGCCACGGCGCCCGCGGTCCCGTCGGCCAGCCCGGCGAGTTCGCGCTCCAGCTCAGTGCCGCGGCGCAGCGTGTCGCGCGCCCAGCCGTACGCGGCCCGGCCGGCGTCGGTGAGCTCGAGGCGCTGCCCGGAACGGTCGAAGAGCCGTATTCCCAGGCGCTGTTCCAGGGACCGTATATGGCCGCTGACCACCGGCTGGGAGACATACAGCCGGCCGGCGGCGCGGCCGATCCCGCCCAGCTCGACGACCGTGCAGAAGACCTCCAGCTTGTGCAGCGAGATCCGGTTGTCCACCCGGGCGGCCCCTTCCCCCGTGCATACGTCATAGCCATCTGGCTATGACCACCTCACCATAGTCGTCTTTGTTTGCCGCGAAGACGCCAATTAGCCTCGCAGGAGCGGCCATTCGGATCCGCGTATGAGGCAGAGTGAGGCGAACCCATGATTCCGGTAGGCGAGTTCACCTTCCACGGCGGCGACGGCTGTCCGCTGTACGCCACCACGGTCGGCCGGTCCGACCACGCCGGCCCGCCGCTGGTGCTGCTGCACGGCGGGGGCCCGGACCACCACAGTCTGCTGCCCTTGGCCCGGCTGCTGGCCGACCGTGTGACGGTGGTCCTCCCCGACGTGCGGGGCTACGGCCGCTCCGTCTGCTCCGATCCGTCCCGGCACACCTGGGCGCGGTACACCGACGACGTCATCGCGCTGCTCGACCACCTGGAGGCGCCCGGCGCCGCCCTGGGCGGCACCGGTCTCGGTGCCACGGTCGCCCTGCGCACCGCGCTCACCCACCCCGACCGGGTGGCGGCCACCGTTCTGATCAGCCTTGAGGAGATCGAGGACGACGAGGCCAAAGCGGCCGAGACCGCGTTCCTTGACGCGTTCGCCGCCCGCGTCCTGGCCGACGGGCTCGAGGCGGCGTGGGCGCCGATCCTGGAGGCGATGCCGCCGGTGATCGGCTCGATGGTGCGCGACGCGTTTCCGCGTACGGACCCGGCCGGCGTCGCCGCCGCCGCGCATATCGGCCACGACCGGGCCTTCCATGACATCGCCGAGCTGGCCGCGGTCCAGGTGCCCACCCTGGTTGTGCCCGGCACCGACGCGCGCCACCCGACCGAGCTGGCGGCGCGCGTCGCCCGGATCATGCCCCGCGGCCGGCTCGCTCCGGTGGGTGTTTCGCCGGATCTGCGCACCGCCGCCGACCTCGCCGAGGCGGTGGCCCCGGCCGTACGGCAGTTTTTGAACTCCGCGCCACAGGTGCGCTGACCTGCGGCGAAGCCCAAGATCTACAGCTGGAGTAGGGGTTTTGTTTCCATCCTCGTAAAGATCTGTATTCCGTCGTCCCGAACCATGCCCAGGGGATAGTTGACGGCCATGCGCCGTGTGTAGGGACGGGGGGAAGTTCAAGATGTCCTTCGACGAGGAATGGGCCCAGCTCAAGGCCGCCGCGCGGGAGGAGCACTCGGCGGCGGGGCGGTCCAGCGGTACGCGGCTCAACCAGCTCGACGGTGGCGGCGGTGGTCTGATCACCCCGTACGGCGGGCTGTGCACGTCTCCGGCGCAGAAGAAGACCGCGGCCGGGGTGATCGAGGACGAGCTCGAGCCGGGCCTGACCAAGGCGGGCGACGACGCGGACACCAAGTCCAACACCGCGATCAGCGAGTTCCACGGCTGGGACACGGCCCTGGGGCTCAAGCACGTCCTGACCGAGTGGCAGACGCAGGTGAAGGCCCTGACGAAGCGGATCGGCGGGGAGAAGGAGGCCCTGCGCGGCACCAACACCCTCCTCACCGGCACCGATCTGCATACCGGTTCGAGCTTCTGCGGCATCTTCGGGAACAACTCGTACGGCACGCCTGCCAGCGGCGGCTCTCAGCCCTCGCTGCCCCTCCCCCTCACCTCCTCGCACCCCTGAGAGGGAACCAAATGGTCACCTACCGCCAGGTCATGGACACCGACCTCGCCAAGCTGACCGACGCCGCCCAGGCGTGGGACGACATGGCCGACCAGCTCCAGAAGCTGGAGACGACCTACCAGACCAAGGTCCAGAAGATCAGCGCCGGTATGTCCTGGAGGGGCGTCAGCGCCAACTCCCACCTCAATCTGGCCACCGACACCCGCCATGAGTTCGACGCGGCCCAGGTGGAGGCGCGGGCCGTCGCCGATCTGCTGCGCGATGCCCACGGCCAGTTCGTACGGCTGGTGGGTGCGGTCAAGAGCGCGGTCAAGGAGGCCCAGGCGGCCGGGATGAAGGTCGACGCCGATGGCCGGTGCACCTTCGACTACGCCAAGGCCACCAAGGAGGCGGCCTTCTCCGCCCATCACGACCCCGACCTCCCGGAGACCGAGCGCTCCTGGACCAAGAGGATCGAGCAGGCCGTCCAGGCCGTCGACGACGCCGACTACGGCGTCAAGCTCGCGCTGCGGGAGTCCGTGAAGGACACGGACGGCAAGGGCGACCCGCACGGCTTCAACGGGGCCGCGCAGGGCGATGTCGAGGTGTACGAGGGGCGGCGGGCCACGGACCTCGGGGAGAAGCTCGTCGACGGGAAGCTGTCGCCCGCGGAGCTGAAGGAAATGCAGATACTGATGCGCAACAACGCGCACAGCAAGCCCTTCAGCCAGACGTTCCTCAGCGGCCTGGGCGCCGGGGACGCCATCAAGCTGAGCGACAAGCTCGTCGGGCTCTCGTACAACCGCGACGGCACGGTCAGCAACACCGAATATCTCTCCGTGGAGCAGGGGCTGGCCCATTCGGTGGCCACGGCCACCGAGGTGCCGGGAACCCTCAAGGAGCGCCCGCCCGGCTCACCGCAGTTCAACGCCTGGCTGAACAGCCCGGACGGAAAGTTCTTCCGTGAGTGGACGGAAGGCGTCCGAAAGGTCGGCTTCGAGAAGTACGGCAGCAAGCAGGTGCCGCGGTACGGCTACCAGTCGTATCTGACCATGCTCCAGAACTACGACAAGTTCGACGACCAGTACCTCTACACACTGGGCGACGACATCATCAAAGCGGAGAAGAAACAGCCTTCGGGTGTGTGGGACGAGTGGAGCGGCGCCGACCCCAAATTCGTCAACGATCCGCTCGACACCGTCCTGGGCCTCATGAGCAAGGACCCCGACACCGCCACCGCGTTCCTCGACCCCGAGGGCAAGGGGGCGCTGAAGAACGACCACCTCACCTATCTCATCGAGCAGCGCGACTGGCCGAAGCAGGTGATGAACGGTGGTTACGGCCCGCCCCAGTCGATGGACGACACGTTCGGCAAGATGGGCTTCGGCGCCGCGCTCGAAGCGGCCGCCACCGGCCATGTCCCGGGCACCGACTACCCCCTGGGGAAGCACACCGAGGACCAGGCCCGGGTGATGTACCAGGCCATCGAATCGCTCAACAAGGCGGGCGCGGCCGAGAACCTGGACCCCATGCTGCGCCGGCCGATGGCGAACATCCTCGCCGACTACACCCCCGACCTGCACCAGACCCTCGCCCGCGACAACCCCCTCTACCGCGAGCACAACGGACTCTGGAACGACAACGGCGAACTCAGGGTCTCCGTCCCCGAGGAACACCTCGTCAAGATCATGCGTGGGGTCGCCAACGACCCCAGCGCGTTCGCGGATCTCTACAACGCCGAGCGGCACTACGCGGCGGGGACCTTCGCCGGCATGCCGGAGAAGATCTCCGAGCGCACCCGGGTGCCGATCCAGGAGGCGTCCTCGGCCCTCGGCATGTACGACGGGGTGCGTGCGGACGTCCTCTTCGACGACCGCGACAAGAAGATCCAGTGGGAACGGGACTTCAACAACGCCCTCACCAGCGTCACCAGCATCGGCCCGAAGTTCGTGTCCAACAACGCCGCCGCGTTCGGCTCGGAGATCCTCTACCGGATCATCCGCTCCGAATCCCACGGCATCATGTGGGATCGCATCAAAGAGGCCAACCTGGACGCGAGCGTGGAGAACGCCAAGCAGTTCACGGCGGGCCAGAAGGAGGTCGACTCCATGGTTGCCAACTGGGCGGAGACCCGGGGCCACGCCAAGGACAGCGACTACACCAAGGACCTCATCGGCATCGGCCAGACCAAGCACGCAGAGGGCCGCAACCAGGCCCTGATCCATCTGCGCGCCGACTACTGAGGCTCCTCCTGGCGGCCGGTGCGGGTCCCGCAGGCACGGCCGCGGGTCCCGCACCGGCCGTACCTCCGTCAGGCGGGGCGGCGCGCCGCGATCAGCCGGACGCCGAGTGCGGTGTCGTCCCATGCGGTCCGTACGTGGCCAAGACCCGCCGCCGTCAGCGCGCCCTCGACCTCGCCGTCCGCAGGCGTACGCCCGCCCGCGAGCGCGAGGTCCAGGCGCGCCGCCGCGGCCCCCAGGGGGCGCTTGGGCGGCAGCGGGCACGGCAGCACGAGCCAGCCGCCGGGCAGCAGCGCCTCCATGGCCGTGGCGACGGCCGCCCGCAGCTGCTCGGGGTCCGGCGGCCCGGCGGCGGGCAGCCAGGCGAGCGCGAGCCGGTCGCCCTCTCTGAAGTCCCCCGCCTGTTTGAAGTCCTCCGCCGCGAAGCCCGCCGCCGTGCTTCCCGTGCCGTCGTCGACCCGGATCCGTACCTCACCATCGCCCCCGGCCGTGCCCAAGGCCAGCGGCTCCGGCTCCAGCGCGAGCACCGGTACGAACGGGATATGACGCGCCAGCTCGACGGCGGACCGGCCGCCGTCCCCGGCCGCGCAGCCCACCTGCGCCCCGGGCCGGTCCAGCAGCTCGGGCAGCCCCTCCAGCCTGCCCAGCAGCGAGTTGACCAGCACATCCGCCAGCGCCGCCGCCTCGCCTCCGCACCCGGTCAGCGACTCCCGCCCCGCGACCGGCTTCCCGTCTGAGCGGCCTCGGGGAGGTGGGGTGCGTTCCCGCGTCGTTCGGTGCGGTGCATCGCAAGGCGGAGCGGCGCCCTCGTACTGGGCGCTGCGGTCGATATGCCGCTGGCGCGGCGTGGCGGGCGCTGCGACAACGCGGCGAGGTGCCGTGCCGGGCGGCGTGGGGGCGTGCCTCACTTCCCCGAGGTCGCTCAGCAGCCGGGCCCCGCCGTCCAGCGCGCGCCGCAGCCGCGCCGCGAACGCCGAGGCGCGCGGGCCGCCGATCAGCACCCGCTCCAGGCCCTCGTCGGCGACGTACCGGCCCTCGCCGTCCCGGCGCACCACCGAGGCGGCCACCAGGGCCTCCAGCAGCCCCTCGGCGAGAGCGGGCGGCAGCAGATCCTCGGCCGCCTCCCGTACGGTGCACGGCTCCAGCAGCCGGGTCAGCAGCCCGGTCTCGTTCGCCACCCCGCACGCGAGCAGGCCCCACGCCCCCGCCGCCAGTTTCGCGAGCCGCCCCTCGAACAGGCCCTCCGGCCCCTGCGGCAGCGCCTCGGGCGGCCGTCCCGCCCGTACGGCCGCCACCAGGGCGTGGGCCCGTTCGAGCAGCGCGGCCACCGCGCCGCGCCCAGCCGTCTCAAAAGCGTCGGAAGTGGTGGGAGCGTCGAACCCGGCCGCCGAGAGCACCGCCGCCACCGCGTCGGCGTACTCCTCGCCGCCCCCGTGCGCGGCGGCGTGCAGCGCCCACCACCCGTCGGCCAGTTTGGACACGGCGCGCTCGGCGGCCTCCTCCCGTACCCGCTTGCCCTCCAGCCCGACGATCGTGCGCTGCCCCAGTTGCAGCAGCAGCATCTCCTGGGAGCCCTGACCGGAGATCAGCCCCAGGATGTCGCGCATGAACCGCTCCCACGGGAACGCGGACATATACGCCTCGCCGCCCTGGAGGCTCATCACCAGTTGGCCGACGCGCAGCGCGCACTCGGACGCGTGGTGCTTGGCGACGGTCGCGTACTCGTCGAAGTACGGATCGCGGTCCGGCGACCTGGTGCCGTCCAGCGCCCGGTAGACGCTCGCGCGGGCCGACTGGAGCAGCATGCGCATCTCGCCGACCGAGCGCTCGACGTTGGGGTATTCGAGCACCCGACGCCCGCCGCGCTTACGGGGGTCCAGTGCGTCCACACAGTTCTCGATCACCCCGTCCAGCGCGCCCAGCACCCCGCATGCGCTCATGGTCCGGCGGATGCGCGCATAGGTGTTCAGCTCGCTGAGCGCATCCGCGCGCCACACGAGCCGCGCCGCGGGCAGCCGCACGTCGTGCAGGATCACCTGGCCCAGGCCCATGGTGTGCATGCCCATGGTGTCCATGTGTACGGGGGTGACGCCCGGGTCGTCCTTCTCGACGAGAAACGCCAGCATGTCGTTGGACGCCTCGTCACGCAGAAACAGCACAAAGAGGTCGGCGAAGCGCGCCCCGGCAAGAAACCGCTTGGCGCCGTTCAGCACCCAAACGTCGCCTTCCAGCCGCGCCGTGGAGTGGTAGTCGTACGGGTCCCGGCTCTCGTACGCGCCCTGCACCCCGAACCGCCGGCCGGCCACCAGGTCCGGAACGTAGGTCTCGATCAGCTCCGGAGTGCCGCTGGACAGGATCAGTTCGGTGATCTCGACGCTGATGTCGAGCAGGACGGCGAAGCCGGGGTCGCGCGAGAGGCGGGCGATCTCCTCGACCACCACGCCCCACGCCAGCTTGTCCCGTCCCTCGCCGCCGATCTCGGTCGGCAGCGAGAACCCCATCAGCCCCAGCTCACCGGCCTGTTCGAAGACGCGGTTGTCGAGCGGCCGGCACTCCTTGTTGCGGAAGTGCGAGCCGGGGTTGGCCACATCCAGGACGAAGCTGCCGAACCGGCGTCGGGCCTCGCGGCGGATCCGCTCGATCTCGGCGTCGAGGGTGGGGTGGCCGGGCGCCGCCCGGTTCATCACATCGGCGGCGTGCGCCCGGCCCGTCATGCCCCGGCCCGTCATGCGCCGACCTCCTGCGTGTCGGTGTCCAGCTCGCGTACCAGGTCCGCAAGCGTCTCCTCGCCGAGGAACCGCTCCAGCGGGATGGTGGCGCCGGTGCGCTCCTCGACCTCGACGGAGAGCTGGGCCGCGGTGAGCGAGTCGATGCCGATCTCGCCCAGCGGTCGGTCGACGGGCAGCCGCTGCCCGTCGAGGCCCAGCAGCTCCCCGATCAGCGAGGGCAGCCAGGCGCCGGCGGACTCGGCGGTGCCGTCGCGGTGTTCGGTGGTCATGGCGTCGTCCTCCTACAAGCGGCCTACGAGCTGCCTACGAGCGGCCTGGATACGGCCTGGATGGGGCCTGGACGGGGCCCGGCGCGGACCCCCGGTACTGCGGGGCGAGCCGCAGCGGTACGAGGGAGAACGCCCGATCGTCGTCGTCAAGGTCTTCGAGCCGGCGCACCAGCCGGTCCTCGGCCTCCCGGTCCGGTTCGGCCGGGAACCCCAGCCGTTCCACCACGCGGCGCAGCGCGGCCGAGAGCCAGGCCCGGTCGGCGGCCAGGCCGCCGAGCGCGTCCCGGCGCCGCAGCCATGTGTGCAGACAGCAGGCGCCCGCATGTACCAGACAGTGCCTGCGGGCCGCCTCGTACGCCTCGGAGTCCCGCGCCGTGCCGAGCGCGCGCAGTGTCTCCCGCGTCTCGTCGCGCACCTTCAGCAGCGTGTGCCCGAGCGAGAACAGCTCCTGGTCGTCGCCCAGCGCCGCCACCGCCTCGTCGAGGAGGTCGACCACCTCATCGGCGGCCCCGTACGTCAGCGACGGGCGCTGGTCCCGGGGCGCCACCGGGGTCACCGGCTCGCCGAACCCGAACAGCAGCGGCAAAGGCACCTCGGCCCGCAGCCCCCCGGCCCGCCGCCGTGCCCCGCTGACCAGTTGGGCGCGGACCGTGTCCAGCTGCACCAGCTGGGTGCCCTCGAACACCGGGGTGATCGCCACATCGCGCACCAGCTTCTGGAACGCCCCGTTCGCGACCCCCTCGCGCAGATACGCCCGCGCGCTCAGCACCTCGCCGCACGCGTTCACCGCGTCCACGCAGAGCGCGGGCACCACGTACTTCGCCACCGCGGACCACAGCGCCATCCGCTGCCGCGCCACATCGAGGGCGCGCGCCGCGGCAAGACCGGTGCACTCCGCGATCAGCAGATCGGCGAAGGCGCGCGCCAGCAGCGAGCGCACCGGGGCCAGCGCCAGCGCCGGCTCGCCGTACAGCACCCGCCCGCGCGCATGCCGGAGTGCGATGCGCAGCGCCGTGTCGGCGGCGCCGAGGCTGCTCCCGCCCACCAGCGTGCGGGTGAACTGGAGCATGCCGGTGACCATCTCGACGCCGCGGCCCGGCCGTCCGATCATGGCGCCGGAGCCGATCCGGCAGTCGTCGAGGACGAAGCCGCTCAGGTCGTGGCCGCGCAGTCCGTGGGTGGGCACTTTCGGGAGCCGCCGCACCGCGCCGCCGCCGACTGCTTCGAAGTCGACCAGGAACAGTCCGAAGGACGGGTCGGAGGCGGCCAGTACGGTGGCGAACGAGGACCGCCTGCCGTTGCCGACCAGCCACTTCTTGCCGTTCAGCACAAACCCGTCGCCCGTGGGCGCCGCGCGGGTGGCGGTGGCGAGCAGATCGCTGCCCGCCGCCTCCTCGCTGATCCCGGCGGTGCCCCAGGCGCGGCCGAGCGCCAGCTCGGCGACCCGGCGCCGCTGGGCGTCGTCGCCCCAGGTCCACACCGGCGCGGTGGCCAGCAGCGTCGAGCCGAACCCGACCGAGACCGCGAGCTCCCGGCGCGAGGCGGCGCGCACCACGGCCAGCAGCGATTCGAACGAGCCGAGCCGCCCGCCCTCGGCGACCGGCACCAGATGCTCATGCAGCCCGGCCGCCCAGGCCGCCTCGTACGCCGCGGTGGGCTCGGCCTCCAGATCGTCCGCGCGTACGCCGCGCGCCAGCGACATACCGGTGTCCGGATCGAACGGGCAGCCCAGCGCCCGCTCCAGCTCCTCCGCCGCCGCGAACGCCGAGAACGCGGTCAGCGATGCCCCGGTCATACGTGCTCCACCACGATCGCGTACGGCCCGCCGTCGAAGCCGTCGCCGTCACCGTTGTCGTCGTCGGCCAGCCCCAGCTCATGGACGAACGCGAGCCGCCCGTCGTGGCGGTAGACCGTGGTGTGCACCCGCAGCTGATCCCACAGCTGACCGGCCCGCAGCCAGGTCGCGTCGACCCGGCGGATCCCCTCGGCCAGCGCACGCCGCAGCTCGGGCGCCTTCCCGCCGTGCCGCATCACGCACTCCTCGCGCGCGCCGCCCGCGAACCCGAGGGATTCGACCCAGTACCACTGGTCGGCCACCTCGCAGTGGTGGCGGTGGACGCGGAACGTCGTGGTGTGGGCGGCGACGCGCTCGCCCTCGCGCTCGTACGCGCCCAACAGCCCGCGCACCGGCGACAGATACGGGGAGCGCTCGACCTCGTCCTCGTGGAAGCCCGCCACGAACGAGTCCGGCAGCGTCGTCGGGGCGCCCGAGAGAGCCCGGTCGCCGCTGAGCCGCAGCGGCACCGAGGTGGCGCGGGTGCGCACCGCCACGCCCGCCGGGCCCGAGACCGTCATCTCCATCTCCAGCTGCGACGAGCGCGGTCCGCGAACCCGGGCGCGCACCTCGACCTGCGCCTCGTCGGCGTCGAGGAACCGCAGGGGTTGCTCGTACTCCAGCTGCCAGGCCCACAGCACAAACCCCACCTGGTGCTCGGACACCAGCGTGCGATGGCTGCACACATGGTCGCGCAGCCAGCGGGTGCCGGCCTGGAACGCGAGCCGCCCGACGGCGGTGGGCTGCAGCTGGGCCGGGGTGAACAGGCTCGCGTCGAGCACGACCTCGTACGTGGAGCCGCGCGGCATCGGGGCTAGCCCCCGGATATCGCGGTGACGATGTCCACCCGGTCGTCCTCGGTGGCCTCCCGGTCCAGCTCGTTCAGGGTGAGCTTTTCGCCGTTGAGGGCGATCAGATGCGTGGCGCGTACGCTTCCCTCGCGGTCCATCAGCACCTCGGCCAGGTCCGGGTAGCGGTCGGTCAGCGCCGCCAGCCCGTCGCGCACGGTGTCGCCGCCGACCTCGATCTCGCTCTCGTAGTCGGTGAACCGGAGCAGGACGCCCCGCACTTTGACGATCACGTCAGTTCCCCCTCGTGGATGTGGTCATATCGGGTGCGGGCCGGGCGGAAGCCTGCCAGCGGGCGAGCTCGTCGAGCTCACCGGCGAGGAATTGGCGGCGGGCCAGCCAGCGCTGCACCTTGCCGCTCGATGTCTTGGGGATGGTCCGGGGCCGCACCAGGACCACGGTGTACGGAGGGACGCTCAGCTCCATCGAGACCGCTCGCCGGATCCCCTCGACGGCCGCCGCGTACTGCTCCTCTTCCCCCTCTTCTGGGGGGTCCGCCTCGTAAACCAGCACCAGCCGCTCGGCCGCGCCCTCGTCGTCCTCGACCGCGAAGGCGGCGCCGCAGTTGCGGCGGATGCCGGTGACCTCGGCTTCGCAGACCCGCTCGATGTCGACGGGGTGGTAGTTGCGCCCGTTGACGACGATCAGGTCCTTCAGCCGCCCCGCCGGGAACAGCTCGCCGTCCAGGACGAACCCGAGGTCACCGGTGCGCAGATAGGGGCCGTCGCCGGTGGTGGTCGTGGCGCCGAAGGTGGCGTCGGTGTCCTGCGGGCGCCGCCAGTAGCCGTCGGCGACGCTCGGCGAGTCGATCCAGATCTCGCCCACCGCGCCCTCGCCCAGCGGTTCGCCGGTGGCCGGGTCGGCGATCAGCAGCCTGGTCCCCGGGCCGGGGGAGCCGCAGCTCACCAGCGACCGGGAGCGCTCCCGCGGCTCGGCCGGGCGGGCCGTGCCGTGTGCTTCGAGCGCGTCGCGCGCGACCGACACCGAGCGCCAGCCGCCCAGAGGTTTACCGCCGGTCACGAACAGAGTCGCCTCCGCGAGCCCGTAACACGGATAGAACGACTCGGCTCTGAAGCCGCACGGCGCGAAACGTTCGGCGAAGCGCGCCATGGTATCGGCGCGGACCGGCTCGGCGCCGGTGAAGACGAGCTCCACACCTGACAGGTCGAGCCCTTCCAGGTCCGCGTCCTTCGCGCGCCGTACGCACAGGTCGTATGCGAAGTTCGGGCCGCCGGTGACCGTCACGCCGTAGCGGGAGACCATGCGCAGCCAGGACAGCGGGCGGCGCAGAAACGTCACGGGCGACATGAGCGTCACCGGAATGCCGGTGGACAGCGGGGTGAGGATGCCGCCGATCAGCCCCATGTCGTGGTACGGGGGCAGCCAGACGCCACCCGAACTGCCCTGGTGCAGCCCGAACCCGCGGGCGATCTGCAGGGAGTTGTCGAGCAGCTGGGCGTGGCTGAGCATGACGCCGCGCGGCAGCGATGTCGACCCCGAGGTGTACTGGAGCAGCGCCAGCCGCTCCGGCCGGATCTCCGGCAGCGGACCCTCGTCGGTGGGGGCGTCGGCGGGGGCGTCGGCGGGGTCGGCCCGGTCGGTCGCGATCAGCCGGGGCGTGCGGCCGCCGAGCGCCGTGGTCAGCCAGTCGGCCAGCAGCGGCGCGATGTCCGAGGTGGTCAGGACGGTGTCCGAGCCGGTGTCCTCGATGATGGCGGCGAGCCGCGGCATCGTACGGGCCAGGCGCGCCGGGTCGGGCGGGAAGGCGGGCACCGCGGGCACCCCGGCGTAGAAGCAGCCGAACAGCCCCGCGAGATAGTCGAGGCCGGGCGCGAAGAGCAGCAGCGCCGGGTCCGGCCGCCCGTCGGTGGCGGCCGACAGCCGGGCCGCGACGGCGCGGGCGCGCGCGTCGAGTTCGGCGTAGGTGATCTCGGCGGCCGACTCGTCGTCCGCCACGAACCGGTAGGCGAGGGCGTCGGGCTCGTACGCCGCCCGCTCACGCAGCAGCCGCGCGAAGCTTCCGGCACCGCGCCCATGTGGACCAGCCAACTGAGCTGTCTCCCCCCGTGATCGACCCCCGTGATCGATACGGCGAGCAAGTGTTACAGCAAGGCTGACGAATGGTCAATGATCTTATGACGATGGGTGGTTGAGGACGTGCGGACGTGTTCCGTGGGGTCCCTGGGGGGATTGACACTCACGGGTAACAACGAGCATCGTGATCGGCTGAACCAGGGTGAAGGATCGGTGCTCAACGACCGCGTGCCTGTCCAGGAGAGGACACCCATGACCGACGTACCGGTCGCTCCCGAGGGAACGCGGGACGCCGCGGCGGGCGATTCCGCCGCCGACCCACCCGCCAGGCCACCCGTCAAACTGGTCCTGCTGTGCTGCCTCGGCGCCTTCGTGGCATTCCTGGACAGCACCATCGTGAACGTGGCGTTCCCCAACATCGCCGAGACCTTCGACACCACCGACCTGCCCACCCTGTCCTGGGTGCTCAACGGCTACAACGTGGTGATCGCCGCGCTCCTGATGCCCGCCGGCCGGGCGGCCGACCGGCTCGGCTGCCGGCGGTCCTTCGCGGTGGGGCTCACCACGTTCACCGTCGCGTCCGCGGTCTGCGGGATCGCCGACTCGGCCGCCGTCCTCATCGGCGCCCGGCTGGTGCAGGCGGTCGGCGCCGCGATCCTCGTCCCCACCTCGCTCGCGCTGCTGCTGCCCATGTTCCCCATGGCCAAGCGCCTGGCGGCGATCACCCTCTGGAGCGCGTCCGCCGCGCTGGCCGCCGGGATCGGGCCCGGCCTCGGCGGGCTGCTCGCCGAGCACTGGAGCTGGCGGGCGGTGTTCCTGGTGAACATCCCGATCGGGATCGTCGCCGTATGGGCCGGCCGGCACCTCACCGAGCAGCGCGAACGTAGCGGCCCCACCCCCGACGTCCTGGGCTCGGCGCTGCTCGGCGCCTCGCTGGGCCTGCTCGCCCTGGGCCTGGTCAAGGCCCCCGACTGGGACTGGGCGAGCACGCGCACCATCGGCTGTCTGGTCGGCGGGGCGGTGCTGGCGGCAGCGGTGGTGGTGCGCAGCGCACGCCATCCGGCCCCGGTCGTCTCCCTCGATCTGCTGCGTTCGCGCAACGCCGTGGGCGGCAACATCGGCTCGATGCTGTTCTCGGTGACCTTCTACGCCGTCATCCTGAACAACATCCTGTTCCTGACCGGCCACTGGCACTGGTCCCTGCTCACCGCGGGCCTGGCCACCACCCCGCCGCCGCTCGCCAGCGCCCTGGTGGCCCGGCCGGCCGCCCGCCTCGCGGAGAAGTTCGGCGACCCGCTGGTCGTCATCGCGGGCTGTCTGATCTACATCTGCGGCACCCTGCTGCTGTTCTGGGGCGGCGGCCAGGACCCGGACTTCCTCACCCACTGGCTGCCCGGGGCGGCCGTCATGGGTCTTGGCGCCGGTCTGGTCTGGCCGGTGCTGGGCGGGGTGGCCCTGGCGGGCGTCGAACCCAGCCGGCTGGCCACCGCCAGCGCGGCCAACGCGGCCTTCCGCCAGCTCGGCGCCGTTCTCGGCACGGCGCTCGCGGTGTCCATCGTCACCGCGTCCGCGAGCGACGCGGTCGGCGGAGCGCGCAACACCTGGTACCTCTCGATCGGCTTCGCCTCCGGGGTGGCGGTGCTCGCGGCCGTGACCGTACGCCGCACCACGGCCCCGGCGGCGGCCTGACACCGGAGACAGAGGATGACGACCAAGGCGAGCACGACCACGACGGTTGACGTGACCGAAGCGACTGAGGTGACCGAAGCGCCGTGCGCGGCCGGGACGCCGCTGCTCGGCTCGATGGCCGATCTCCTGGGCGATCCGCTGGCGGCGTATCTGCGGGCCCGCCGCGACCACGGCGACGTCGTACGGTTCCGCGCCGGGCCGCCCGGTCTGCGGCGGGAGATCTACGGCGTGTTCTCGGCCGAGGGCATCCAGCAGGTCCTGGCCACGGAGGCGGCCAACTTCCGCAAGGACAACGCCATCTACGAGGAGCTGCGGCAGGGCCTCGGCAACGGCCTGCTCACCAGCCAGGACGAGCGCTACCGGCGCCAGCGCCGGCTCATCCAGCCGCTGTTCACCCGCCGCCGGGTCGAGGGCTACGCCACCGCCGTCACCTCGGAGGCCACCGCACTGGCCGCCCGCTGGCGGGAAGACTCCGATGGGACCGGCGGCGCCGTCGAACTGGTGGAGGAGATGCGCGGATACGCGCTGCGCGTCGTCGGCCGCGTTCTGTTCGGCTCCGATGTCGAGCAGACCATCGAGGTCGTCCGGGACAGCCTGCCGATGCTCAACGAGCGCGCGCGGGCCCGCGCCCTGTCCCCGGTCAGGCTGCCCCGCGACTGGCCCACCCCCGCCAACCGCCGCGCCGCCCGCGCCCAGGCCGGGCTGTACGCGCTGTGCGACGCGATCATCAGCAGGCGCATGGCCGCCCGGGAGCGCGAGGAGCGCGAGCAGACACCCGGACTCGGACACGCACCCGGATCCGGACCGGAGGACGGCCCCGTACCGCAGGACGGCGCCGCCGAGGATCTGCTCACCCTCCTCATCGGCGCCCACAACGCCGAGGACGGCAGCCTGACCCGCGCCGAACTGCGGGATCAGGTCCTGGTCTTCTTCCTCGCCGGACACGACACCACCGCCACGGCGCTCACCTTCGCCCTGCACCTCCTGGCCCGCCACCCGGCGGAGCAGCGCCGGGTGCACGAGGAGCTGGACCAGGCGCTCCCCGGCGGCCGCACCCCCACCGCGGCGGATCTGGAGGCCCTGCCCCGACTCACCATGGTGCTGAAGGAGGCCATGCGGCTGTTTCCGCCGTCCCCGGCCGTCAGCCGGCTCGCCGTGGCCGAGACCGCCATCGGCGGCCGCCGTATCCCGGCCGGTGCCGCCGTGCTGGTCAGCCAGTGGGTCGCGCACCGCCACCCCGACTACTGGGAGGATCCGGAGCGCTTCGATCCGGAGCGTTTCACCCCACAGGCCGAGGCCAAACGGCCGCGGTATGCGTACTTTCCGTTCGGCGGCGGGCCCAGGGCCTGCATCGGGCAGCACTTCTCGACGCTGCATTCGGTGCTGAGCCTGGCGACGCTGCTGCGCGCGTACGAGGTGGAGGACGCGACGGACGGCGGCGACATTCCGCTCGGCGCCGGGATCACACTCATGACGAAGGGGCCGGTGCGAGTCCGTGTACGATCCCGCGCCTAATTGGCGACATTGCCGAGATTTCGCCGGACCAGTACATTCGGTATCTCGGATCGATGCCCTCCGTTTGTTCGGCTCGATTGGCATCAACTTGCCTGTTTCTCCGATCGCTTGGCCGCTGGAGCCGAAAGCCAGTACGCTTCTGATCCATGGTCACACCTGAAGTAGAGCCTTACATCCGGCAGAAATTCGCCGAGAACGCGGGCCTCACGGAGGAGCAGCTATTCACGGCCGACGCGACATTGGCCGACGTCATCGCCAGTAGCCCGCGAATGACCAACAGCATCGATCTCATGGAAGCGTTTGCACGCACCGCAAACGGATTGCGCAAGGACTACGGGGTGCGGGTGCGCCTCCCCGCGCTTCCTCTCGACACCCCGATTACGACGGTGCTGAAGACCTTCCTCGAGGAATTCGAGCGCGAGCAAAAGGAGGCGGCCGTATGAGTATCGCCGAGACCGACCCCTCCTCCCCGGTGATCCGCCGGTCGGCCGCCTCCGACGGGCCGCCCGCCATCATCACCGACCTCTATGACGCGCTGACCAAGCGCGGTATGTCCCTGGTCGACGTCACCTGGGAGCAGCAGCGGCTGCACGAGTCCCGGCGGTGGAGCGTCGTGGAGATGCTGGCGGCCGTCGATCTGGAGAGCCTCACCCCGCTCGACCGCAACCTGGTCTGGAACGCGGGCCGGGCCGAGCTGACCACCAAGCCGGGCGCGGACCGCCTCGAGCGGCAGTCGGAGGCCGAGGTCCGGCGCTGGCAGGACAAGAACCCCACGGTCGCCTCGATCATGGAGGCGTGCGGCACCTGGAGCCGCTACTGGAACGAAGAGGAAGCCCACCACGAGACGGTCTTCAACCGGCTGGCCGATCTCAGCGGGATGGAGCCGATCTCGGACGAGACCTTCATCCAGTTCCGCCAGGTCTTCCCCGACGACGACATGCTCCGCACGCTGGTGCTGCTCGCCATCTCGGAGATCACGGCCGCGGTCAACTACGGCCAGTGCCAGCACGTCATCGAGGACCCGGGGCTGCGCCGTATTTTCAAGCAGGTCGCCGCCGACGAGATTCAGCACCGCAACTACTTCGTCTCCTTCGCCAAGGCGCTGGTGGACAGCGGCGAATACCCGGCCAAGGACGCCTTCGCGGTGGCCCACCTCTTCCTCCGCGAGGACGGGGAGCTCCAGGGGAGCGCCCGGACCCAGCTGGAGCAGCGCGGTTCGCATGTGAACTGGTGGGACCAGCTCGAAGTGGGCGACAGCGACTTCCGTCCCGAGGCGCTGGAGAAGAAGGAGCAGCTGATCTGCGGCGCTCTGAAGAAGATCACCGGGATCGAGGTTCATTCCCGTGAAGAGGTCGAGGACACGTGGATGGATCTCGTCGGGAGCTGATCGGTCTGGGGCACGACCTCCAGCTGATCAGTGAACTGGAGGTCGCTTCCTCGCTCCGCGAACCCGATGTCTTCTTCACCCGCGGAGAACTGCGCCACTTCGAATCGAAGATCTCTCCCCTGGAGAGCATGGCGGGCGCGTTCGCGGCCAAAGAAGCTCTTTTCAAAGCAATTCCGGCGGCGGATGAGACCTGGTTCTGGACCGATGCCGAGCTGGTCCACGACCACCATGGCGCACCGCGGTTCCAGACCCATGGGACGCTGGCGGGCCATCTGGCCCGGCACCGGCTGCGGGTGAGCGTTTCGCTTTCGCACAGCGGTGGCTTTGTCTCCGCCGTGGTCATGGTGACCGGCCGGACCTCGGCACTGACGCGTTTCTTCGATACGACCAATCGGGCGGTACGACGTGTTTTTCGGCGAATCCCGGCTGACCCTGCCGGTGCGCCCCAATGACCTCGATGCGCTGGGGCATGTGAACAACGCGGTCGCGCTCGAATATCTGGAGGCCGGACGGTGGGACTGGCTCGGCCGCCAGGGTCTTGTGCACGGCGACCGCATGATCGCGGTGGTCGCCCGGACCGAGATCGACTACCTGGCTGAGATCCCTCGCGGCCAGATCGAGGTGCGTACGTGGCTCGAGTCGCCGTCCGCGGAGGAGTTCGACGAGGACGACCTCACCTTCCGGGCCCGGTTCCGGCAGCGCCTCCACCTTCCGGAGGCGGCGCGCCCCGCGGTGGACGCCCTGGTCACCGTGGCCTTCCTGGACGCCGAGCAGCGGTGCCTGGTCTCGATGCAGGACTTCCTCGCGGCCTCCGCCGTATCCAGCTGAACGAGCAGGAATGGAGAGCGCGATGAGCACGGCAGACGATCCGGCGGGCGAACCGACCGTTGACTGGGCCGAGACCGAACGCTGGGTGCCGACCTCCGACGGCCATGAGCTGCACCTCAGGCAGGTGCGGCCGGGGGCCGACGACGGGGGAGCGCCCGGAGTGCTGTTCCTGCCCGGCCTGTTCGCGGACGGCGGGTTCTTCCTCGGCAGGTCCGGGCAGGGGCCCGCGAAGGCGTTCCTGGACGAGGGCTTCACCGCGTACGTGGCCTCGCTGCGCGGACACGGCCCCAGCCGCTGGCCCGAGCGTCGGGCGTACGACTGGAACTTCGACACCTATGTGCGCCACGACGTCCCGGATCTGATCCGGGCGGTGTCGGCGGCCCACGACGGGCCGCTGTTCGTCCTGGCGCACAGCATGGTCGGCTATGCGGCCCTGGCCGCCCTCGGTGTCGAGCCCGACCTGCAGAAACGTCTCGCCGGGGTGGCCACCGTCTCGTCCGCGGTCAACGACTACAGCGACGGCGGACTGTCCAAACGGGCCCAGATGACCTTCTCCTCGGTGATCTCCCGGCTCGTCGGACGGTTCCCGGCCCGGGCCCTCAAACAGGGCCGGTGCGACGAACCGCCCGGACTGATGCGGCAGTTCGCCGCCTGGGCCCCCTCCGGCGCCTTCCGCAGCGCCGACGGAGCGACGGACTACTGGCAGGCGCTTGGCCAGGTGACGCTGCCGGTGCTGGTCGGGATCGGCGCGGGCGACACCTTCCACGCGTCCCCCGCCCGGGCCCGGAAGCTGGCCGACCACCTGGGCGGCGGCGCGGAGTTCACCCTCCTCGGCCGGGAGACCGGGCTGAGCTGGGACCCCGGCCATGTCGATGTGATCCGCGGCGCCCGCGCCCAGGAGCAGGTGCTGCCCAGGCTGGTGGCCTGGATGCGCGGGACAGCCCCCGCCGGCGACGCCCGCGGCGGCGCCACCGACGACACGACCACCGACGACACGACCAAGGAGTAGGAGAGGCGCGGTGCTCGAGCACATTCAGCGCAACCAGGAGTGCCCGCCCGAACGGGGCCTGTACCTGTACGACAAGTTCATCGACCCGCCCGAGTTCTTCGGCTACCAGGACTTCCCGGAGCAGGTCGCCGCGTACGCCGACTACTTCCGCGACCAGGGCATCGAGCCGGGGACGCGGGTGCTGTTCCCGTTCGAGACCTCCAGCGCGGTGATCTTCGCCTTCCTGGGCCTCATGGAGCTCGGCGCCGTCCCACTGTCGGTCAAACCGCTGGTCCTGGACACGCCGAAGGACTCCTATCTGGACTTCCTGGGCCGGGTCGCGCGGGACTACGAGGCGGTCCGCGTGCTGGAGACCCCGACCGTGGCCCCGCTCGATCTGCCCGTCCCCGGCCTGCCGCTGCCGCCGGCCGGGATCCGTGAGCCCGGCGCCCGGCTGCGCACCCCTGCGGCCGACGAGCTGGCGTTCGTCCAGTTCTCGTCCGGGTCGACGTCCTTCCCCAAGGGGATCCCGGTCCGGCAGGACATGCTCCGCGCCAACCTGGACATGATCACCCGTACGGACGGCCGTCAGCCCGAGGAGCGGGTCAGCAGCTGGCTGCCGCTCTACCACGACATGGGGCTGGTCGGCGGGCTGCTGTCCTGCCTCGCCGCGGGGTGCGATCTGCTGCTCGCCGAGCCGGTGACCTTCCTGTTCGACGCTCCCGGCTGGTGGGAGCACATGGCCCGGGAGGGGGCCGCAGGCACGGTGATCCCCAACTTCGCGGTCGACTACTCGCTCAAGCTGATGCAGGACCTCGACGAAGAGGATCTGGCCGAGATCGATCTGTCCCGGGTGCGCTCGATCTACCTCGGCAGCGAACCCATCAACCTGCCCAACCTCAACGCCTTCCTGGACCTGATGGCCCCGGCGGGGCTGCGGCGCGATGTGTTCATGCCCTGCTACGGCATGGCCGAGGCCGTGCTGCTGGTCTCCAGCCGCCCCGTGAGCAGCGAGATCCGGTGCGTCGAGACCCCCTCGGGAGTGCCGGCCATCTCGGTGGGCCCCCCGATGCCGGAGTACACCGTACGCCTCCGCGATGAGCAGGGGCGGGTGTGCGAGGACGGCCAGCTGGGCGAGATCGAGCTGACCGGTGGCAGCCTGGCCGCCTCCTACCTCGACAAACAGGCCCCGCTGACCGGGGACGACGGCTACTACGCCACCGGCGACATCGGATTCCTCGACGGCGGCGAGCTGTTCATCACCGGCCGCATCAGCGACCGGATCAAGGTGGGCGGCCAGAGCTACTTCGCCTCCGACTTCGAGCAGGCGATAGAGCGGCTGGAGTTCGTACGCGACGGCCGCACCGCCGTGCTCCAGATCGGCGCGGACATCGTCGTCCTGACCGAGGTGGACCGCACCGCACGCGAGGACATCGCGGGCAGCCGGGCGAAGGTCGTCGACCACCTGGTGCGCACGGTCGGGGTGACGGTGCGGGCCACGGATGTCCACTACGTACGCCCCGGCCAGCTGGAGCGCACCAGCAGCGGCAAGCTGCGGCGGCGGGCGATCGCCGAGGCGTATGAGCAGGGGCGGCTGAAGGGGCTGACCTTCGACCTGCCCGCGGGCGCGTAGCCGCGACCCGCGACCGGGTGAACCTACACGGCTCCGCCGCGCCGGGCCCCGCCCCAGACCCCCGTCCGGGGGCGGAACCCGAGCCGCGCGGCGGAGCCGCATGCTGATGGCCCGGGGCTACTTCGCCCCGAGCACCAGGGCCAGTGGTGCCTTCTTGTCGGGGTCGCTGGAGTCGGTCGACGGTTTCGAGGCGCTGGTGTTCCCGATGTAGAGCCGCCCACCTGCGTAGATGACCTGATGGTGCAGCGACACGCTCTCGATGAACGCGGTCTCCTCCGGGTTCTGCATCAACTTCTTCTTCTCGTACGACTTGGTGTCGACGCGCCAGACCGCGCTGCCCTGGCTGAGCGTGGCCTCCTGGTAGGCGATGAGGGAGCCGTCCTTGTCGAGGCTGACCGGCACCAGCGGGCCGCCCTCGGCGCCGTCGGCCTTGGCGGTCACCTTGCCGGTCTTCAGGTCGATGGCGACGATCTCGTTGGACGGGCCCGATGCGGCGCTCGCACGGTAGTCCGTGCCCAGGTAGAGCTTGTTGGCCGACTTGCTGACCGCGATCTCCGCGCAGCCGCCGACGCTGGTCGCCTCGCAGTCGGCCTCGTACTTGCCGCCCTGCATGCCGAATTTGCTCAGCAGCTTGCCCTCTTTGCCGCTGTCGTCGATCGCCAGGAAGTCGGAGACCCCCGCTCCCGACGAGTCACCCGCGTTGATCCCGATGACCAGCGGGTCGGTGGACACCACATGGGCGTACTCGATGCCCGAAGTCACCTTGTACGAGGACTTCACCGCCCGGGTCTTCGGGTCCACCGTCTGGACCTCCAGCTGCGGGCTGCCGGACACCTCGCATTCGCGCACCGCGATCAGCTTCGGCCCCTCGCCGACATAGCCGTTGTCCGAGCAGTCCTCGTCATCGTTCGGCATCCACAGCGGCTTGCCGTCGATCGACCAGGCCGCGCCGCCGCTGATGCCGCCCGCGGCAACGGTGTCGCCGCCGATGGACACCTCGTCGAACATGATCGGGCTGTCGGACGCCAGCTCACCGGTCTCCTTGCCCTCCTTCGTCCAGAGCAGCTTGCCCTTGTTCAGGTCCACCAGGCCGATCTGGGTGCAGACCGGGTTGTCCGTTGAGTCGTCCTGGAACAGGACCGCGGTCAGGCCCGCCTCGGTGACCTGCGGCGATGACCAGCAGAGCTCGCCCTTGAGCGGGATCTCCCACGCGGCGGCGCCCCCGGTGAGCGGATAGCCGACGATCTTGTTGACGTCCGACTTGACCCAGTTCTTGTCGGTCACCCACATGCCGGGGGTGTTGACCAACTCGTCGACCTTCGGCATCGGGATCTTGTTCAGCAGCCGTCCCTCGACGGTCCCGGACGCCGAGTCGCCGCCCTTCCCGCCCCCGCCGTCCCCCGAGTCGCTGCCCACGGCGAACCAGACGCCGCCGGCGACCAGCGCGAGCGCCACCACAGCGCCGACGATGATCCCGACGGGCGACTTCGACTGCTGCCGCCGGCGGCTCGCCCGGCCCCCGGGCGGCGGGCCGGTTGGTGGGCCGGGAGGGGGCGCTTGCTGCGGCATCTGCGGCTGCTGTGACGCGTACGGCTGCTGCGGCATCTGCGGTGGGGCCGGCGGTCCCGGGGGGCCCGGCGGCGGATAGCCGTATCCGGACGGCGGGGGCGGCTGGGACATCCCGATTCTCCTTCTCGCAGACAATGTGAACCGGCAGCGAGAAGGATTTCTATCAAACACTCGCCATTAATGCACACCGCGGGGTCCTGATTATCGGAAACCGCAGTTCACGAGATTACTGATCTAAATTCCAGTGGAAATGTTCCGCGGATTATTTTCCGAATTCGGCCCGCCGGGGGGCGAGCACCGTACGCACATAGTCCTCGACCGTCGCCTCGATCCCCACGTCCCGGCCCGCCCGCTCGGACAACGACCAGCGGTGTTCGAGCAGTTCGTGGTAGATCTGCGCGGTATCGGTGGAACCCCGCAGCTCCAGGGGCACGGCCCGGACGGTGGGCCGGAAGACATCGCGGACCCAGCGGTGCGCGAGCACTTCCGGGCGCGCGCCGAGCGGATCGCCAGGGGCGTAGTCGTCCTGCGAGACCATCCACGTCTCCAGGTCGTTGAGGAGGCTGCGCGCCTGATTCTCCTCCGCGTCGAGACCCGTCAGCCGCAACAATTGCCGCTGATGGTGTCCGGCGTCCACGACTTTCGGCAGAAAAGTGACCGTATCCCCGTCCGGTGACCGCTGGATCTGCATTTCCGCGACATCGAAACCGAGCTCGTTCAGCCGCCGCACCCGCCGGTCGATGTAGTGCCGCTTGGCCAGCGGATAGACCGACTCGCGGGTCAGCTCGTGCCACAGCTCGTCGTACCGCTCGACGATCTCCCGGCCGAACAGCACCGGATCCACGGAGGGGTGCAGCGAACCGCCCGCCTCCAGGTCCATCAGCTCGCCCGCGATGTTCACCCGGGCGACCTCGAGGTCATAGCTGCGCTGCCCGCCCGACAGCCGCGGATGGAGCTGCCCGGTCTCCGCGTCCACCAGATACGCCGCGTACGCGCCCGCGTCCCGCCGGAACAGCGTGTTGGACAGCGAACAGTCGCCCCAGGCGAAGCCGTTCAGATGCAGCCGCACCAGCAGCACGGCGAGCGCGTCGAGCAGCCGCTTGATCGTGCCGGGCCGCATGGTCGTCTCGAACATCGACCGGTACGGCAGCGACCCCACCAGATGCCGGGTGATCAGCGCGGGCTCCAGTGGCTCCCCGCGCTCGTCGGTCCGCCCCGTGACCACCGCGACCGCGTCCACGGCGGGCACGGCCAGCCGGTCCAGATCCCGCAGCAGCCCGTACTCCCGCACGGCCGCCCACTCGCCGACCTCCTTGACCGCCACCACCTCCCCGCCCGCCCGCGCGAACCGCACCACATGGCGCGAGATACCACGCGGCAGCGCGACCAGATGCTCATCCGGCCACTGCTCCAGCGGGACGCTCCACGGGAGGTCCAGGAGGGCGGCCGGGTGCTCGGGGGAGGTCGCGGTGATTTTGAGGTCCATGGAGAAACCAGTGACACACCAGCGCGCCGGAGTCCAGGGTTCGGCGCCCGGCAGCGACGGGCATCACACCTGGCCGGGGGCCATTGTCAGACCCTCCCCGTACGGTTTTCCCCATGCCGTCCACACCGGAGGGGCCATGACCTACGCCGCCCGTCTCGTCACCACGCTCGCCGCGCCCCTGGACCTGGCCGCGGCGGACGCCCCGATGCCGGAGATCGGGCCGGAGGCGCGGCTGATCGTGCAGCGCGGCGATGCCGAGGTGGTGGCGTACGACCTCGATGAGTGCGCCGCCGGGGGCGAGGCCGCGACAGTCCGCTTCCCGGCGCCCTGGCCGCGCCGCTTCGGCACCGTCACCGTCTCCCCGCGCCTGGACCTCGCCGTCTTCGCCGGGGTGCACGCGCTGCGCGCCGTGGACGCGACGGGCGCGGTGCGGTGGGAGGTCCAGCACGGCTGCCGGCAGCGGTGCTGCCGCCGATTACATGGGTCGCTCGAGGAGTACGCGGATCGGGACGACCATCAGCACCCGGGCAGTGGCTCGGCCGCCGTCTCGGCGGACGGCGCGTTGGTGTGGGCCCACCTCCGTGGCCCGCTCGCCTCGGACGCCGCCGCCTCCCCGGGCGTGCTCGACCAGTGGCTGGTGCTCGACGCGGCGGACGGCCGGGTGCTCGGCCGGATGGACACGGCGACGTCGGGCGTCGCCTCGTACCATGTGCCGCACCCCGACCCCGGGCGGATGGGTCTGAGCGTCAGCGAGGGGGAGGACGGATCGCCGCTGCTGTGGGGCAGCCGGGAGGGTCGGACGCTCACCGCCGACCGGCTCGGCGACGACAACCGCGTGCTGCTCGCGGTCAGCCCGTCCGGCGACCGCTTCCTGACGGCGACCCTCCACCAGGAGACGCTTGCCGCGCACCGCGCCACCGACGGTTCGGTCTTCGCCGAGGCGGACGCCGAGACCGAGGTGCCCCGCCACGCCGATACGCGCTTCATGCACCAGGAGGTGTTCTGGGACCACAGCGCTGGTTTCCTCGACGAGGACACCGTCATCACGGGGACGGTCGAGAGCGACATCCTGGCCGGGGGCGAGGGCGGCCGCAACTGGCTGCTGGACGCGGCGCGGATGAGCCTCACCGGGCAGGTGGAGTACCCGTTCCCGCTGTCGAACTGGCCCACGGCGCTGGGCGACGGCACCTGGCTCACCTGGTCCGAGGACTGGGACGCCCTGCACCTGTGGACCCTGTGAGCTGATTCAGGTCAGGGTGTCCAGCCAGCGGGTGAGGCGGGCCCCCTCGCGGGTCATGATCTCCGGGTCGCGCAGGGCGTTGGAGAGCAGCGACATGCCCTGGTAGGCGCCGACGAGCGCGATGGCGAGCCCGTCGGGGTCGGCCACGCCCATCTCGCGGAACTGCTTCTCCGCCCAGTCGAGCAGCTGCCGGAAGGCCCGGCCCGCCGCGAGGTCGAGGCCGCCCTCGGCGCGCTTGTCGACTTCGACGGCGAGGGTGCCCGTGGGGCAGCCGTAGCGGGCCGCGATGTCGCGCCCGCCGACCCACGCGGCCACGAGCCTCTTGAGGCGTTCGCGTGGGTCGGGGAGCTGGTCCAACTGGTCGGTGAGGCTCTTCAGATGGGCGCCGTGCTCGGCGAGGGCCGCCTCGACCAGCTCGTCCTTGGTCTTGAAGTAGTAGTACACATTGCCCGCCGGGACATCGGCGGCGCGGGCGATATCGGCGATGGTCGTGCGCTCCACGCCCTGCTCGTGCAGGACCCGTGCCGCGGCGGCGGTCAGCCGCTGTCGCTTGCCGACGGCCTTCTGCCGGCGAGGTGGCGCATCCGCTGAGTCAGTCACCCGACTAACTATAGACAACCGGTGGTCGAAGCGTGCTAGCGTCTGCCTCAGCGAGTTAGTCAGCCAACTAACTCATTCCCAAGACTCTTGGCATAGGGAGATCGACATGATCGTTGTGACCGGTGCGACCGGAAACGTCGGACGGGCGCTGGTGCGGACCCTCACCGGGGCCCAGGTGCCGGTGACGGCCGTGGCCCGGCACATCACCGACGCCGACGCGGCCCCGGAGGTGCGGGCGGTGGCCGCCGATCTGGCCGAACCGGCCGGTCTGCGGGGCGCGTTCGACGGGGCGGAGGCGCTGTTCCTGCTGGTGGCGGGGGAGGACCCGCAGGGCATCCTGGGCGTGGCGAAGGCCGCCGGGATCCGCCGGGTGGTGCTGCTGTCCTCCCAGGGCGCCGGGACCCGCCCGGACGTGTACCAACACGCGGGCCAGTTCGAGGCGGCCGTACGGGAGTCGGGTCTTGACTGGACGATCCTGCGGTCGGGCGGGCTGGACAGCAACGCCTTCGCCTGGGCCGAGCCGATCCGTACGGCGCGGCAGGCCGCGGCGCCCTTCGGCGACATCGGACTGCCCTTCGTCGACCCCGACGACGTGGCCGCGGTCGCCGCCGCCGTGCTGCGCGACCAGGCCCCCCACCAGGGCGCCGTCTACACCCTCACCGGCCCCGCCCCCACCACCCCGCGCGAGCGGGCCGCCGCGATCGCGGCCGCGCTGGGAGAGCCGGTGCGGTTCACCGAGCAGACCCGCGAGGAGGCCCATGAGCTGATGGCGCGGTTCATGCCGCTGCCCGTGGTCGAGGGCACCCTCGCCCTCCTGGGCGCGCCGACCGAGGAGGAGCGGCAGGTCAGCCCCGACGTCGCGGACATCCTGGGCCGGGCGCCGGGCACCTTCGCCGGCTGGGCCGAGCGCAATATCGCGGCCTTCCGGTGAGGGTGCCGGTGAGTGCGTCGGCCGAGGACTTCCTCGCCGAGCCGCACATCGCCACCCTGACCACCTTGCGCCCCGACGGCTCGCCCCACGTGGTCGCGGTGCGCTTCACCTGGGACGCCCGGGCGGGCCTGGCCCGTGTCCTGACCGTCGACACGACGCGCAAGGCCAGGAACCTCACCGCCGGGCCGGGCGGGCGCGCGGCGCTCTGCCAGGCGGTGGGGTTCCGGTGGGTGACGCTCGAAGGCTCTGCCACCGTGCACGACGCACCCGATCGGGTGGCCGAGGGCGCCCGCCGCTACACCGCGCGCTACGGGGCGCCGCCACCCGCCCCGCCCGGCCGCGTGGTCATCGAGATCTCGGTCGACCGCTCCACCAGCCTCAACCTCCCTTGAACCGAACTGAACTGAACGGACCGGGAAAGGAACCGCAATGCCCGTCCTCCGCATCCACGACTCGACCATCCACTACCGGGAGTCCGGCACCGGAGTGCCGATCGTCTTTCTGCACGGCAACCCGACCTCCTCCTATCTGTGGCGGCACGTCATGCCGGCCGTAGGGGCCGGACGGCTGCTGGCCCCCGACCTGATCGGCATGGGTGAGTCGGGCAAGCCCGATATCGACTACACCTTCGCCGACCACGCCCACTACCTGGACGCCTGGTTCGACGCGCTCGACCTTCAGGACGTGGTGCTCGTCGGTCACGACTGGGGCGGCGCGCTGGCCTTCGACTGGGCCGCGCGCCACCCGGACCGGGTGCGCGGCATCGCGTTCACCGAGACCATCGTCAAGCCGATGGCCTGGGAGGAGTTCCCCGAGGGCGGCCGGGAGCTGTTCCGGGCGATCAAGACCGACGGCGTCGGCGAGGCGATGATCCTCGACGAGAACGCCTTCATCGAACAGGCCCTGCCCGCCGCCGTCGCCACCCCCCTCAGCCAGGGCGACCACGACGTCTACCGCAAGCCCTACCCCACCCGGGAGAGCCGGCTGCCGCTTCTGCAGTGGCCGCGCTCGATGCCGCTGGGCGGCGAGCCCGCCGACGTCGTGGCCAGGATCGAGGCGTACGACCGGTGGCTGGCGGCCAGCCCCGAAGTGCCCAAGCTGCTGCTCACGTATCAGCCCTGGCCGGGGGCCATGATGCAGGCGGACATCATCGCGTGGTGCGCGGCCAACATCGCCGGTCTTGAGATCGAACACTCCGAGGCCGTGGCCAGCCATCACACCCCTGAGGACCAACCGGCGTTGATGGCCGCCGCCATCTCGGCGTGGGCGGACCGACTCGGCCTCCGCCACCCGTAACTCGGCACGGCCACGCCCCGCTGTGCGCTATACAGATTGTCACGAGAAGTGCACGCAGAGCGGGCGAGGGCGCGAGGGCGTGAAGGCGCGAGGGGGACGACGGCTGTGGCGGGTGGTGGCAAGGGCGCGGAGCTCCTGACCAAGGCCGGTCTGGCGGCGGCCAGTGTGGGGCCGCCGGCGGTGGTGGGCGCCAAGTTCTGGTCGTCCGTCGCCGCCCATCCGGTGGTGGCGCTGTTCCTCTTCCTGGCGTACGAGGCCGCGCTGGCCGCCATCGCGTTCGCGGCGAAGGTGTACGGCAAGGTGGCCGACCGGTGGGTGGACCGGGCCGCCGACGCCGTCGACCGGCGGCTGAAGTGGCGGATATCCCGCTTCGAACGGGACTACCGGGCCTATGTGTTGCGGCACCACCGGTTCATCGACCTCAAGGGGCTGGCGACGCGCGGGGACTACACCCCGGGCCTGGAGGAGGTGTTCGTCGATGTCAGCCTGGTGCCCCGGCCGACGCACGAGGCATCGCAGGAGTCGCTGGCGGGTCCGGTGCCCGGGCCGCCGCCGGGCGGCGGCATACCCGTACGCCGGTCGATCCGCGAATTCCTCGGCCGGCCGGAGGGCGCGGCGCTCGCGGTGATCGGTGCCCCGGGCACCGGGAAGACCACGATGCTCAAGCACCTCGCGCTGGGCCTGGCCCGGGAGCGCGGCGGGCGGGGCCGCCGCGACCTGCCCGTACTGCTGCTTCTGCGGGACCACACCGGGGCGATCAGCGCGAACCCGGCCATCACCCTCCCCGAGGTGATCGGGGCCTCCCTGCGGCGCCCGCCGGACGACGAGTTGCCCGGCTGGTTCGAGCGGCAACTCCAGGACGGGCGGTGTGTGGTGCTGCTGGACGGGCTGGACGAGGTGGCCCGCGAGGAGGACCGGCGCAATGTGTCCAAGTGGGTCGAGGAACAGATCGAGCAGTACGAGCCGAACGACTTCGTGCTCACCTCGCGTCCCCACGGCTATGCGAGCGCCCCCGTCAACCGCGCCCGCGTGCTTCAGGTGCGCCGCTTCACGGGGGAGCAGATCACCCGCTTCGTCCACGGCTGGTACCGCGCCATCGAGCGGCTGAGCACGGGCACGGACGACGCGGCCGTGGCGGACCGCGCGGAGGAGGGCGCCCGGGACCTCCTCGCACGCCTCCACGCCCGCCCGGTCCTGTACGACCTCGCGGCCAACCCCCTGCTGCTCACGATGATCGCGAACGTCCACCGCTACCGGGGCGCGCTGCCGGGCAGCCGCGCGGAGCTGTACGGCGAGATCTGCGAGGTTCTGCTGTGGCGGCGGCAGGAGGCGAAGGGGGCCACGGCCGCGCCGGACGAGCTGAGCGGGGCCAAGAAGGAGCTGGTCGCGCGCGAGTTGGCGTATGTGATGATGGCCGACCGGCTGCGGGACATCCGGGGCGAGTACGCGTCCGAGGTGCTGCGGCCGGTCCTCCTGAGGGTCGCCGCGACCATGTCCTCGCGGGAGTTCCTGGACGCGATGGTCTCCAGCGGGCTGCTGGTGGAGCGGGAGCGCGAGCTGTACGCGTTCGCCCATCTCACCCTCCAGGAGCACCTGGCCGCCCTGCACATCCAGCACCGGGGGCTGGCCGACGTCCTGGTCGCCGGCGTCGACGACGACTGGTGGCGGGAGACCACGCTGCTGTACGCGGCGCGGGTGGATCCGGCGCCGGTGGTGGAGGCCTGCTTCGCCGGGGAGGAAACCCTCACCATCAACAAACTCGCGCTCGCCTTCGACTGCGAGGAAGAGGCCACCGAGCTCGCCCCGGCCACGGCGGGCCGTCTCCGGGCCCTGCACGAGCAGTTGATGGATGGCCCGGTGGTCTCACCTAGGCGCAGGCTGATGACGGGGGTCACCTTGGCCCGCTCGCTCCGGCAGATCGTACGGCTCGGTGAGGACACCCTGGTCTGTGCGCGGCCGGTGACGAAGGAGGTCTACCGGCTCTTCGCGGCGGAGCGCGACATCCCCGCGGCCCACGGGCTCACCGACGGCCCGGCCGACGACATCGCGGTCGGGATGACGAGGACAGAAGCGCGGGATTTTGTGGAGTGGGTGAATGCTCGCGCGGGCGGTGAGTTCGGCTACCGGCTGCCCACCCGGGCGGAGGCGGAGGACGAGGCGTTCGGGCTGGTCCTCGGGCCGGGCCAGCAGTCGGTGTGGTGCCAAGGTGACCCGGAGGCGGGGCCCGACGCCCCGCCGTTGTTGTGGGTGCCGAGCGGGGGCGAGCATCCGTGGGCGGTTCCGGCGGGTGCGGCGGATGGTGCGTGGCTCGGCTGGGGCAGGGAGGACGACATCATCTTCTCCGAGGGGTGCCTCGGGCTCGCCCGCGCAATCAGCCTCCGAACCGACGTGGGCCGCGGTCGCACTTCTGGCTTCGATGTCGCCTACGAACTTCGCGAACTTCGCACCGACCGCGAGCTCACCCGCCGGATCATCCACGCACGCGACATGGACAGCGGCTTGATGGCCCGGGTTCGCGCGGGAGAGGTTCGGATCAATCTCAACGGTGCCGAGGCCGGACTACGGCTCCTGGACGGCGAATTCACCGATCTAGGATTCCCGGCGCGAGTTGAGTGGGCCACCCGGTGTGTGGCGCTCCTCTACTCGCTGGGCGAGCTGGGGAACGGGAACGCTCGTTCCGCTTCGGGGACACAGCCCCTCGCGGAACGCTGCGGACCGCTGCTGAACGGGCTGGGCCCCATGACCGTCGGCCGTGAATCCCACTTCCCGGACAACCGTCACTCCTTGGCTGCCGCGTGCGCGAGGTTCCTCGACGATCTGCTTCCGGGCGACGCGCCGGAGCGGCTGAGGCCCACGATCCGCGAAATGGCAGAGTTCATCGCTTCTCGGGCCGGGGTGCTCGCCGACGCACCGCACGCCATGGATCCCGCCGACGGCCCGTATCTGCGGATCGCCGCGCTCACCATGGCAGCGGTGATGGACCGGTTCTTCCAGCGGCCCGACTTGGCCGACGCCTACCGGGACGTCGCGGCCGGCTTTCTGGTGCTTCAGCGTCGCGCCGAAGGCACCATCACGCCGACCGAGACGATCGTCCTGGTCCGTGCCTGACCGGGCCTGATCACACGGGACAGCCCCGGCTCAGCCCAGCGGACGCGGCTGCGGCCACCGCTGATCGGCGGCCCAGTCCGCGAAGGAGGTCCAGGCGATGCCCGGGAAGTCGTCGCGCAGCGCGGGGATGTCCACGGAATAGCCGGTTTCCGTGAGGAACGTGAACATGGCTCCCATGTCCGCGCTGGCCTGCCGGACCAGGTCCAGCGGCACATGGCGGTACTCGACCGGGCCGCCGGCCGCCGCGCTGATCGCCTGGGCCATCTGCCGCGGCGTGGGCGCGTCGCCCGCGACCTCCACCCGGTGGCCGATCCAGCGCTCGGGGGCGGCGATCACGGCGGCCACGACCGCGCCCAGGTCGCGGCGGGCGATCTGCTGGAGCGGGGTGTCGGCGGGGACCGCGAGCGACAGGGTGCCCTGGGCGATCTCGTCCAGGCCGCCCATGGCGTTCTCGAAGAAGTACGTCGGCGCGACCACGGTCGCGGGCAGGCCCGCCTCCGCCAGCACGCGCTCGATCCGTGCCTTGCTCTCGAAGTGGGGGATGCCGGTGGAGCGGTCCGCCGAGGCCACCGAGGCGAGCACCAGATGCTCGAGCCCCGCCCGCCCGGCGGCCTCGATGATCGCCTGGCCCTGCCGTACCTCCGCGTCCGTGCCCGACTCGAACGGCGTGGTCACCGCGAAGGCGGCGGACGCGCCTTCGAAGGCCGCCGTCAGCGACGCCGCGTCGGACAGGTTGCCGGGGACCACGTCCACCCCCTGGTCGGCGAGCCGGCGCGCCCGCGGTTCGGCGGGGTTGCGGACCACGGCGCGGATGGCCTGCCCCGACGCCAGCAACGCCTGTGCCACCGCGCCGCCCTGTCCACCGGTGGCTCCCAGCACTGTGATCATGAGTACTCCGTTACTTCGTATTCTTCGCAGAACAGCCGAGTCGTGCCTCGTACGCCCCCATCGTCGTACATGATCAGCGAGCGGCCGGCAGCCGCGGTGGTGCCCAGTCGCCGTGTCGGAGGACTGCCTGGACGGTGACGCGGGACGGGGCCGGTCGGAGGGCGGTGTTGCGCGCGGCGATGGCCAGGGGTGCGTCAGCCGCTGTCCCATCCGGCCGGCCTGGCGGGCGGCGCGGGCGACGGACTGGCTGCGCGGGCGGCGTTCGGCGTCGTAACGGGACAGCGCCGCGGGGACGGTGCGCCCGCCGGCGAGCGTGGCGGCGAGCGTGGCCGCGGGGATGGGGCGTTCGGTGATGGCGCGCAGCAGGCGGTGGAGTTCGGCGCGGAGGCCGTTGGCGTGCAGGGAGATGCCCGCGCTCACATCGGCGAGTGCGCGGGCGCGTTCGACGACCGTCACCGCCCAGCCGATCAGCCGCAGGCCGATCGCGGCGGCCGGCCCGCCGATGCCGACGTGCTCGCCGAGGCCGGGATACGAGGGCTGGCCCATCACGCGGTGGACCGGGCGGCGCAGTTGCCGCCCGGCACCACCTCCGCCTACTACCGCACCCGCCAGGCGCTGCTCACCGCCCTGGTCCGGCGCCTGGTCGCACGCGATCAGGCCGACCAGCGTCCCACCCAGTACGTACGGGTGTTGGTGAATTCGACGATGCCCGCGGCCGCCAGCTCCCGCCCGTATCCGCTCCGCTTCGTGCCGCCGAAGGGCAGCCGCGGATCCGAGGCGACGATCGCGTTGACGAAGGCCGCGCCGCTGGTCACGCGGCGGGCCAGGGCCACACCGCGGGCCGGGTCCGCCGTCCATACGCTCAGGCCGAGCCCGTACGCGGTGGCGTTCGCGAGCCGGACGGCGTCCTCGTCGTCCCGGGCGACGGCGAGGGCGGCCAGCGGGCCGAAGGTCTCCTCGTCGAAGGCGGCCATGCCCGGTCCGGTGTCCGCCAGGACGGTCCGCTCGTAGAAGTAGCCGTCGCCCGGCAGGGGGCGGCCTCCGGTGAGGAGGCGGGCCCCTGCCGCCACGGAGTCCTGGACCTGCCGGTGGATCGCCGCGCGCAGATCGTCCCGTGCCAGCGGGCCGACCTGGGTGTCCGGCTCCCGCGGGTCGCCGACCCGCAGCGCCTCGACACCGGCCACGAACGCGGAGGTGAAGGCGTCCGCCACCGACGCGCTGACGATGAACCGCTTCGCGCAGACGCAGCTCTGGCCGGAGTTGGCGAAGCGCGCCTGCACGGCGGCCGCCGCGGCCGCCCCGACATCGGCGTCGTCGAGGACCACGAAGGCGTCCGAACCACCCAGCTCCAGAACGGACTTCTTCGCCGCGCGCCCCGCCGCGGAGCCCACGGCCGCGCCCGCCCGGTCGCTGCCCGTCAAGGTCACGGCGGCGATGCGGTCGTCCTCGATGAGCCGGGCCGTGACCTCGGGCACCTCGGTCCGTGATCAGCAGCGCGGTCACCAGGTGCTCGGGGAAACCCGCCGCCACGAACAGGTCCTGGAGAGCCAGCGCGCTCCCGGTCACGTTCGACGCATGCTTCAGCAGCACGCCGTTGCCCGCCACCAGGGAGGGGATGGCGAAGCGCATGACCTGCCAGACGGGGAAGTTCCACGGCATGACCGCCAGCACAAGACCCAGGGGCTCATGGGACACCCAGGCCGCCTCGGCGGTGTCGACCTCGATGTGCTGGTCGGCGAGGATGGTCGGCCCCTGCCGCGCGTAGTACTCGGCAGTGAGCGCGGACTTCTCGACCTCGCCCTCCGCCTCCCGCACCGGTTTGCCCATCTCCGCCACGGCCAGGGAGGCGAGAGCGCCCCGGCGTTCGCGCAGCGCGTGGGCGAGGCGGGCGGCGCGGACCGCCCGTTCGGCGACCGGGACCAGCGCCCAGGCGCGGCCCGCCGTATGTGCCCGCTCCACGGCCGCCTCGACGCGCTCGGCGTCCCAACCCTCGACGGCCGATATGAGCCGGCCCGTAGCGGGGTTGACGACCTCGATGGTGGTGTCGCTCATGCGGTGGGTGCCCCTCCCTTGTCGTGCTCGGAGAGGTGCGCGAAGGTCTCGCCGGTGGCGGTGATGGTCCGGGTGACATCCCGCCCGCCGTAGACCCAGTAGATCCGCATCACACCCTCGCCCCGGTTGAAGAACCGGTGCGGCACGCCGGCCGGGACCCAGGTGGCCTGGCCGGGCTCCAGGTCGAAGAGTCCGCCGTCGATCTCCGCCGTCGCCTCGCCCTCGAGGATCAGCACCGACTCCTCGACGTTGTGGCTGTGCAGCGGGAGTCCGGTGCCCGGCTGGAATACGGTCTGGCCGGTGGTGATGAGGGCCGTGTCGGAGTTCCACTTGCCGACGTAGGGGACGGTGGCGACACCTCCGCCGCGGTCGAAGCGTTCGACCTCGTCGGGGTGGATGAGCAGGTTCGGTGGGGTGGGCTCGGTGCACATGGGGGTGGGGTTCCAATCTGGGGATACGGGGTCAGGAGTGGTGGAACAGGCGGTGGGAGAGTGTGTTGACCTGGCTTCCGGGCACCACGTACTTCGCGGCGGCCGCGCGCCAGACCGCGTAGTGCCGGGCGGAGCGGTGGGCCGCGACGGCGGCCTCGTCGTCGTAGATCTCGTGGAAGACGAAGTGGTGGTCGTCGTCGAGATCGCAGACGACGTCGAAGGAGCGGCAGCCGGGTTCGTCGTGGAAGGAGCGCTCGGCGTTCTCCTCGATGGCGGCCAGGAATTCATCGCGGCTGCCGGGGACGACCTGGAGGGATACGGTCAGCGCGATCATGCGGGGAGCTCCTTGGACGTCATGGTCGGTGTGGGCAGAGGTGCGCCGGTGGTGGCGGCGGCGCGGGTGAGGGAGCGCCAGGTGTCCTCGGCGACCGCGATGCCCTCGGTGCGCAGCCGCTCGGCGGTACGGGTCTCCGGCTCGCCCGGGACGAAGATCTCGGCCACGCCCGGCGCGGTGGGGGTGGCCTTGGTCTCCTCGATCAGCGTCTCCATCCGCCGCTCGAACTCGGCCGGTTCGGCCATCGCGCGGATGTCCAGGCAGAGCAGCAGATGGCCCACGCCGCTGCGGCCCGACGGCCGGTACGGACCGACGACCGAGCTCCCGAACGCGCTGCCGGTGAGCACCCCGGCCAGCACGTCGAACATGAACGAGATGGCGTACCCCTTATGGCCGGCCATCGGCAGGATCAGCCCCTCGACGGCCCGGCGCGGATCGGTGGTCGGCACGCCGTCGGCATCGGCCGCCCAGCCCTCGGGGATCGGCCGCCCGCGCTCCTTCGCGCAGTAGACCTTGCCGCGCGCCACGGCGGTGTTGGCGATGTCCATCACGACCGTGCCGTAGCGGCCGCCCGGCGCGGCGATCGACCAGGGGTTGGTGCCGATGCGCTTCTCCCGCCCGCCCCACGGGGCCATCGCCGGGCTGGCGTTGGTGGCGAGGACCGCGACACAGCCCTGTGCGGCGGCCTTGCGGGTGAAGTACGCGGCGGTGCCGAAGTGACCGGAGTTGCGTACGGCCACCGCGCTGATCCCGTGCTCCCGGGCCCGCTCGACGCCCTGATCCACCGCCCGGCCGGCGAGCACCTGTCCCAGCCCGTCCCGGCCGTCGACCACGAGCACCGCCCCGCCGTCACTCACGATCCGCGGGTCGGCGACCGGGGCCGTCGCGCCGGTGGCGAGGCGGTCCAGGTACCACGGCAGACGCAGCATCCCGTGGGAGGGATGTCCCCATAGCTCCGCGGTCACCAGCGTGTCCGCGAGCAGGCGGGCGTCCCCGGGCGGTACGCCATGGGCTTCGGCGGCGGCGGTGGCGAACCGGAGCAGGCCGGCGGCGCCGACGGTATGCGGCATGAGGCTTGTCCTCGCGTCAGGGGTACATAACTGTATCCAGTTCTGTATACAGCAGTGCGTACAAGGAGGCCATGGGGAGGGGCGGGGTGGAGGCGGACCCGTATCGGCGGTTCTGTTGCGACCATGCTTCGGAATGTAGTACTTCTTATACATGAGCGAGCAGGTGCACAACAGACTGGCGATGGTGCGCGCCGAGCGGAAAGTGTCGCGTCAGAGCCTGGCCGAGTCGGTAGGGGTGCATTACCAGACCATCGGCTACATCGAGCGAGGGCAGTACAACCCAAGCCTCGACCTGGCGCTGAAGATCGCGAAGTTCTTCGGCCTGCCGGTGGAGGCGCTGTTCTCCCTCGAGCCGTTCCGGCCGCTCACGGACGAGGTCTACGGGAGGAAATAGCCATGCCGACGACTCGAATGACCAACTATGACCGGCGCATGGTGCGGCTGATGAACAACCCCCAAGGGCGGCCGCTGTACGCCACGGCCGCACGCCGACGCCTGGTCGTCGCCGTACACATCACGCTCACCGCGGCCTTCGGGGCGCTGATGACCCACCTCTACCTCGCGGAATCCGAGCCGATGTGGACCATCCTCGTGATGGCGGTGCTGCTGTTGCCCTGGATGATCGCGACGGGGGTGATCAACGCCGCCACCCGCGGTCTGCTGGAACTGCGTGAACGCGTCCTGGACGAGCGGCAGTCGGCCGAGCGCAGCCGGGTCCTGGCCCGTGCCCACCGGGTGATGACCCTGCTGCTGGTCACGGCCGCGGCCGGGTTGCTGATGGCGGGTGCCGCCAGCGGCGACGCGCCCAGGGCCTATGTGGCGCCCGTGCTCATCGCCACCCTCGTCGCCCACTGGCTGATGCCGCTGTGGGTGGCCGGTCTGATGGCCCAGGACGAGCCGGCCGACGACGAGGCATTTGTGGTGACGACGGCCGACAGCATGACGTGAGCCCGCGGGGCTGTCCTACTTCGAGCACATGAGCTGCACGAGAACCTCCGCCTCGCTGTGCTCGATGTCCTTTGTCGCGGTCAGCAACGTCACAGGGCCGGTCCGGGCCTCGTCACGCAGGTGACGCAATGCCTCGGCCCGGTCCGGTTCTGTCAGCTCGGTCTTGTAGCGGCGCTTGAACTCGGTGAACTTGGAGGGCTCATGGCCGTACCAACGGCGCAGCTCATCGGATGGCGCCACCGCCTTGAGCCATTCGTCCAGGTGGGCCTTTTCTTTGGACAGGCCGCGCGGCCACAGCCGGTCCACCAGTACGCGCCTGCCGTCGGACCGTTCGGCCTGCTCGTAAACGCGGCGCGAGCGCACCTCCTGCATGGCATCGTCACCCCTTCTGGAGTCTCGATCTCGAGTATCCGACGTCCGCACCGCCGGCTGACTCGGCCCGCCATGCGATGCGGTCCTGCTTCCATTGTCAGCCGGCCGAGACGGGGCACCTGCGGTTCAGTCCGGCCGGCCCGGCCGGGCAAGCCGGCCGGGCCGGTCTGGCGGTCAGGCCGGTCAGGCGGTCAGGGCGCGGTCGGGGTGCGGAAGTAGTGGCCCTTGCCGAGGTCGTCGATGAGCCCGGGGTGGGCCGGCTGCCACCCCAGAAGCTCACGGGTCAGCACGCTCGACGTCGGGCCGTCGAGCGCGAGGACGCCCGCCAGCCAGCCGAAGTGCTCGGCCGACTCCTCGGGGGAGACGGAGACGACGGGGAGGTCGAGATGGCGCCCGATCACTTCGGCGACGGCGCGGATCCGCACGCCCTCGTCCCCGGTGGCGTGCAGCATCGATCCCGCCGGGGCCTTCTCGACCGCCAGGCGGATGAGGTGCGCCGCGTCGAATCGGTGCACGGCGGGCCAGCGCTGGGTCCCGTCGCCGATGTAGCCGGAGACGCCGCGGGTGCGGGCGATGTCGACCAGCATCGCGGTGAAGCCGCGGTCCCCCTCGCCGTACACCGTCGGGGCGAGCCGCACGACCGACGAGCGGATGTCGCGGGACGCGAAGGACAGCGTCAGCTGTGCGTTGGCGTTCCGCCCGCCGCCCAGGGGTGTCGGGTGGTTGGAGGTGCCGTCCGCTTCGGTGGCCACGCGCCCAGGTGTGAGCCCGAGCGTCCCGGCGGCGATGACCAACGGCCGCCCGGAACCCGCGAGTGCGTCGCCGAATGTCTCGATGGCGCGGCGATCCGCCTCGGCGGCCTCCTCGTAGCCCCCCGAGAAGGCGATGTCGTGCTTGAAGGCGAGGTGGATCACGCCCTCCGAGGCGACGGCCGCGCTCCGCAGGCTGTCGAAGTCATCGAGGGTGCCGCGCTGCACCTCGGCACCGGCCGCGGTGAGCGCGGCGGCCGAGGCGTCCGAGCGGGCGAGCCCGACGACCTGATGGCCGGCGCCGATGAGCTCGGGTACGACGGCGGAGCCGATCCAGCCGGAAGCGCCGGTGACGAAAACGCGCATGAGAGAGACCTCCAGTAAGGCCGACCGGTAAGTCGGCCGGTGAATCGGGTGGTGAATCGGGTGGTGAATCGGGTGGCAAGGCAGCCATCCCTGCCGCACGGCAGGGCGCGGCGACCAGGACGGACCGATAGGCGATGTCAGTCACTGTCATCGACCGTAGCACCTGATCTCATCTGATGTCATTCACTGTCATCGCGTAGGATCGGCGGCATGGGTCGATGGGAGCCGAACGCGCGCGGGCGACTAGAACAGGCGGCGCTGGAGCTCTACAGCGAGCGCGGGTTCGAGCAGACGACGGTGGCGGAGATCGCCAAGCGGGCGGGGCTCACCGAGCGGACCTTCTTCCGGCACTTCGCCGACAAGCGGGAGGTGCTGTTCGCGGGCGGCGGCCCGCTTCAGGAGCTCTTCGTGGGCGTCGTTGCCGACCTACCCGCTGACGTGGCGCCGATCGACGCGGTGGCCGCGGCCCTCGAAGCCGTCGCCGCCGCGTTCCAGGGGCGCCACGCCCACGCCCGAAAGCGCCAGGCCGTCATCGCCGCCAACGCGGAGCTCCGGGAGCGCGAGTTGATCAAACTCGCGGCCTGGTCCGCGGCGCTGACCGACACCCTGCGTCAGCGCGGCGTCGGGGACCCGGCCGCGAGTCTGATCGCCGAGGCGGGCATCGCCGTTTTCAAGGTCGCGTTCGAGTGCTGGGTCGAGGAGCCGGACCCGCGCGACCTGGCGCAACTCATCCGGGAAGCGCTCGACGAGCTGAAAGCCGCGACCGCGGGGAAGTGTCCGTCGGAGTAGGGCTCAGCGGCACGGTGGCTGAGGCACGGTGGCGCAGTGGCTGAGGCTCAGCGGCTCTGAGGCTCAGTGGTTCAGGTTCAGTGGCTCTGAGGCTCAGTGGCTCAACGGGCGATGTCCAACTGGATCTCCACGCCGGGCGCCGCGCCTTCGCCGCTCGTCAGGCTGTCGATCAGCGCCTGAAGGGTCTGCGCCAGATGGTGCCGCGAGGCCGACTCGGCCGCCTGGGCATCCCCGTGCGCGATCGCCTTCAGCATCGCGCGGTGCTCTTCCAGCGACGTCAGCATGCGCCGCGGGCCACTGTGCGACAGATGCCGCAGCCGTACGGTCTGGCTGCGCAGATCGCGGATCGTACGGGCGAGGTACGGATTGCGGCACGCGGCGATGACCGCCTGGTCGTAGCCCTCGGCCAGCACGTAGAAGTCCTGATAGCCGCGTGTCTGCCCGGCGGCGTCCAGTGCCCGGAAGGACTCCTCGAACTCGTCCAGCCGCGCCAGCAGTTCATGGAACGGAGCCAGCACGCGTTCGTCGGCCGCCCCCGAGGTGGCGACCAGGGCCGCGGCCCGGGGCTCCAGCAACATCCGGATCTCGAAGAGCGCCCGCACCCCGCCCAGCGAAATGGCGGCCACCCGCGCCACCTCGCCCGGTACGAAGTCCACCAGCCCCTCGGCGGACAGTCGGCGGATGGCCTCGCGCACAGGGGTACGGGAGGCCCCCAGCTCCTCGCCGAGTTGGACCTCGCTCAGCTTCGCCCCGGGCTTCAGGCGCAGCGACTCGATGTCCCCCTTCAGCCGCTCGTAGACGGCCTCGCTCTTGCCGGTCGCCCGGGCCATCGTGGCTCTCCTTGTCGATCCACCTGCACACCTGCCTGTATACACAGGCTACCGTCATGGCGGTGTTGGCTTGTGGCCCGGAATATCGGGCTGCCGTGGCCCGCGAGTGTTCCGGCGAATCCCGTCCGGGACGGTGTTTCCGCAGGCAATGGCTCTTTTCATCCCTCCTTGTCCCGCAATCGCCCGTGACCCTGGCGCGGCCTTCGCCGGGGTGGCGAGCCTGGGGATCGTTCGGCCGCGAGACGGCGGCTGACGGCGATCCGAAGGAGCTCAGCGCATATGAAGACGCAGATGACGCAGACGACGGAGATGAAGGCGTCGAAGCACGGACCGTGGAGGTCGCTGGCCGTCGCCACCGCGGCGACGGCGGGGCTGCTCATGGCCCCTGGAACCTCCCTCGCCGCATCGGGCCACACCGACAACGCCGCCCACACGATCGCCGCCGCCACGGGACGCAGCGACGCGTGCGGCTCGCGGGGCTGCGGAAGCGTGACCGTGACCTGGGGCGCGAAGAAGCTGACTCAGGTGAGCATGTCGGTGCGGGACACCAAGTGCGACGGCAAGCAGGTCGGCGTCCAGCTCCAAGTCCTGGGCGTCAGCGGGCAGACGTGGGGCGGTCCCGTGCACTGGAACCGGTACGACCACGCCTGCGGCAAGCCGGCTGACGCCTGGTACAACCTGCACTTCGAGGCTTCGTGGAAGATCCGGGCGATCAATGCCGTGGTCTACGTCAAGAACGGCAGCCACGGCCCGATCCTCTACCCGGGCAACAGCGCCGACAACCCGTACACATAGCAGTCAGGTGCGGCGGCCCGGGGTTCACGCGTCCCCCGGGCCATGCCGGAGCGGCACCGCTTCGACGCCGGCCCGTTCGTCTTGATCTCAACCTCACTTCACGTTTTACGTTGCTCGGGTCAGTGATCATCACGCGTAGGGAGCGCCCTCATGGAGACCCGGCACCTCTCCGACGCCGAACTCGCCGCACAGCCCGCCGCGTACTGGACCGGCGTGGCCTACGAGTCCCTGATCGCCTTCACTCGAGCCCAGCTGGCCGAGTTCGGATTCACCCAGCCCCAGTACTGGCTGCTGCGCAATCTGTCGAAGAACGACATCTCACCCGACGGCCACGGTATGACCATTGCCGAGCTCCAGCAGGCCATGAGCGGCTACCTCAGGCCCGAGGACGATCTGGAGGCCGAGGCGGAGGTTCTGCTGGAGCGCGGCTGGCTCACCCGCGACGGCGAGCGGCGGCTGTGGATCACCGAGTCCGGCGACGAGGCCCGCGCCGGACTCAAGCAGCACGCCCCGGCGATCCGCGACCGTATCCACCACGGCGTCGACGACGCCGACTACGTCACCACCCTGAAGGTCCTTCAGCGGATGATCCGCAACACCGGCGGCACCCCGGTCTAGCACCTGCTTCTGAACAAGTCCGTTGTCACAGACTGTGGTTATGGTCCCTGTCATGGATGTACGGGGGAAGCGGATCGTGCTCGCCGGACGGCGTACGGCTGCGGCAGCCGTACGGACACCGGACGGAGCCGCCGGCTTCGGCCGGACCGGCCACCGAACGGCGCCGCGACCGTCGCGACCCGCGCCCGACGAGAGGGAACCGCGCCATGACCGATCTCTTCGCCGTCTCCATCGACTCCGTCGAAGGGCGCACCCTCCGCGGCAGGGTGCACATCATCAACCCCGACGCCCCGTTCGTTCCACAGGAGGCATCCTTCCCCCTGATTCTGCTGGTGGACGCGTGGTGGCTGCTGGACGAGGGGTATCTGGCCGAGGGTTACGGTATGCCCGACCGCGAAGACCGGTACCCGCTCTCCCCGGAGCGGGGCAAGGAGATCGTGGACGGCATGCGGCTGAAGGATGAGTTCCGTGAGCTCTTCGACGCCCTCCTCGGCAAGAAGGTGCGAGTCGGCGAAGACGGGTGTCTGCTGGCGGACGACGGCAAGACCGTGCTCACCCCCAGGCGCACCGCGAAAGCCGTATACGGGGAACAGCTGACTGGTGGCGGCGGGCAGGACCAGATCTCCCGCTATGTCATGACGGAAAGAAACCCCGAGGAGTTCTACCGGCGAACCGCCGAGATCGTGACCTCCTACGAGCCGGGCCGTATCCGCAACGTGCCGCTGTGGAGTGAGATCGCGGCGTTTGAAGACCCCGACGAGCCGTGGGAAGAGGGGGACGTCGACGAGATCGCGGACCTGGAGGGCGCGGCGGATCTGTCCGACTGGCGCACATGGGTGTTCGCGGGCACCCGCCGCTTCGGGGAGTCCCTCTACGCGGACTTCACGGCAACGGTGCGAGACCCGGCCTACTTGGAGCACATGGTCGGTGGCATGCGCTGGTCGACCGCTCACACCGGCCGCGTCTAGATCACCTTCGGTAAACGCTTGCACGCCTCTTGACGTGGACGCGTCGGCTGCGCATCACTGTTAGGAATCTTTCCTATCAGTCTGCAAGGCGGGAGGACCCCTGTGCCACCCATCTCCCACAGACCGCGTCGAGCGGTCGGTGCCTTCCTCGCCGCGGCCACCGCGGCCTTAACCATCGCCCTGCCGAATCTCAGCGCGGCCCAGCCCTCCGGCACCCACCCCTCCGTGTCCCAGCCCTCCGGAGCGAAGGCCGCCGCCGCGCCCGTACGGTACGAGGCCGAGTCCGCGGTCATCTCCGAGGGCGCGGCCGAGTCCAACCACGACGGCTTCTCCGGCACCGGATTCGTCAACTTCGACAACAAGACAGGCAGCTACGTCGAGTTCACGGTGGACGCCCCGGCCGCGGGCAGCGCCACCCTCACCCTCGGCTACGCCAACGGCACCGACGCCAACCGCCCGCTGGACATCGCCGTGGGCGGCTCCCAGACGGCGGACGACCTGGCGTTCCCGTCCACCGGCGCCTGGACCACCTGGTCGTCGGTCACCACCACCGTCACTCTCAAGGCCGGTGCCAACACCATCCGCACCACCTCGGCGGCGGCCGAGGGCGGGCCCAACCTCGACTACGTCGATGTCACCGCCGCCGACGGACCGGCCGGCACGGACTACGAGGCCGAGTCCGCCCAGATCTCCCAGGGCGCGGCCGAGTCCAACCACGACGGCTACTCCGGCACCGGATTCGTCAACTTCGACGTCGTCACCGGCGCATACGTCGAGTTCACCGTCGACGCGGCACAGGCCGGCCCCGCCCGGCTCGACTTCCGCTACGCCAGCCCCTCCGCCGACCGCCCGCTCGACATCGCCGTGGGCGGCGCCACCGTCGCCGACGACCTCTCCTTCCCGGCGACCGGCGCCTGGACCACCTGGAAGACGGTCAGCGTGAACGCCACGCTCAAGGCCGGAAGCAACAAGGTCCGCGCGACCACCTCCGGCGTCGACGGCCCCAACCTCGACAAGCTGACCGTCACCCCGACCGGCCCCGCCGACACCGAGCGGCCGACCGCCCCCGCGAACCTCCGCAAGGACAAGGAGCCGACGGCCACCACCGTCTCGCTGGCCTGGGACGCGGCCACCGACAACGTGGGCGTCACCGGCTATGACATCTATCAGCACGGCCAGTTGATGAAGAAGGTCGGCCCGGACGTCCTCGCGGCGACCGTCGAAAACCTCGACCCCGAGACCTCGTACGACTGGACCGTCTTCGCGCGCGACGCGGCCGGAAACGCCTCGGAGGCATCCAACGCCGTCACCATCGCGACCCTGCCCGCCCCGCCGGACACCGAGCCGCCGACCACCCCCGGCAACCTGACCTCCCCGTCGAAGACGGCCACGACCGTCGATCTGTCCTGGGCCGCGTCCAGCGACAACGTCAAGGTCGCGGGCTACGAGATCTACCGCGACGGCGCCCTGTCCGGCACCTCCGAGACCACCTCCACCAGCGTCGCGGGCCTGACCCCGAACACCGCGTACGCGTTCAAGATCAGGGCGTACGACCTCAAGGGCAACAAGTCAGCCTTCACGCCCGAGATCACGGTGACCACCTCCGGCACCCAGCCCGGCGGCACCCCCGACCCCGGCGCGGTCAGCACCATCGCGAGCGGGGTCGACGTCGCCTGGGGCCTCGGCTTCCTGCCCGACGGCACGGGCATCTTCACCGAGCGCAACACCTTCAACGTCTACAAGCTCACCAAGTCCGGTACGAAGACCCTGGTCGGCAAGGTGCCCAACTCCCAGACCACCGGCGGCGAGGGCGGTCTGCTCGGCCTCGAGGTCTCCCCGACCTTCGCCACCGACCACTACCTCTACTTCGTCCACACCTCCAGTGAGGGCAACCGCATCGCCCGTATGACCCTGGAGAACAACACCCTCAGCGGCTACAAGGTGCTGCTCCAGGGCATGGAGAAGAGCCGCTACCACAACGGCGGCCGACTGCGCTTCGGCCCCGACGGCAAGCTGTACGCCACCATGGGCGACGCCCAGACCGAGTCGCGGGCCCAGGACCGCAACTCGCTCAACGGCAAGATCCTCCGCATCAACCCCGACGGTTCCATCCCGTCCGACAACCCCTTCGGCAACGCCGTCTGGTCGCTCGGCCACCGCAACCCGCAGGGCCTGGACTTCGACTCCAAGGGTCGCCTGTGGGAGTCCGAGTTCGGCAACAGCGTCATGGACGAGGTCAACCTCATCCAGAAGGGCGGCAACTACGGCTGGCCCAACTGCGAGGGCACCAGCGGTGACTGCTCCGGCTCCGGCTACATCGCCCCCAAGAAGACCTGGTCGACCTCCTCGGCCTCGCCCAGCGGGCTGACCATCATCAATGACCATGTCTTCGTCGCCACCACCGTGGGGAAGCGCGTCTACCGGATGCGGATCGACTCCTCGTCGAACCTCGTCGAGCAGAAGACGTACTTCCAGGGCACCTACGACCGGCTGCGTACGGTCGAGGTCGACCACGACGGTGACATCTGGCTCACCACCTCCACCGACAAGGACGGCACGGACGGCAACGACCGCATCCTGCGGATCGACATCGTCTACTCGGACGACGGCACGGCCGGTGACTTCAAGCTCAGCAGCAGCGCCTTCAACGACAACGCGGCCATCCCCACACGCCACACCTGCGCCGGGGACGGAACGGCGGGCCAGGACCCCTTGCCCCCGCTGGCCTGGGGCGCCGGAACCACCGGCGGTCGCAGCTGGGCCATCGTCTTCGCGGACGTCGCCAACGGCGGCAACAAGCTCCACTGGGCGATCTGGGACATCCCGGCGACCAAGCTGTCACTGCCCGAGGCGCTCGGGTCCGGCTTCAACGTCCCAGGCCAGGACGGCGCCAAACAGAAAGCCATGGGCAGCGGCGCGAACGCCCAGCAGTACTTCGGGCCCTGCCCCGGCGGTTCGACGCATCCGTACACCTTCACGCTGTACGCGGTGAACAGCTCGACCGTGCCCGGGATCGACTCCGGCTCCTCGATGGCCCAGATCGAAACGGCGATCAAGAACGCGAGCACGGCGAACGTGAAGCTGCGCGGCAACTCCAACGCGGGCACGTAGCCGTTGCGATGAAGTAGGGATGGCCGGAGGGGTCCTCTCCGGCCACCCCACATCGTCTGGCTGCGTGCGTTCTCGGGCGGTCGCTGGGGTTGGGTGGCGAATCCGTTCGGGAGGAGATCGGCGACCTGGGTTCCGATCCGGGTGGGGTGGTGGGCCCCGAGCGGGACGGGAGTGCCGGGCTCCGGCTTGCAGCGAGGGCAGGAGTGGCGCTCGACGTCGTGACGCGCGCCAAGGTGGCGTCAGGCGGGCTGCGGGGCGAGCGTTGCCGGAGCGGCCGCGACCTTGCGGGTCTCGTGCATCATCAGCAGGCCGTTGACCACCATCAGCGTCGCGGTCAGGCCGTGGATGCCGAGCGCGGTGGCCACGGAGCCGTGGTGGGCCAGCACGGTGGTCATGTCGCCGTACGCGGCGAGGGCCTCCACCAGCAGCGCCCAGCCCAGCGCCCGGCGGTGGCCCGTCACCAGCAGGATGCCCAGGACCAGGGCCAAGACGACGTCGCGGATTCCCTTGATGATCAGGAAGCCGCCGCCGTCGCCGGACGGCCAGCTTGGCAGGCCGAAGCCCGGCGCCGTCGTCTCCGGGCTCAGGATGAACTCCGTCCCGAACCAGAGGATGAAGAGGATGAAGGCGGCGGCCAGGACTGTGTTGATCTTCTTCAGCGACATTGTTCTTCTCCTTGCGAGTCTTCGCCGACTTGGTGAGCTTCGTGGAGCTTGCTGAGTCGTGTGAGGGCTGATCAGCCGCGCGGACGCGGCTCGGGGCGGCTTGGGTATCAGACGAGGGCGGTGACCAGCAGGGCGAAGGCGGCGACGATGACGGCGACGCGGACGTAGTGCCAGCGCTCCCAGCGGTTCAGCTGCTCTTTCCAGTCCGCGGGCCGGTTCTCGGGGGTCCACGTCTTGCCCCGGTTGTTGATCGGGACGAGCAGCAGGATCGACATGACCACGCTGAGGATCAGCAGCGCGGCGGCGGTGATGACGAGGCCGGCGCCGTCGTGGTGCCATCCGGCGACCGCCCAGACCGCGGCGAGGACGAGCGAGCCGATGTACCAGAACGGCATCACGGCGCCGAGCATCCGGCCCCCGTGGCTGTGGCCCATCTGGCTGGCGTCGTCGGGAAGGGCCTTGAGGATCGGATTCATGACGAAGGCGACAGAGAACTCCACCCCCACCATCAGGCCGACGACCACGGTGGTGACGACCTCGAGTGCGTTGAGCATGACGGCCCCTCCTGAAATCTAGCCTTGCTAGCTGACAAGGCAACGCTAGTACTACTGCTGCTTGTTTGTCTAGCGGTGCTAGGGTCGAATCATGTCGGTACAGGAACGCAAGCAGCGCGAACGGGCGGACCGCGAACGCCTCATCGTGGCGACGGCCCGCGAACTCGCCGAGCAGCAGGGCT